>NZ_QNVX01000048.1:28017-44439 GCF_003314725.1 Rhodovulum sp. BSW8
CCGCAGGGCAGGTTGCCCATCGGAAAGGGTTCGATTAAGCCACGGCAAACGGAACGGAAGGGAATGACGGGGGAATGTACCGAGTCTGGAATTTCGTGACGGCCTATTCGCTGTTGCTGATCGGAGGCGCCGTCACGGCACTGGTCTGGGTCAATCTGCACCCGAATTCGTATCATGATTTCGTCGAATACGTTCTGATCGACGATTTTTTCATCGGTCATGCGCATGAGGTCGAGGGCCATGTCACCCGGACCCTGACCGTGCATTATCTGGTCAACGACCTGCTGATGGCCTTTTTCTTCGCCATCGCCGCCAAGGAGGTCTGGGAGGCGATCATCCTCCGGAACGGCTCGTTGCGGGGGCGGAAAGCCGCAACGCCGCTTTTCGCGACGCTGGGCGGAATGCTTGGCCCGATCGCGGTCTATCTGGGGCTGGCGGCGATCCTCGGCTCGACCACCTTCGATGCGGTGCATCGCGGCTGGGCGATCCCGACGGCGACCGATATCGCCTTTTCCTATCTGGTCGGCCGGATCGTCTTCGGGGCCGGGCATCCGGCGGTGCGGTTCCTGCTGCTGCTGGCGATCGCCGACGATGCGGCCGGGCTGATCATCCTTGCGGTCTTCTATCCGTCGGGCGACCTGCAGCCCTTGTGGCTTCTGCTGTCGGGCGGGGCGGCGCTGGCGGTGTTCGTACTGTTCAACTGGCTGCCGCGGCGGCTGGACCGGGGCCGGCAGATGCGGCCGGTCTCGAGCTGGGTGCGGCGTTATCTGAACGTCTGGCCCTATGCGCTGGCCGGGGCGGCAAGCTGGTTCGGCTTTCAGGAGGCAGGCCTGCACCCGGCGCTGGGGCTGTTGCCGGTGGTGCCCGCGATCCCGCATGCGGATCGCGCCTTCGGCATCTTCTCCGAGGCCGAGCAGTACCTGACCGACCTGCTGAACCATATCGAGCACAATCTGAAGGTGCCGGTCGAGATCGTCCTGTTCTTTTTCGGGCTCTGCAATGCGGGGGTCGAGTTCTCGTCGATCGGGGTGCCGACCTGGCTGGTCTTCCTCGGGTTGCTGATCGGCAAGCCGGTGGGGGTGCTGGTCTTCGGCTGGATTGCCGCGCGGGGGCTGCGGCTGGGCCTGCCGCAGGGCATGCGCACCGCCGATCTGCTGGTGGTCGGCTGCGTCGCGGCCATCGGCTTTACGGTGTCGCTGTTCATCGCGTCGGTCGCCTTCAACTCGGGCATCACGCTCGACGGCATCGACGTGCAGGAAGCCGCCAAGATGGGCGCCCTCTTCAGTTTCGCCGCCGCCCTGATGGCCATCGGCGCGGGCAAGCTGATGCGTGTGCAGAAGCGCGACTGACCGCTTCGGCAGCCGGGATCGTCCCCGGCTGCCGGAAATATTCTGGCCCTGATCGTCCTTTACGCTTCGATCTGGAAACAATTCTGGACCGTCGCCCCCTTTGGGCGCGCGGCCTATCGGGGCATGCTGGAGTTCATCGAGGTCAGCAAAGGCCACTGGACCGGCAAGCAGCGCAAGGTGATCCTTGAGCGCGTCTCGTTCCGCATCGAGCTGGGCCATTCGCTGGGCGTGCTGGCTCCGAACGGCACCGGCAAGACCACGCTGATCAACATGATGGCGGGGATCGAGAAGCCCGACGAGGGGCGGATCAAGCGCGATTGCCGGATCTCGTTTCCGCTGGGCTTCATGGGCGGCGTGGTCAACCGCCACAGCGGCACCGAGAACGCCCGTTATATCGCCCGGCTGTCCGGGCTCGACCCCGACTATGTCGAGGCGTTCTCGCGCCGGCTGTGCGGGATCGGCGAATATTACGACATGCCGGTCGGCACCTATAGCCAGGGCATGCGGGCGCGGTTCCCCTATTCGCTGATGCTGGCGCTCGACTTCGATATCGACCTGATCGACGAGGGCATGCCCGCGACCACCGATGTCGAGTTCAACCGCCGCGCCGGGGCGATCCTGCGCGAGCGGCTGGAAACCGCCACGGTCGTGAGTGTCTCGCACCAACCTCGGACGCTTGAGAAGTTCTGCCGCTCGGCCGCGGTGCTGAGGGATGGCCAGTTGCATCTGTTCGATAGCCTGAAAGAGGCAAGATCCCTTTGTGACCACCAAAGCCAAGGCTAGGACGTTCAACACCCGGACCGCCGAGGCCGTGCTGGCCGCGGAAGCACGCGCCCGCGCCGCCCGGAGCGAACGGGCATCGGCGGGATCTGCCGCCCCGGCTCTGGAGGCCCCTGTCCCCGCCCGTGCCCCTGCCCCCGTCCCCGCCCCTTCCCCCGTCCCTGCCTTCGCCGACAGAATCCCGCTTGGGGAGATCGAGCAGATCCGCCGCGAAGGGCTGTCCGGCAGGGAATTGCGCATGGCCCGCCGCATCGCGCAAAAGCAGGGCCTGTCGATCACCTCGGATTTCGACGCCATCCGGCAGCGTCGCAGCCGCGGGATCGACCGGTTCAGCCGCAACTCCGTGCTGAATTTCGGCGAGGCCCGGCCCATCGCGCCCGGGGCGCCCGGGGCCAACGACCCTGCCGCTCGGGCGGGTGCCACGCCCGGCCCCGCCATGGCCCCCGGCGCGCAGGCCGCCCCTGCCGCTCCTGCCCCGGCACCGGGTCCTGCCGCGCTGACTTCGCCCGCCGCCGAACGCGCCCGCGCGGTCAGCGACATCCAGCGCGACATCGCCCACCGGCGCCGCCGGGCGTTGACCATGCTGACGGCGCGGCTGTCGGTTTTCGTGGTCCTGCCCACCGCGCTGGCGGGCTATTACGTCTTCGCGGTGGCGACGCCGATGGAGGCCACGCCGCCGGAATTCGTGATCCAGCAGGCCAACTCGCCCAGCGGCGGCGGGCCGGGCAGCCTGTTCCAGGGCGGCAGCCTCGCGATGCAGCAGGATTCGATCGCAGTCCAAAGCGATCTGCAATCGCGCGATGCGATGCTGCGCCTCGACGAGGATCAGGGGATTCGCGCGCATTTCAGCCAATCCTCGATCGACCCGATCCAGCACCTGCGCGGCAGCAGCGGGATCGAGGACACCTACAAGGTCTACCGCCACGCCGCCGAGATCGGGTACGACCCGACCGAGGGCATCCTCAACAAGGAGGTTCTGGCCGCCGACCCGCAGGTCTCGGCCGCATTCTCGAAGGCGCTGATTTCCTATGCCGAGGACCGGATCGACGGCCTGACCCAGCGCCTGCGCGAGAATCAGATGGCAAGCGCCCGGCAAAGCCAGGATACGGCCGAAGCGCGCGTGGCCGAGGCTCAGAACCGGGTGCTGCCACTACAGGAAAAGCTGGGCGTGATCGACCCTGCCGGCGAAACCGCCGCGCTGATGGGCCAGATCAATACCTTCGAGATCGAACTCCGGCACAAGCGGCTGGAATTGCAGCAGCTTCTGGACAATGCCACGCCCAATGCCGCGCGCGTCTCGGGCGTCGAGGGCGACATCCGCTGACTGGATGCCATGGTGCGCGAGCTGCGCGCGGTGCTGACCGAGGGCAGTTCCAGCGGCGGCTCGCTGGCCCGGGTCTCGGCCGAGCTGCGGATCGCCGAGGCCGATCCGGGCAACCGCCAGCTGTTGCTGCAGCAGACGCTGGAACAGCTTGAAACCGCCCGGATCGAGGCCAACCGTCAGGTCCGCTACCTGTCGCTCGGGGTCAGTCCGGTCGCGCGCGACAAGGCGGCCTATCCGCGCGCCGTCGAAAATACCGCGCTTGCCCTTTTGATCTTCGGCGGCATTTACCTCATGATCTCGCTGACCCTGTCCATCCTTCGCGAACAAGTATCAGCCTGACATGAAACATATCGAGATCGGCGGCCTGCCCGTCGGAAATACCCGCCCGCTGACAGTGATCGCGGGTCCCTGCCAGCTGGAAAGCCTGGACCACGCCCTGATGATCGGCCGTGCCATGAAGGACGCCTGCGCGGCGGCCGGTGCGGGCTATATCTTCAAGGCCAGCTTCGACAAGGCCAACCGCACCTCGCTGTCGGGACGCCGCGGCGTCGGCATCGACAAGGGGCTCGAGATCCTGGCCGAACTGCGCCGCCAGCTGGAGGTGCCGGTGCTGACCGATGTCCATGCCGCCGAGCAATGCGCGCCTGCGGCCGAATCGGTCGACGTGCTGCAAATCCCCGCCTTTCTCTGCCGCCAGACCGACCTTCTGCTGGCTGCGGGCGAAACCGGGGCCGCGGTCAACGTCAAGAAGGGCCAGTTCCTGGCGCCCTGGGACATGGCCAATGCGGTGGCCAAGATCGAATCGACCGGCAACCGGCGGATCCTGCTGACCGAGCGCGGCGTGTCCTTCGGCTACAACACGCTGGTTGCCGACATGCGCAGCCTGCCGATCATGGCGCGGCTGGGTTATCCGGTGGTGATGGACGCGACTCATTCGGTGCAGCAGCCGGGCGGCCAGGGCGGGTCGAGCGGCGGCCAGCGCGAATTCGCCCCGGTGATGGCGCGCGCGGCGGTGGCCGTGGGCGTTGCCGCGGTCTTCATCGAGACCCACGAGGCGCCCGACCGCGCGCCTTCGGACGGTCCCAACATGATTCCGCTGGCCGAGATGCCCGGCCTGGTGGAGACGCTGATGGGCTTCGACCGACTGGCCAAGGCGCATCCTCTATCGGTCTGAGATCGTGGCGGCCCGGGCGCATTTTTTCGCCAGATTGGGCTTGAAGCCCGTCCGGGCATCCCGTATCTACGCCTCCACCGTTGGGGCGTAGCCAAGTGGTAAGGCACCGGTTTTTGGTACCGCGCACCGTAGGTTCGAATCCTACCGCCCCAGCCATATCATGTTTTTCGCGGATCCGGTCTGATCGGCCGCATTTTCGCTTGCGGCGGTGGCCGTTGCTTCTGCCAACGAATCGAAGGCTTGCGGGACCGCGGCGGCCCCTTGCCCGTCCAACCGGGTGCCGGCCGATCACGCGAGGTTCCGTGGCTGCCGCGTCTCGCGGACCGACGGGCATTTAAGCGGGACCGCCGGACTGCGATGCCCTGGATCGTCGAACCGGCCGGACGAAGACCCCGGCTCTTCCGGCACAATGAGCAGGTCGATCTGGCCGGATGCACGCTCCGGCGCCCAGGGCCATGCATCCCGGATCTCCAAGGGGATCGATGTCGGACACCGGCAGGGCGCGGGTCTCGAGGCCGTTTCCCGCAACACGGCCGGGACACGCGACCGACCCACAGCACCCGGGCGCGGGAATGATCGCAGCGCATCCTGGAAATTTAAGGGTGCTTCAATATGTCGCCTCTATGCATCCAGCAGAGACAGACGCGGAGGCGAAGATGTGGTTCAATCGGCGTTCAAGGTCCAGTAAGCCGACGTCCGTTAACAAAGCTGACGCAATCGTTCAGATTGTCGAACGGACCCAGGCCGTGATCCACTTCACCCCCGAGGGGGTGATCTTGGAAGCAAATGACATGTTCTTGCGTGCTCTTGGCTACACCGCCGCAGAGGTGATCGGCCAACACCACAGTATGTTTGTCCAGAAAAAGTACCGCCAGACACAGGCGTACCAGGATTTCTGGAACCGTCTGCGCGCCGGAGAATTCTTCACGGACGAGTTTCCGAGGATTACCAAGGATGACGAGGTGATCTGGATTGCCGCGACCTATGCCCCGGTCTTTGACGAAGCGGGGACGGTCGTTCAGATCACGAAAATCGCCACTGAAATCACACGGCAACGCGAGGCCATCCGCGCGATCTCGAAGGGACTCCAGGCGCTGAGCAATGGCGATCTGACATATCGCGTCGAGTTGTCTGCCCAGGACCGCATGAAGGAAGTGGCCGACAGCTTTAACGCGGCCTCGGAAAACATGGCCAATTTGATCCGGCAAGTCAAAGGCGTGGCCAACACCATCGACGGAATGTCCCAGAAAGTGTCCGGAAATGCCGACGAGCTGTCTCGCCGCACCGAAACGCAGGCGGCCACTTTGGAACAGACCGCTGCGGCGGTGGACCAACTGAACCACACCGCCCGGAAAGCGGCGGATTATGCGTCCGAAGTCGGCCGCGAAGCGCAGGACACCCGGAAAGCGGCCGGAGACAGCAGCAAGGTCGTCGAAGATGTGACCGCAGCGATGCAGAGGATTGAGGACTCCTCGAAGTCGATTTCCCAGATCGTGTCTGTGATCGACGACATCGCGTTTCAGACGAACCTCTTGGCATTGAATGCCGGGGTCGAGGCCGCCCGTGCGGGGGAGGCCGGACGCGGTTTTGCGGTGGTTGCGTCCGAAGTGCGGCAACTGGCGCAACGATCGGCAGATTCCGCAAAGGAAATCAAATCCCTGATCGTTCAAAGCAGCGAGTATGTGCGCGACGGAGCGACTCTGGTGAGCAAGGCCAGCGGGGATCTTGGCGGAATTTTCCGCAGCGTCGACCGGATCAGCGAACGTATCAGGGAGGTGGTAAGCGGTCTTCAGGAGCAGACGATAACGCTCACGGAGATCAACACGGCGATTTCGCATCTTGATACGGTGACGCAACAAAATGCGGCCATGGTCAGCGAAACGGCCGGCGTGACAATGGAACTATCGAAGAACAGCACATCCCTGTCGGATGGCATCTCGATCTTCACGGTTGCACCTGCGGGCGCCACTTTGCACTGAATTGCCCTGGCACAGGCGTTCCGTCCCGGACGACCGCAAAGCCCCCCGGAGCTCTGCGCTCGTCATGGCAAGATCGATCCTGCGCGAGGTTCGGGGCAGAGGGCGCGCATAACGATCTCTCCTGGCCAAGAGGCGAGGACGACGCCCGGTGTCACATCCCGTGTGATTGTAGACCCCCGCTTCCTGAGGAGTTCGGGCCGTTGACGTCGCCAGTCCTTGAGGGCGTCGGCGGGTGTTCTGGCCTTCAGGGCTGGTCGCATTGACGACTTGCGTCAAAGTTAGGGAGCAAAGCGTCTACAAATCTAGGGGCACCTCATACCGCCCGAAAGGGCAGAAGGGTGTGCCGCTGCCGGACATGCCGCCGTCACACCCCGAGTTCCTTGCCGCCTATGCCAAAGCCGCTGGCCTGTCGGAACCGCCGCTGCCGTCAGCTCGTACCGGCTCAATTGCCGCCGGGATCGCTGCCTTCCCGCACCTCCGCATCCGATCTGGCAGGACGCTCGCCGTCTGTTGCTGGGATGATCGCTCAAGGGGCTTCCGTCCAGATCTGGGCGCATCCCTGCGTCGATCCTCGCGGAGTGAAGAGTATCGTTCGATTTTCCTTGACGGCGCCGCCATGTGGCGCGATGAATATCGGACGACATTCTGCGGGAGCTTCAAGCATGGATTTCTGGAACGAAACTTGGAAGGCGGAGGCGGTCGCCAAGGCGGCGGGACTGCCCAAGGAAAAGCTGCAACTCTGGCTCGGCCGCAATCACGTGCTCGGGCAGGGCATGGGCGGCGGCGGCGAAAAGGGGCGGCACCGCAGGTTCGAGTTCCGCAACGTGATGGAGATCGCCATTGCCCGGGCTCTGGTCGATCAAGGGCACCGCCCTGCGGATGCCTTCAAGGCCGCCGCCGTCTTCGCCTATTCGGCCGTGCAGCACCCCGGCACCCCCGGGCTGCCGCTCGACCCCGTTGGGGGCGACACCTTCATGGCGGTGGCCGGTGACAAGGTGACGATCAACTACCTGCCCACCGGTCGCGGGGCGATGGCCGACTTCCTGGCCGACCTGACCGGCCCCGAGGGCAACGAGCGCGATCTGGAAGCCTTCACGATGGTCAACGCCTCGGCCGTGTTTCGTGCCGTCTGCCGCGAACTGAATCTCGATGCCTCCGCGATCCTGCGGGAGGTCAAAAATCAATAGGGAGAACGGATTGATGGCTCGAAAACCCGCCAACTTCACCCAGACCGACGTGACCCGAGTGCTCAAAGCCTACCGCAACGCCGAAATCCCGGTGGATCGGTGCGAGATCGACCCGCGCACGGGCAAGATCGTCGTCTTCACGAACAACGCAGAAGACACCGTTTCGAACCCCTGGGACACCGCCACGGTATGAAGCGCCGGAAGCAATATCCGGGCGCGACGCCCTACCACGACCGCCACGGCAAGCGGCGCTGGCGTTTCCGCAAGGGTGCGTTCTCGGCGGAACTTGGGACGGAGTACGGTTCCGAGGAATTCACCCGCCGATATGAGGCTGCCCTTGAAGGGCACCGCACCCGCGGCCTGATCGGCGCGGGGCGTACCGTTCCCGGATCGGTCTCGGCTCTGGTTGCGTCCTTCTACATGTCGCCCGAATTCCTGAACCTCGCGGACAACACGAAGCGGGTTTACCGAGGGCTGATCGAGCCCTTTCGGCAGGAGTACGGCAAGCAACCCGTCAAGCTCATGCAGCGCCGCCACGTTGCGGCGATCCTCGCCAAAAAGGCCGAGACCCCCGCCGCTGCTAACAATCTGCGCAAGCGCCTGATCCAGCTGCTGGACCATGCCGTGTCGCTGGACTGGCGCACCGACAATCCCGCCCGCGCGCCCAAACCCTATCGGGTCGAAAGCGAAGGCTTCCATAGCTGGGATGAAGCGGAGATCGCCCGCTTCTTCGAAGCGCACAGGCCCGGAACCTTGGCGCATCGGGCAGTCACGCTCATGCTCTATACCGGCGCTGCCCGAGTGGATGCCGTGCAGCTCGGGCCTTGGAACATCAAGGGCGACCGGGTGGAGTACCGTCGCCAGAAGACCAAGCGTTCCGGCGGCATCCTGATCAGCGTTCCCTTGCATGACGATCTGCGGCGCGTCCTTGAGGAATTGGCAGCAGACAGGCCGTTTCTTGCGACCGCGTCGGGCAAGCAACGCTCGGCCGCAGGGCTCGGGAACGCGATGCGGAAATGGTGCGATGAGGCCGGACTGGAGGTCTGCGCCTCACACGGCCTCCGCAAAGCCTGCGCCCGCCGCCTGGCCGAAGCCGGGGCGACGCCCCACGAAATCGCCGCCGTCACCGGCCACAAGACCCTGGCTCTGGTGCAACTCTACACCGAAGCGGCTGGCCGCGAGGGGCTGGCCGATGCCGCGTTCGAAAAACTGATCGCCCGAACGAATGGGGAACAGAACGTGGTGAACCTTCACGAAAGGTTCGCCAAAGGCGACACCAACACATTGGAGGGAAAGGAAAAACCGTGACAAGTGGTGATCCCGGCAGGACTCGAACCTGCAACCTATCCCTTAGGAGGGGATTGCTCTATCCAGTTGAGCCACGGGACCACGCGCGGTCTTTTTCCCCGGAAAACGCCGCAGTTGCAAGACCGCTTCGCCTTGGACATCCGGGCCATTCCCGCTTAACTGGTGCGACCACCCCCCTGAAGGACCCGGCGCCCCGTGACCGCAGACCGTCCCGACAGACCGAGCCGACCGCTGACGCTGCGCGACGTGTCCGAAGCCTCGGGCGTCAGCGAGATGACGGTCAGCCGCGTGCTGCGGCACAGCGGCGATGTCTCGGAAAAGACCCGCGCCAAGGTGCTGGAGGCGGCCAAGCGGCTGGGATATGTGCCGAACCGCATCGCGGGCGGGCTGGCCAGCCAGCGGGTGAACCTCGTCGGCGTGATCATCCCGTCGCTGTCGAACATGGTCTTCCCCGAGGTGCTGGCGGGCATCAACGAGGTGCTCGAGGACACGCCGTTGCAGCCGGTCTTCGGGCTGTCGCGCTACGACCCGCCGCATGAGGAAAAGGTGCTGTTCGAGATGCTGTCCTGGCGGCCTTCGGGGCTGATCGTGACCGGGCTCGAACATTCCGAGGCCAGCCGGGCGATGCTGCGGGCCGCGGGGATTCCGGTGGTCGAGATCCTCGATCTGGACGGCGAGCCCATCGACTCGGTCGTCGGCATCTCGCATCGCCGGGCCGGGGCCGAGATGGCGCGGGCCATCGCAGGGGCAGGCTATCGCCGGATCGGCTTTCTCGGCACCAAGATGCCGATGGACCACCGGGCGCGGAAGCGGTTCGAGGGCTTCACCGGGGCGCTGGCGCGGGCCGGGCTTGAGATCGTCGATCAGGAATTCTATTCGGGCGGATCGGGGCTCGAGAAGGGGCGCGAGATGACCCGGGCGCTGCTGGACCGGCACCCGGACCTCGATTTTCTTTACTTCTCCAACGACATGATCGCGGCGGGCGGGCTGCTTTACTGTCTGGAGCGCGGCTTCGACGTGCCGGGCAAGCTGGGGCTGGCGGGCTTCAACGGTATCGAGCTTCTGAGCGGTCTGCCGCTGCGCCCGGCCACCATGGACATCCAGCGGCGCGAGATCGGCCGCCGCGCGGCGCAGATCATCGCGGATTGCGTCGCGAAGGGCCTGCCCGGCAAGGGCGAGCGCGTGGCGCTGACGCCACGGATCGACCCGGGCCATACCCTTCGCGCCGACCTTGCCAGATGTGGACAAGCCGTCCGCGATCAGGTTTAACCGCGGCCAAATCGCTCCGGCGCCCCAACGAGGCCTCAATGCCAGCCGTTTCCATCGTCATTCCCATGAAGAACGAGGCCGAGAACGTGGCCTTTCTTCTGGGCGAAATCGCCGAGGCCTGTGCGGGTCTCGACAGCCACGAGGTGATCGTCGTCGACGACGGCTCGACCGACACGACGGCGGCCATCGTCGCCGAGCGGATGAAATCCGACCCTGCCTTGCGGCTGCTGCGCCACCCGAATTCGGGCGGGCAGAGCGCAGCCGTGCACAGCGGAGTGCTGGCAGCACGCGCACCGGTGGTCTGCACGCTCGATGGCGACGGCCAGAACCCGCCCGCCGAACTGCCGAAGCTCTGGGCGCCGCTCCTGGCCGACGAGACCGGAAGGCTGGGGCTGGTGGCGGGCCAGCGGGTCGGGCGGCAGGATACCGCCTCGAAGAAATGGGCCTCGCGCGCGGCCAATGCGATCCGGGCGCGGCTGCTGAAGGACGGCACCCGCGACACCGGCTGCGGGCTCAAGGGCTTCCGGCGCGACCTGTTCCTGACGCTGCCCTATTTCGACCACATGCACCGCTATCTGCCCGCGCTCTTCAAGCGGGACGGCTGGGAGATCGCGCTGGTCGATGTCAGCCACCGCGAACGCCATGCCGGACAGTCGAACTACAACAACCTCCAGCGCGCCCTGGTCGGCATTCACGACCTGATCGGCGTGTCCTGGCTGATCCTGCGCCGCAAAAAGGCCCGCGCCACCGAGGAGGTTCCGCATGGCCATTGAGGCCCTCTTCGGCTGGCTGCATGTCGACGGCTGGGCCGAATTCTGGTGGGTCGTCGTCGGGCTGGGCGGACAGCTGATGTTCACCGCCCGCTTCCTGGTGCAGTGGATCGCCTCGGAACGGGCGCGCAATTCGGTGGTGCCGGTGGCCTTCTGGTATTTCTCGATGGCGGGCGGCGTGATCCTTCTGGCCTATGCGATCTACCGCAAGGACCCGGTCTTCATCCTGGGGCAGGTCACCGGCGTCTTCATCTACACCCGTAACCTCTGGCTCATTCATGCGCACCGGCGCCGCAGCGCCTGACCGCCACGGCTGGCTGATCCCGGCCGCGACAGCCGTCCTCGCGGTGACGGCGATCCGGGTCTGGTTGCTCTGGCTGAACCGGATGGACCTCTTCGTCGACGAAGCCCAGTACTGGCTCTGGGGGCGCGAGCTGGCCTTCGGCTACTACTCCAAGCCGCCAATGATCGGCTGGGTGATCCGGGCGGTGACAGAGATGGCCGGCAATGACGCGCCGTTCTGGGTGCGGCTGCCCGCGCCGCTGTTCCATGCCGCGACGGCGCTGATCCTCGGCCGGATCGCGGCCGGGCTCTGGGGCCGGCAGGCGGCGATCTGGGTGGCGCTGGGCTTCATCACCCTGCCGATGGTCGCGGCAGGCTCGATCCTGATCTCGACCGACACCATCATGTTCCCGTTTCTGGCGCTGGCGCTCGGGTTCTGGCTGCGGATGCTGGCGCGGCCCGGACCGGGATGGGCGCTGGCGGCGGGCGTGGCGCTGGGGCTGGCCTTCCTGTCGAAATACGCCGCGATCTACTACCCGCTTTGCGCCGCGCTGGCCGCCCTCCTGATCCCGCCCGCCCGGCCGAGGCTGCGCGACGCCGGCCTGGCGCTTTTGGCCTTCGCGGTGACGATCTCTCCCAATGTGATCTGGAACCTGCAGAACGGCATGACCACGCTCGAGCACACGCTCGACAACGCCAACTGGGTGCGCGACCCCTCGGCCCGGGCCGGGTTCAATATCGCCGGGCTTGCCGAGTTTCTGGGCAGCCAGTTCGCCGTCTTCGGCCCGGTGCTGTTCGCGGCGCTGATCTGGGGCGCGCTGCGCTGGTCCGACCGCGACGCGCCGACCCGGCTGATGCTGGTCTTCGCGCTGCCGGTCGTGGCCATCGTCTCGGTCGAGGCGCTGTTGTCCGGGGCCTATGCCAACTGGGCGGCGGCGGCCTATCTGGCGGGGACACTGGCGGTGCTGCCGCGGCTGGGCCGGGGGCTGAGGATCGCGTCCTTCGCGATCAACGGCACGGTGGCAATGGCGCTGCCGGTGCTGGGGGTCTACGCGCCTTCGGCCAGCTTCGGCGGGCCTCCGGTCCTGGAACGCTATCTGGGGCGGGTGGATCTCAGCGACAGGATCCTCGACATCGCCGAGGCCGAGGGGCAGCGGGTGATCGTCGCCGACAATCGCGATCTCCTGGCCGATCTCTTCTATACCGGGCGCGACCGCGACGTGTCGATCCATGCGCCGCCGCCCGAGGGCCGTGCCTCGAACCATTACGCCCTGCGTCACGCCCTGCCGCGCGGCCTGTCCGGCACGGTGCTGTATGTCGCGGCCGGAACGCCCCCGGCCTGCGCGGCCGGGACCGACCCGCTGACTGAGCTGACCCCCGAGACCGGCGCCTATCGCGGCAAGCAGTTCGTGCTGTTCAAGCTTCCGGCCAGTTGCTGGAACGGCTGAGCGCCCGAGGCGCTTCGGCCTGACCATCTCCCATCTCTCGGCCCGCCTGGTCGGGCTGACCTCCTGGGCATGGCGATCCGGAAGCGGGCCGAAAGCTCGATCGGCCGCGATCACACCGGCATCCATGATCGGGTGCTCCTGCCGCGCTGCCCAGTCCTGGGCCTCGCGCTTGGCGGCAAAAGCCCTGCACCGCCGCTCGCCGCGACACGCGACCTGCGCGCGTCAGCCCTTCATGCCCGTCCTTTCCACGCGCGACACGAACGGCAGGCAGCAGATACGACACGGCAGGTCCGCGCTGCTTTGGCTGTTGGCCTTGGCGCCGGATTTTTGTATGCGAATGGTGATCCGCCCCGGGCCCGGCCTATTGCCGGGTGGTGGCTTTCAGCGCCAGTTCTCCGGACCACCGACACCCCAGACTGCCGCGCCCCCTGCCGGAGCGTCGGCGGCCCGCCACCGGAATGACCATGAACGCACTCTACGCCTATCGCGACCAGTGGATCGGAAACGTCCGCGGTGACATCCTGGCCGGACTGGTCGTGGCGCTCGCCCTGATCCCCGAGGCCATCGCGTTCTCGATCATCGCTGGCGTCGATCCAAAGGTCGGGCTTTACGCCTCTTTCTCGATTGCGGTGATCGTGGCCATCACCGGCGGGCGGCCCGGCATGATCTCGGCAGCGACGGCGGCAACGGCCGTTCTGATGGTGACCCTGGTCAAGGAGCACGGGCTGCAATACCTGCTGGCGGCCACCGTGCTGGCGGGGCTGATCCAGATCGGAGCGGGGCTGGCCAAGCTTGGCCAGTTGATGCGGTTCGTCTCGCGCTCGGTCATCACCGGCTTCGTCAACGCACTGGCGATCCTGATCTTCCTCGCGCAGGTGCCCGAACTGATCGGCGTGACCTGGGTGACCTATGTCATGGTCGCGGCGGGGCTTGCGATCATCTACCTCTTTCCGCTGCTGACGACCTCGGTGCCCTCGCCCCTGATCACGATCATCGTTCTGACGGCGGTGACGATGGCCTTCGGGGTCGATGTCCGTACCGTGTCGGACATGGGGGAGTTGCCCGACACGCTTCCGGTCTTCCTGATCCCCGACATCCCGCTGGCGCTTGAGACGCTGAAGATCATCCTGCCCTATTCGATCGGGGTGGCCGCGGTGGGATTGCTGGAAAGCCTGATGACGCAGACCATCGTGGACGATCTGACCGACACCCCCAGCGACCGGAACCAGGAATGCATCGGTCAGGGGATCGCCAATACCTGCACCGGGTTCATCGGCGGCATGGCGGGCTGCGCCATGATCGGCCAGTCGATGATCAACGTGAAATCGGGCGGACGCGGGCGGCTGTCGACCTTTACCGCGGGGACGATGCTTCTGTTCCTGATCGTCGTGCTGGGCGACCTGGTCGGACAGATCCCGATGCCGGCGCTGGTCGCGATCATGATCATGGTGTCCATCGGCACGTTCTCATGGTCCTCGATCCGGACCTTGCGCGACCATCCGCGGTCGTCCTCCATCGTGATGCTGGCGACGGTGTTCTTCGTGGTCTACACCCATAACCTCGCCATCGGCGTTCTGGTCGGCGTGCTGCTGTCGGGCATCTTCTTTTCGGCCAAGATCGCCCAGCTTTTCCGGGTCACGTCCGAGATTTCGCCCGACGGGCGCGCGCGCACCTATGTGGTCGAGGGCCAGCTTTTCTTCGCCTCGACCGAGGAGTTCATGCGTGCCTTCGACTTCAAGGAGGCCCTGGAGCGCGTCACCATCGATGTCAGCCGAGCCCATATCTGGGACGTCTCGTCCGTTGCGGCACTGGACATGGCCGTGCTCAAGTTCCGCCGCGAGGGCGCCGAGGTCGAGATCAGGGGCATGAATGCGGCATCCGAAACCATCGTCGACAAGCTGGCCGTGCATGACAAGCCCGGCGCGATGGACGATCTCTTGGGTCACTGACGGGGGTATGGGACGATGACAGGGATGCTGATGGCGCTGGTCGACGGATCGGCCTATTCCGAAAGCGTGTGCCGCCATGCGGCCTGGATCGCAAAGCGCTCGGGCGCGCAGGTCAAGCTTTACCACGTGCTCGACCCGCGCCGGGCCCAGGGGCGGCGCGATCTGTCGGGCTCGATCCGGCTGGGCGCGCGATCGCAGTTGATGGAACAGCTCAGCGATCTGGATGAACAGCACGCCAAGCTTTCGCAGGCCCAGGGCCGCGCGATCCTGGAGGATGCCAAGGCCTTGATCGAGGGGGAAGGCGTCACCGATGTCATCACCCGGTTGCGCCACGACGACATCGTGAACACGGTCGAACAGAAGGAAGCCGCGGCCGACATGATCGTGATCGGCAAGCGGGGCGAGGCCGCCGGGCTGGAAAGCCCCCATCTCGGCTCCAACTTCGAGCGGATCGTGCGCGCCAGTCACAAGCCGGTCTTCGTCTCGAACCGCAGCTTCGCGCCGATCGAACGCGTGCTGATCGCCTATGACGGGGGTGTCTCCTCGATGAAGGCGGTCGACCATGTTGCCCGCAACCCGGTCTTTGCCGGGCTGAAGGTGATCGTGGCGACTGCGGGCCAAGACACGGCCGACCTGCGCCGCGCTCTGGAAAAGGCGCGTGTCACGCTGAACGCGGGCGGGCATGAAGCCGAGGTGAAACTTCTGAAAGGCGCCCCGGACAAGGCACTGGCCGATCTGGTCGAAACGGACGGGATCGATCTTCTGGTGATGGGCGCCTACGGGCATTCGCGCATACGAACCCTGGTCATCGGCTCGACCACCACCGGGATGATCCGTTCCTGCAAGGTTCCGGTCGTGCTCATGCGCTAGACTGCGGCTGTTTCTGGCAGGAGGTCCCGAGGGGCTCTTGCCCGGCTTGAGGTGTTGCCTGTGTCCATGAAGGCCGACAGCGCGGACGCGGCCTTGATCGCGCGTGATTTCGCCCCGCGCCTGATGCCCGCGTCGTCGCGGTGCAGAAGCCCTGCGGCGCCGCCTCGCCGTCGAAAAGCTGGGTGTAGAGCATCGGCACCGCGGTATCGGTCGTCTTCCGGACCCGGTGGCCCATCGGCACCAGCAAGCGCGCCGCCTTCGAGCTGCTGCACTGGACCGGATTTCGGATTGGCGATGCGGTGATGATCGGCCCGGGCCATGTGGATCGCGCCGGGGTCCTGATCTACACCCAAAGCAAGGTGAAACAGCCCGCCTTCGTGCCCTGGACCGCCAGACTGCCCGCCTATGCCGAAGGCTATGCCGGGGATCGCGAGGCGATGCACGACGCGCTGGCCGCGCTCGGTTCACGCCACATGACGTTCCTCGCGACGGCTGCGGGCGCCCCGAGATCCGAAAAGGGCCTCGGCAACATGATCCGCGCCGCAGCGGCGGAAGCTGGCATCGAGAAAAGCGCCCACGGGCTTCGCAAGACCCGCGGCGTTGCCCTCGCCGAGGCGGGCGCGACGACCCACCAGATCGCGGCCTGGACCGGGCATTGACCTGTCCCCCGGTCGTCCCTCGTTCATAACGAGAGTCCTTGGGGTTGATAGTGGTCGGTTTCGGGTTGGGCAAG
>NZ_QNVX01000049.1:0-154179 GCF_003314725.1 Rhodovulum sp. BSW8
CAAAGACCTTCCTCTCCGCCATAGCCCTCGCCGCAACCGTCATCTTCTGGCTTTGACGATCAATGAGTCTGGAGCCTACGCACGAGCGGAATCCCTTTTGTCAACACGACCTAGTGACATCGCAAAGTCTGATTTTTTTGGGGATTGGTGCAAGCGCGAAGCTAATGACTGCACCCGGAAGGAACTTTCGGAGTATCAGCAAGCCCTGTTTGAGAGAGAGTTTCGACGGAGGAGAGAGGCCGCGATTTCGGAACTACGCAAACCTCAGTGGCACCAACCCGGTCATCAGAAACCGGATTTCAGAGGAGCGCAGTTGACTGACACGTTTTTGGCAGGGGCGAACCTCATCGGTGCACAGATGGAGGGGGCGGACCTCAGCTGGGTCCAGATGGAGGGGGCGGACCTCAGTATGAGTTTCTTGACAGGTGTGCGGTTCGAACCCTTAATAATCCAATCGGCGAACCTGAGAGCGGTCACAAATGGTGGCGGCGCTCTCAGGTTCGCCGATTTGAGGAGCGTCAACTTCAATGAAGAGACTGATTTCAGAAACGCCTTTCTTGACGGAAGTGTGCAGATAACCGACGGCTTCCGAAAGCAAATGGGCGATCCCTGCCAGTGGCACGCGGATGTGTTGAGCGACGAAGAGTTTTTCGGTCGTTGGCGGGGCTGGCTTGAGGCTTCCGGCATGGATTCTCGTAATTGGTCGAACATCTCGCCGGAGGGCTGGTCGGACGTTGCTGCTATCCCGCCTCCGGATGGTTGCACTTGGAAAACAGGCTCCATTTCCGACACATCTCAGTAACGCGTTGACGTTTGAGCTTCGCGCTTTCCGAAAGCCGGGCCCCTCGTCAGCAGGGCAAAAATCTCTGAATTTCATCGCCAGGGCGTCATCGGGGGCATATCCCCGGTGACGCGGATCCGCGCGAGATCGGCGGACCCGAGCGCCGCCTGCAGCTCCAGCAGATAGCCCCACCAGTCGAGATAGGCTCGACGTGCCGCCGCGATCTGGGCGAGGGTCGGCACCCAGACGCAAGGGGTGTAGCGGGCGCGGTCGTGGACGATCACGCCCTTGCGGTTGCGGCGGGGGATGCCCGTTCTTGGTCATCGGCAGCCGTGCGGCTCGCGCCTCAAGGTCGATCCTTGACCATTCCAGCCCGATGATTTCCCCGGCCCGCATTGCAGTCTCGCATCCGAACCGAAACGCGTGAAAGGCCCGGGCCTGTGCCGTTGACAGATCGTCGCCAGCCACATGCGCCAGCCGATCCAGTTCATCCTGCGTCGGGAGCCTGTCACGCGGCGGAGGCGCCTTCGGCTTGCGCACGTCGGCCATGGGGTTTCCGGAGAGCAGCCCCCATTCCTTGCGCGCCTGCGTCAGCACGGACCCGAGAAGGTTCATCTCCCTTCGCACGCTGGCCGGGGCCACCTCGCTCAACCGCCGGTCTGCGAAATCCGCCGCCGAGAGATCGCGCATTTTGACGGCACCGATCTTGTCCTCCGCAAACTTCCGCAGCCGCATCCCCTCCCATCTTTCGCCGCGGTGGGTAGGGCTGACCTCGCGGGCGTGGCGCAGAAGCACCTCTGAAAAGGGGACCGTGCTGACCGCGCGATCGGCCTCCATGATCAGGTATTCCTGCCTGGCCGCCCAGTCTTGCGCCTCGCGTTTGGTCGGGAAAACCTTGGTCTTGCGAGTGCCCCGCCTGACCACGTGCGCCCGCCATCCCGTCTTGTGCTTCGTGAAGCTTGCCATACACCCGCATCCATTTACGCACGTGCGTAATTCGTGCGTAAATGGATGCGCGATTCAGGGGGGCAGAGGCAAGCGCAGGCGCGCATCGAAGTTCCATACGCCCTTATTTTGCGGGGCTTTGCGCTGCCTTGATTCCGTGTGCGTCTGTGTCTGGTGCCCCCGCACGGATTCGAACCGCGGACCTTCGCTTTACAAGAGCGCTGCTCTGGCCAACTGAGCTACGAGGGCAATGCCCGTGCAGGTTTAGACGAACGGCATCTGGCTGGCAATCGGCGATGCGGGGCCTGCTGCTTGCGGCCGGGATCGGTCGCAGCCGCCAGAGTCAGGTCTCACACCCGATAGATGGCGGTCGCGGCCAGAGCGCAGGCCGAGAGGAAAAGGATCGGCCAGCGGTCGCAGCGGGTGGCGATGCGCCGCCAGTCCTTCAGGCGGGCGAACATGGTCTCGATCCCGTGGCGCAGGCGGCAGAGGCTTGCGTCGTGCGGGATCGGAACCTTGCGACCGATGCGGGAGGCGATACACAGCAAAATGCCCATGTCGGTCAGAGCGTTGCGGACCCAGTCGGCATCGTAGCCCGGGTCACCGAGCAGCGCCCCGGCCTGCGGGATGGAAGACGGCAGCGCCCGCGCCCCGATGTCGTCCGAGGTCCGGCCCGCCGAGAGGAACAGGATCGGGCGACCCTTCGCATCGGCCAGGGCGTGCAGTGTGGAGTTCAGCCCGCCCGTTCTCGGGAAAACGATCCCCCGGATCGTTTTCTGACCTTCAACCTCCGCCCGATCAGCCGTCCGCGCCGCCCTTTTGAACCGCGAGGCTCGACGCCGTCCGACGGGCCGTCGCATGCGGCGCATCGATCATCACGATCCCGGTGTCCTGTGCCTGGGCGGCCGGTCCGGTCATGATCGTGGCGAACACGCCCATCCGGCTCCACCGCTTCCAGCGGTTGGAGAGCGTCTTCGGCGGGCCGTAGGCCGCAGGGGCATGCTTTCACATCAACCCATTGCGCTGTATGAAGATTATCCCGCTCAACACCCGTCGGTCATCGATCCGGGGCCTCCCGCGGGAGTTCGGGAGTTTGGAGGATCAGAAAACAGCCCGGGGGACTGTTTTCCCGGCAAACGGACGCAGCCGCGCCATCTGCGCTTTTCGTCAGCCGGAAAAGCTCGCTCATGATCCCTCCCCAGATCGGAAGATGGAATCACGCGGCGAGCCCGCGCTCAAGCGGATTAATGTGTCCTCACTCTAGGACAGGCCGATCCGGGTCAGGCCCCAGACAAGTGCGATCAACAGCGGCTGATGGATCAGATAGATCGCAAGGCTGTTCCGTCCGGGCCAGGCAAGCCAGCGGGTCAGGCGGCCGGGCGACCCCGAGAGCCGGTCCCAGAGCCCGTGGCGGCGGCCCAGCCCGCCCAGCGCCATCCCGGCAAGGAAGGCGGCCGCCCAGGGAAAGAGGGGCTCGAAATCGACGCTCGGGCGCGGGGTCGCGGTCAGCCCGGTCCAGTCGAGCCAGCCCAGGTCGGGGATCGGGGCCGGGCGGGGAGCCAGCAGGACCGCAAGCGCCAGCAGGGCAGGGACGAAAGGCGGCAGGCGCAGCAGCAAAAGGCCCAGAAGGCTGGCGGCCGCAATGGCATGCAGGATGCCGAAATAGACGAAGGCGGCCGGAAACACGGCCCAGGTCCCGAGGCTGACCGCCCCGGCCGCGGCCGCGATCCGCAGCAGGCGGCGCAGGACGGCGCGGGGGCGGACGTGCGCGCCATGGGCCAGCTGCAGGCTGACCCCGGCCAGGGCCAGAAAGGCCGCCGCGACCGTGACCGACAGCACCCGGAAGCCGCCCGAGACGACCGTGCCCGGGGGCAGATGGCCGAACATCTCGAGATCGTAGCTGAAATGAAAGACCACCATCCCGGCCAGAGCCGCGCTGCGGGCGAGGTCGATGGCGGCAATGCGGGGCAGGGGGCGGGCCGGTCCGGTCAATCGGGCTGGAACCCCGCGATCAGCCGGCGCAGCCCGAAGACCGCCCCCGCCGAAATCGCCGCCAGCGTCACCGGCGCCGACCAGGCCAGGGTCGCGAAGGCGGTGATCCCCTGGCCCACCGAACAGCCCAGCGCCACCACGCCGCCGACCCCCATCAGCGCCGCGCCGCCGACCTGACGGCCCAGCTCGCGCGGGTCTTCGCAGGCCTCCCAGCGGAACGAGCGTTTGCGGCGCGACCCGAGCCAGGCGCCCGCCAGAACCCCCAGAACCGAGCCGACGGAAAACGACAGCCCGCCCGCCGAGGAGGTCATCATCCACAAAAGCGTGCGGCCCAGCGGGGCGGTGAAGGTATGGCCCTCGACCGCGACCGCGCCGAGCGTCGCGTGGCTGATCGCCGAGGTCCCCCACAGCGCCGCCGTCACCGCCAGCCCGACCGCGACCGCCCAGCCGATCCGGTGCGGCTCGGCCCGCATCGGGCGGTGCAGGATGCCCCAGCCGAAGGCCGCGGCGGCCAGCGTCAGCGCCACGGCCAGCGCGGGCAGGCCTGTCAGTTCGGCGGCCGAGACCGCCAGGCTTTGCAGCCCGTCCGAGGGCTCTTGCGGGAAGGCCAGATCGCGCAAGGGCGCCAGCGGGCCCGACAGGGTGACGAAGCCGCAGATCGAGATCACCACCACGATCACCAGCGATCTGAGGTCGCCGCCGCCGAACCGCGCCAGCGCGCCAAAGCCGCAATTGCCCGCCAGCGCCATGCCATAGCCGAAGGCCAGCCCGCCCAGCACGCTGGCAGCCGGGTTCCAGCGGATCGCGTGATAGATGGTGGCGCCGGTGTCGATCTGGCCCGCGGCGGCCAGCAGCGAGGTCGCGGCGATGGCGGTGCCGAGGATCACGCCCCACATCCGCAGCCGCCGCTGGTCGCCGCCCCAGATCGCGGTCTCGAGCGCGCCGAGCGTGCAGAAATCGCCCAGCCGGGCGGCAAGCCCCAGCACCGAGCCGGTGACAAGGCCGATCAGCGCGGCCCAGGCGCCCGGCGGTATCGTCTCCATCGCGTCTTCCCCCCTCGGCGGGACCGCCTCCGCGGGCGCCCGCCCCTTCGTCAGTCGCGCGCCTCCGCCGCCCGGGGCGGCGCCTTGGCAGTGCAGAACATGTCATGCATCAGCTCGAGCAGCCGGCGCGCCTTTTCGTCGGCCAGCGAATAGTAGATCGCCTTGCCCTCGCGCCGGTAGGACACGAGCCCTTCCAGCCGCAGCCGCGCCAGTTGCTGGCTGACCGCCGCCTGGCGCGAGGACAACAGCGTTTCCAGCTCGGTCACCGATTTCTCGCCGGTCGACAGGTGGCACAGGATCATCAGCCGGCCCTCATGCGACAGCGCTTTCAGAAAGCTCGACGCGGTTTCGGCATGCTGGACCATATCCTCGGCCTGCACCTCATCCATCGACGGCACGGGGCCGTCGCGGCCATCGTCCTCTGGCGGGGCAGCCTCTGTCGTCATCGCATCACGGGGCATCAGCACCACCCCGTCTTCTCCCCGGTTGCGGCCGCGCCCGCCGCGCGTCGGGGTCCGGCCTGCCTGTTGCACATCCTCACTCACCCTCGTCCGTCTGTGCCCATTCGGGCTGTCCCTGCACCATGGCTCCGATCAGGCCCCAGAAGAAATCCTCGCCCGGATAGCCTTCGAGACGACCGATTTCCACCCCGTCGCGCAACAGCACGAAGGTCGGCGTGAATTGGGGTCTGGAGACAAGCCGCACGTCCTCTGGCAGCTTGGCGTCCAGATCGATCCGGCGCAAGGGGGCGGTGCGGCCTTCGCGGGTCTTCGGCCAGATCGGCGCGATTTCGCGGTTCCACATCACGCAATAGGCGCAGCCCGTGCGCTCGACCATGCCCAGCACCAGATCGGCGCGCGCCGACGCTCCGGCGATCAGCGCCAGCCCCGCCGCGCAGATCCATGCCGCAAGGTCAGGTTTCATTTTGGGCTATCCTATCACATAGACAAATCGTAATATGTTTTCGCGTCATCGGCAAGGGAGGGCTGGGATGCTGGAGATTTCCTACGGGGGTGCGGCGCTGGCGGGGCTTTTGTCCTTTCTGTCGCCCTGCATCCTGCCGATCGTTCCGTTCTACCTGTGTTACATGGCGGGCATCTCGATGACCGAGCTGCGCGGGTCCGACCGGATCCCGCCCGGCGCGGTCCGCCGCCTGGTGGTGTCGGCCATCGCCTTCGCGCTGGGGGTGACCTCGATCTTCGTGCTTCTGGGCATGGGGGCGACGGCGCTGGGGCAGGGCTTCCGCGAATGGAAGGACGAACTCAGCTATGTCGCCGCTGCGATGCTGTTCCTGTTCGGGCTGCATTTCCTGGGTGTGCTGCGCATTCCGCTGCTCTATCGCGAGGCGCGGATCGAAAGCCGGGCCGAGCCGACGACGGTTCTGGGCGCCTATCTGATGGGGCTGGCCTTCGGCTTTGGCTGGACGCCCTGCGTGGGCCCGGCGCTGGCGGCGATCCTGATGGTGGCCAGCGGCATGGGCGACATTGCCCGGGGGGCGCTTCTCTTGCTGGTCTACGGGCTGGCGATGACGCTGCCCTTCGTGCTGGCCGCGGCCTTCGCCCGGCCGTTCCTGGCCTGGATGCAGCGCAACCGCCGGCATCTGGGCCATGTCGAAAAGGCGATGGGGGTGATGCTGGTCGTCTTCGCCGTGCTCATCGCCACCAATTCGGTCGGCTACCTCGCGCAGGTGCTGATCGACACCGTGCCGTGGTTCACCACGCTCGGCTGACCGTTCTGCAGGGAGGACAACCATGAAACTGACGACGCTTCTGGCCGCAGGCTTTGCGGCCCTTGCAGCCCCGGTGCTGGCCTCGCCGATGGGCGATGACGGGCTGCACAAGCCCGACTGGCTGCGCGAGACCTTCCGCGACATGCGCGAGGATCTGGGCGAGGCGCAGGCCGAGAGCCGGCGGATGCTGGTGATCTGGGAACAGCGCGGCTGCATCTACTGCACGAAGATGCACGAAGAGGTGTTTCCCGATCCCGAGATCGAGGCGCTGATCCGGAAGAACTATTTCGTCGTCCAGATGAACCTGTTCGGCGATGTCGAGGTCACCGATTTCGACGGCACCGTGCTGCCCGAGAAAGAGATGGCGGCGCGCTGGGGGGTGATGTTCACGCCCACGCTGATGTTCATGCCCGAGACCGCGCCCGAGGGCGGCACCGCGGCCCAGGCGGCGGTGGCAACCATGCCCGGCGCCTTCGGCAAGGGCACGACGCGGGCGCTGCTGCAATGGGTGCTCGACCGCGGCTATGAGGGCGACGAGCATTTCCAGAAATACGTGGCCCGGACCATGGCCGACCCGTCCAACTGACCGGGGCAGGGGGTGCCGGAAAGTCGTATGCAAAAAACTATATTTGTTGTTGCGTCGCGTCGGGCCGCTCCGTTACAGTCGGGTCAAGGGAGAGAAAAGGGAGGAGTCTCAGCAATGAGAAAGGTGGGTCTGACCGCCTTCTGCCTTGCCGTCTGGGCGGGCGCAGGGCTGGCATCCGAGGTGGCGCCGGGCGACGTCGCGATCGACGGGCAGGGCCATGTGGCCGCGCCCCTGACCGATGCGCCGGGCGATCCGGCGGCCGGGCGCAGCCTGATGACGAACCGGGCTGTGGCCAATTGCATCGCCTGTCACCAGGTCACCGAAATGTCCGACGCGCCGTTCCCCGGCACGGTCGGCCCGTCGCTCGACGGGGTCGCCGCGCGCTATTCCGAGGCGATGATCCGGGGCATCCTGGTCAATTCCAAGAACGTGTTCCCCGATACCGTGATGCCCGCCTATTACCGGGTCGAGGGCTTCAACCGCCCGGGCATCGAGTTCACCTCGAAACCCATAGAGGGCGAGATCCAGCCGCTGATGACGGCCGCGCAGATCGAGGATGTCGTCGCCTATCTGATGACGCTGACGCAATGAGCGCCCCGGCCGCCGGGCGCGCCTGAGCAAGGAGGAAGAGATGGAGTTCACCAGACGAGGCGCGATGGCGCTGGGCGCGGGGCTCGCCGCGGCGCTGATGCTGCCGGCGCAGGCGCTGCGCGCGGCTGCCGATGACAAGATCGCCGAATTCACCGGCGGCGCCGCGATGGGCGAGGGCGGGATCACCCTGACCACGCCCGAGATCGCCGAGAACGGCAACACCGTCCCGATCGAGGTCAACGCTCCCGGCGCGGTCGAGATCCTGGTTCTGGCCTCGGCCAACCCGACGCCCGACGTGGCGCGGGTCAGCTTCGGCCCGCTCGCGGGCGCGCAGCGCCTGTCGACCCGCATCCGGCTGGGCGGCACGCAGGACGTGATCGCCATCGCGAAGATGGCCGATGGCAGCTTCCAGCGCGCGGCGAATACCGTGAAGGTCACCATCGGCGGCTGCGGCGGCTGAGACGAGAGGAGAAAGACACATGGCAGAAGGCGTCAAACCCCGCGTCAAGGCCCCGAAGACGGCCGCTGCGGGCGAAACCGTGGTCATCAAGACCCTGATCAGCCACCAGATGGAATCCGGCCAGCGCAAGGACAGCGACGGCACCCCCATTCCGCGCTCGATCATCAACCGCTTCAGCGTGGCCTTCAACGGCCAGAACGTGATCGATGTGGCGCTGGCCCCGGCGATCTCGACCAATCCCTATTTCGAGTTCGAGGCGGTGATCCCGGAGGCGGGCGACATGGTCTTCACCTGGTACGACGACGACGGGTCGGTCTACGAGGACGTGAAGTCGATCGCCATCGGCTGAGCCGCCCGCGCCTGAGGCGCGCTGTTTCGAGGGAGGGGAGCAGATGAAGACCAACAGACTGACAGGCATGGCTGCGGCACTGGCCTGCGGCGCCCTGCTGGGCGGCGGGGTCGC
Organism: Rhodovulum sp. BSW8; assembly: GCF_003314725.1. Taxonomy (NCBI): domain Bacteria; kingdom Pseudomonadati; phylum Pseudomonadota; class Alphaproteobacteria; order Rhodobacterales; family Paracoccaceae; genus Rhodovulum; species Rhodovulum sp. BSW8. The sequence goes on from NZ_QNVX01000049.1 coordinate 8,591, forward strand.
CTCGGCCGGGCCGGACGATCCGCTGATCATCAACGGCGATCTCGAGATCGTCACCCGGACCGCCGCGCCGCCGCATCTCGAAGGCCATCTCGACGAGATCCGGTCCGGCTGGACCTTCCGCAGCGACGATACCCAGGCGCTGGAGCTGGACGATTTCGACAATCCGGGCATGATCTTCGTCGAGGCCGCGCGCGAGGTCTGGGACACGCCCGAGGGCAGCGCCGGCAAGGCCTGCGCCGACTGCCATGGCGTGGTCGACGAGGGCATGCTGGGGGTCCGCGCGCATTACCCGAAATGGGTCGAAAGCGCGGGCGAGGTCCGCACGATCGAGCAGATGATCAATGCCTGCCGCACCTCGCGCATGGGTGCCGACGAGTGGAAATACATCGGCAGCGACATGACCCAGATGGTCGCGCTGATCGCCTCGGTCTCGCGCGGGATACCGGTCGATGTGGCCATCGACGGCCCGGCCCGGTCGACCTGGGAGAAGGGCAAGGAAATCTACTATACCCGCTACGGCCAGCTCGACCTGTCCTGCGCCAACTGCCACGAGCAGTATTTCGACCATTACATCCGCGCCGACCATCTGAGCCAGGGCCAGATCAACGGCTTTCCCAGCTACCGGCTGAAGAACACCAAGCTCAATGCCGTGCAGGACCGGTTCAAGGGCTGCATCCGCGACACCCGCGGCGTGCCCTTCGCGGTCGGCTCGCCCGAATTCGTGGCGCTGGAGCTTTACGTCGCCTCGCGCGGCAACGGGCTGTCGGTCGAGGGGCCGTCCGTCCGCAACTGATCCCGGGGCCCGCGCCGCTGACCCGGCGCGGGCCCCGTCCGATCTGAAACATTCGGTTTCGTGCATGTGATGCGCAGGCCGCGATCCGGAAAGGATGCCGAAACGATGATTTCGCGAAGGGATTTCCTGCAGGCCGCGCTGGCCGCCTCGGCGGTCTGGGGCGCGTCCGGCGCGGGCAACTGGGCGCGGCTCGCGGCTCAGCAGGCGCTGACCCAGGACCGGCTGCTGGAGTTCGACACCTTCGGCAACGTGACGCTCATCCATGTCACCGACATCCACGGCCAGCTGGTGCCGGTCTGGTTCCGCGAACCCGAGATCAATATCGGCGTCGGCGCCGCGGCCGGACAGCCGCCCCATGTGACGGGCGCCGATTTTCTCAAGCTTTACGGCATCGCCCCCGGCACGCCCGAGGCCTATGCGCTGAGCTATGTCGATTTCGTCTCGCTGGCCAAAGGCTATGGCCGGATGGGCGGGCTCGACCGGGTGGCGACGGTGATCAACGCCATTCGCGCCGACCGGCCCGAGGCGCTGCTGCTCGATGGCGGCGACACCTGGCATGGCTCCTATACCTGCCTGCGCTCGGATGCGCAGGACATGGTCAACGCCATGAACCTGCTGAAACCCGACGCGATGACCAGCCATTGGGAATTCACGCTCGGTCTCGACCGGGTCAACGAGATCGTCGAGGGGCTCGACTTCGCCTTTCTCGGCGCCAACATCTTCGATGCCGAATGGGACGAGCCCGCCTACGAGCCCTACAGGATGTTCGAGCGGGGTGGCGCGCAGATCGCGGTGATCGGCCAGGCCTTCCCCTATCTGCCCATCGCCAACCCGAAATGGATGTTCCCCGGCCTCAGCTTCGGCGTCCGCGAAGAGCGCATGGCCGAGGTGGTGGCCGAGGTCCGCAGCAAGGGCGCCGATCTGGTGGTGGTGCTCAGCCATAACGGCTTCGATGTCGACCGCAAGATGGCCGGCAACGTCCCCGGCATCGACGTGATCCTGACCGGCCACACCCATGACGCGCTGCCCGAGCCGGTGATGGTGGGACAGACCCTGCTGATTGCCTCGGGGTCGAACGGCAAATTCGTCACCCGGCTCGATCTCGATGTGCGCGAGGGCCGGATGATGGGCTTTCGCCACAAGCTGATCCCGGTCTTTTCGGACGCGATCGCCCCCGATCCCGAGATGACCGCCCTGATCGAGCGCGAACGCGCGCCCTACAAGGCCGAGATGGCCGAGGTTCTGGGCACGACCGACAGCCTGCTTTACCGGCGGGGCAATTTCAACGGCACCTGGGACGATCTGATCTGCAACGCGCTGATCGACGAGCGCGAGGCCGATATCGCGCTCAGCCCCGGGTTCCGCTGGGGGCCGAGCCTGCTGCCGGGCGATCCGATCACCCGCGAGGATCTGTATAGCGCCACCGCCATGACCTATCCGAACGCCTACCGGTCCGAGATGACGGGCGAGATGCTGCACACCATCCTCGAGGACGTGGCTGACAACCTCTTCAACCCCGATCCCTATTACCAGCAGGGCGGCGACATGGTCCGGGTCGGCGGCATGGGCTACCGGATCGACGTCACCAAACCCCAGGGCAGCCGCATCACCGACATGACGCTGCTGAAGACCGGCGAAGCGGTCGATCCGGCCCGGTCCTACGTGGTCTCGGGCTGGGCCAGCGTGGGCGAGGGCACCGAGGGACCGCCGATCTGGGAGGTGGTCGAAAGCTACGTCAAGCGTCAGGGCACGGTCCGCGTCGACCCGAACACGTCGGTCGTGGTCAGCGGCGCATGAGCGGCACGAAGGAGGAGACACCGATGACCGACCGGCCGGGCGCCCCCACGCGGCGCGGATTTCTGAAGGCGGGACTGGCGGGCGGCGGCGCGCTGGTCGCGGGCGGCGCCGTGGCGCAGGAACCCGATCCGCTGATCACCGAGAAACAGCCCTGGGCGCAGATGTGGGGCGACGGGGTCGACGTGACCCCCTATGGGATGCCCATCGAATACGAAGCCGACGTGATCCGCCGCAATGTCGGCTGGCTGACCGCCGACACGATTTCCTCGGTCAACTTTTCGCCGATCCATGCGCTTGACGGCACCATCACGCCGCAGGGCTGCGCCTTCGAGCGGCATCATTCCGGCGCCATCGACCTGCCCAAGGAAGATTACCGGCTGATGATCAACGGGCTGGTCGAGACGCCGCTGGTCTTCACCTATGCCGATCTCGAACGCTTCCCGCGGGTGAACCACACCTATTTCCTCGAATGCGCGGCCAATTCCGGGATGGAATGGGCGGGGGCGCAGCTGAATGGCGCGCAGTTCACCCATGGCATGATCCACAACATGGAATATTCCGGCGTGCCGCTGCGCACCCTGCTGGAAGAGGCCGGCGTCAAACCCGAGGGCAAATGGATCTATGTCGAGGGGGCGGATGCCTCCTCGAACGGCCGGTCGATCCCGCTCGACAAGGCACTCGACGATTGCCTGGTGGCCTTCAAGGCCAATGGCGAGGCGCTGCGCAAGGAACATGGCTATCCGGTCCGGCTGTGTGTGCCGGGCTGGGAAGGCAACATGTGGATCAAGTGGCTGCGCCGGGTCGAGGTCACGACCGAGGCCGTCGAAAGCCGCGAGGAGACCTCGAAATACACCGACACGCTGGCCGACGGCACCTCGCGCAAATGGACCTGGGTGATGGATGCGAAATCGGTCATCACCTCGCCCAGCCCGCAATCGCCCATCACCCACGGGCCGGGGCCGCTGGTCATCACCGGGCTCGCCTGGTCGGGGCGGGGCGCGATCTCGCGGGTCGATGTCTCGCTCGATGGCGGCACGTCCTGGCAGACCGCGCGGCTGGCGCAGCCCGGGCAGAAGATGGCGCTCAGCCGCTTCTATCTGGATATCGACTGGGACGGCTCCGAGATGCTGCTGCAATCGCGCGCGATGGACGAGACCGGCTATGTCCAGCCGACCAAGAACGCGCTGCGCGAAATCCGCGGGCTGAACTCGATCTATCACAACAACGGCATCCAGACCTGGTGGGTCAAGGCCAACGGGGAGGCGGAAAATGTCGAAGTCTCGTAACCTGTCCGCGGTCGCCCTGCTGCTGGCCCTGACCGGTCCGGCCCAGGCGGACCGTTTCGGGCTGGGCCGTCCGGCGCTGCCCGAAGAGGTCGCGGCCTGGAACGTCGATGTGGCGCCCGACGGGGTGGGCCTGCCCGAAGGCTCGGGCTCGGTCGAGGATGGCGAAGAGATCTTTTCGGCCAATTGCGCGATCTGCCATGGCGAATTCGCCGAGGGCGTGGGCAATTACCCCAAGCTTGCGGGCGGCGACGGCACGCTTGACCGCGACGACCCGCTCAAGACCGTGGGGTCCTACTGGCCCTATCTTTCGACCGTCTGGGACTATGTCCACCGCTCGATGCCCTTCGGCGCGGCGCAGGTGCTGACGGTCGACGAGGTCTATGCCATCACCGCCTACATCCTTTATTCGAACGATCTGGTCGACGACGATTTCGTGCTGTCGAACGAGAACTTCCTCGAGGTCGCGATGCCCAATGCCGACGGCTTCATCGTCGACGACCGCGAGACGACCGAACTGCCGCGCTTCTCGCAGCCGCCCTGCATGACCGACTGCAAGCCGGAGGTTAAGATCACCATGCGCGCCGCCGTGCTGGACGTGACCCCGGACGAAGGTCACTAGCGACGCGATCTGCGGGCAGGGGATATGGGGCGGCCGTCGGGTCGCCCCTTTTCCGTTTCAGGGTCCGCCCGCGTCATTCCGTCCCTGCCCTTGGGCGAGTCGAGGGGTCGAATCATCTTACTAGACGCATAGCGGAATTGCATTATTTGCATATGAGGGAGGAACTAAGTCTGGTCCTCGCGCTCGCCTTGGGAGGGGCGGGCGCGGGGCGGGCCGAGACGCATGTCGAGGCCATCGGCGACCCGGTGCGCGGCGCCGAGATATGGGTCTATTGCAGCGGTTGCCATGAAATCGGTCCCGAGGCGCAGGCCAGCATCGGGCCGCCGCTGACAGGGCTTTTCGGACGGCGCGCGGCGACGGTCGCGGGCTTTCCCTATTCGAGGTCGATGCAGCGGGCGGGCCAGGACGGGCTGACCTGGACGTTCGAGACGCTCGATGCCTATCTGGAAAATCCGGTGGTGCTGGTCTCGGGCACCAGGATGAGCTTTCCGGGGCTCGAGGATGCGGGCGAGCGGGCCGATCTGCTGGCCTTCCTGCGCCAGTATTCCGACAAGCCCTCGAACATCCCCGAGGCGGCGCCGACCGCGCGCGCGGGCGATCCGGAGCTGAGCGAGGCGACGCTGGCGCTGGCGGGCGACCCGGGCTGGGGCGAATACCTGTCGAGCGAATGCACGACCTGCCATCAGCGCGACGGGTCCGATCAGGGCATCCCCTCGATCACGCTCTGGCCCGAGCGCAAGTTCGTGCTGGCGATGCATGCCTACAAGCAGCATCTGCGCCCGCATCCGGTAATGCAGATGATGGCCGGGCGGCTGTCGGACGAGGAAATCGCGGCGCTGGCGGCCTATTTCGGGGCGCTCGGCCTCTGACGGCCCGCCGTCATTCACGAAAACGACCGGAGACGCGCGAAATCATGTCCAGGGAGGAGACAGAGACATGAGCCTGAACAGACGAAGCTTTCTGGGAACCGGGCTGGCGCTGGGCGCGGCCCTGTCGGCGCCCTCTGCCATCGGCCAGGCCCGGCCGAGGGTGGTGATCGTGGGTGGCGGCGCGGGGGGCGCCACGGCCGCGCGCTACATCGCCAAGGACAGCGGCGGCGCCATCGACGTGGTGCTGATCGAGCCCGGCAAGACCTATTACACCTGCTTCTTCTCGAACCTCTATCTGGGCGGGTTCCGCGACCTCGCCTCGATCGCCCATGACTACGGGCGGCTTGCCAGCCAGTACGGCATCAACGTGATCCACGATCTCGCCGTCGATATCGACCGCGAGGCCCGGTCGGTCGCGCTCGCCTCGGGCCATGCGCTGGGCTATGACCGGCTGATCGTGTCGCCGGGCATCGACTTCGTCGACGGTGCGGTGCCGGGCTGGGATCTGACGGTTCAGAACCGCATGCCCCATGCCTGGAAGGCGGGCAGCCAGACCCAGCTGCTGAAGGCGCAGATCGAGGCGATGCGCGAGGGCGGCGTCTTCTGCATGGTGGCCCCGCCCGACCCCTATCGTTGCCCCCCCGGCCCTTACGAGCGGATCTCGATGGTGGCCCATGTCCTGAAGGAACGGAACCCGACCGCCAAGATCCTGATCGTGGACCCCAAGGAGAAGTTCTCGAAGCAGGCGCTGTTCGAGGAGGGCTGGGGGCGGCACTATCCCGGCATGATCGAGCGGATCGGCCCCGATTTCGGCGCCGCCAATGTCGAGGTGCGGCCGGACAGCATGGAGGTCGTGATCGACGGCACACCCGAGACGGTCGATGTCTGCAACGTGATCCCGGCGCAGAAGGCGGGTCATATCGCGGGTATCGCGGGGCTTGCCAATGACAGCGGCTTCTGCCCCATCGTGCCGGGGACGATGCAAAGCCGGATCGACGAGAATATCTACATTCTGGGCGACGCGACCATCGCGGGCGACATGCCGAAATCGGCCTTCTCGGCCAACAGCCAGGCCAAGGTGGCGGCGATGCAGGTGCGCGCGGCGCTGATCGGGGCACGGGCCTTCCCGGCGAAATACTCGAACACCTGCTGGTCGCTGATCGACACCGGGGACGGCGTCAAGGTCGGCGCCTCCTATCAGGCCGCCGAGGACAAGATCGCCAAGGTCGACGGCTTCGTCAGCCAGACCGGCGAGGATGCGGCGCTGAGAAAGGCGACCTTCGAGGAAAGCCTCGGCTGGTATGCGGGCATCACTGCCGACATCTTCGGCTAGGTTCGGAGGGGCGCCCCCGGACGGTCCGAAGGGCCGCCCGGGGGGCGCCTTGCGGGCCGGGCGTGGCTCCCAAGATGCTGTGGTGCAGCGTAATGCTGCGGCGCGGTGTGGCGAAATCCCGCCGGCGAGTCGCGGAAAGGTTGTCGTCAAGAGGAGAAAATTCCCTGAGGACGTGGTATATCTTTCCGTAGGGTCGCCCGTCGTCCTGCCAGGCGATGAGGACGGCCCGTACGGCCCGTACGGCAGGGACGAATTGGGAGGAGTCGGCCGTGAACATGATTCAGGAACCCAGAAACACCGCCCGCCGGCTGGCGATGCGCCCGCGTGTGCATCCCGTCTTCGGCAAGCTCGGCCCGATGCCGGCGGCCTCGCTGCGCGCGATGGTCGGCTACGGCCTGAACGAGGCCGAGATCGGCCGCTATTTCGGAGTGACGCCGTCTTCGGTGCGGCGGCTCAAGCGCAGCCTCGGGGTCTGTGACGCGGCGGCGGACTGATCGTCCGCCCCGCCGTCAGGGGCGCCTGCCAAGCCATCGCCATTGCCAGCGCCAGCGCAACCCGGTCCGGTCCGGGCCTTGCCTTCGGGGAGGCCCTCCGGCCGGGCGCCCGGAGGGCGGCTCAGCCCAGCGGGCTGAAATCGCCATAGGCCCCGCCCGCGAAAACCAGCGGCGGGCCTTCGCGCCGGGCGCAGTCCTCGACATGACCGACCACGATGGCGTGGTCCCCGGCCTCGTGCAGCGCGACCCGGCGGCAGACAAAGCGCGCGATCCAGCCCTGCTCCAGCAGCGGCGGGTCGTCCCCGCTCTCGGGGCCGAGCCCCTCGAAATCGGCGCCCGACCGGGCAAAGCGCGCGGCCAGATCCTCTTCGCCCGCGCCCAGTACATGGATCGCGAAACGCTCTGCGCCCGACATCGCCGGATAGCGCGTCGAGGCGCGCGCGGGCGACCACAGCACCAGCGGCGGGTCGAGCGAGACCGAGGAAAAGCTGTTCGCGGTCATGCCGACCGGCCCGTGTGACCCGAGCGCCGTGACCACCGTCACGCCGGTCGCAAAGCTGCCCAGCGCGTCGCGATAAAGCCGCTGGGTGTCCGGGCCGGGAATGAATCGTTCCATGCGTCCTGCCGTCTTTTCCGGTCTGTTGCGGGCCGCACAATGCGCCAGATGGCGGGCGGCGGCAACCTCGGCCCGGCGGCTGTTACCGGTCGGCCCCGGTCGTTCCCGGTTCGGGCCGTGTCACCAAAGCTTCACCCCGTCGCAACATTTCCGTTTCCCTCCGCCTCTACCCACCCCGGCAAGGACCAGCACCCGGGGGGCAGATGCTGCTTAGCGTTGACAATCTGACACGGCATTTCGGCCGGATCGCCGCCGTCGACCGCGTCAGCTTTTCGGTCGAGCGTCCGGCCTTCATCGGAATCATCGGCCGGTCCGGCGCGGGCAAGTCGACCTTGCTGCGCATGCTCAACCGCCTGACCGACGCCACCGCGGGCGAGATCCGCTTCGAGGGCCGCAACGTACTGGCGCTGAAGGGCGCGGCCAAGCGCGCCTGGCAATCGGACTGCGCGATGATCTTCCAGCAGTTCAACCTGGTGCCGCGGCTCGATGTGGTCTCGAACGTGCTGCACGGCACGCTGAACCGCCGCTCGGCGCTGGCCACGGTCTTCAACCTCTATCCGCGCGCCGACATTTACCGCGCCATCGACATTCTCGACCGGCTGGGCATCGCCGAACAGGCGGCGAAGCGCGCCGAGGCGCTGTCGGGCGGCCAGCAGCAGCGCGTGGCCATCGCCCGCGCCCTGATGCAGGACCCGAGGATCATCCTCGCCGACGAGCCCATCGCCAGCCTCGACCCGATGAATGCCCAGGTGGTGATGGATGCGCTGCGCCGCATCCACGAGGAGGACGGCCGCATGGTGATCGCCAACCTGCACACGCTGGACACCGCGCGGCGCTATTGCGACCGGGTGATCGGCATGCGCGCGGGCCGCATGGTGTTCGACGGCCGCCCAGAACAGCTGACCACCGGCGTCGCCCGCGACATCTACGGCGCCGATGCCTCGTTCTCGGAACAGGCGACTTCGACCTCGATCGAGGTGCTGGACCGGGTCGCGCGCGCGGCGATGGCCGAGACCGAACTGATCTGACAGCTTTCCCGCCCCCCGGGCCTGACCGACGGGGCATTTCAACCGAAAGAAAGAGTAAGACCATGACCCGACTGCTTGCCGCTCTCGTCGCGACCTCCGCGCTGGCCGCGCCCGCCTTGGCGCAGGACAAGATCGACGAATTCCGCATCGGCATCCTCGGCGGCGAGAACGCCCAGGACCGGCTGAATTCCTACGAATGCCTGCGCGTCAAGTCCGAGGACCTGCTGGGCGTTCCGACCAAGCTGTTCGCGCCCGCCGATTATGACGGCGTGATCCAGGGCCTTCTGGGCGGCACCATCGACATGGCGTGGCTGGGCGCCTCGGGCTATGCCAAGATCTATCTGGAAGACCCGACCGCGGTCGAGCCGGTGCTGGTCAAGGTCAACACCGACGGGTCCTACGGCTATTACGCCATCGGCTTTGCCCGCAAGGACAGCGGCATCGCCTCGCTCGACGACATGCAGGGCAAGAAATTCGGCTTCGGCGATCCGAACTCGACCAGCGGCTATCTGATCCCCTCGATCGAGATCCCGGCCCAGACCGGCCATTCGATGCAGTCGGGCGACTTCTTCGGCGAGGTCGTCTTCACCGGCGGCCACGAACAGACCATCGTCGCGGTCAGCAACGGCGATGTCGATGCGGGCGTGACCTGGGCCGACGGCCAGGGCAACTGGGAAGACGGCTACAATTCCGGCGCGCTTCGCAAGGCCGTCGATGCGGGCATCGTCGACATGAATGACATGGTCGAGATCTGGCGGTCCAAGCAGATCCCGGAAGGCCCGATCGTGCTGCGCACCGCGCTGCCGGAAGATGCCAAGGTGAAGATGACCGCCCTGGTGGCGTCGCTGGCCTCGATGGACCCCGACTGTTCCTATGGCGTGCTGGCGGGCGAGGCGAAGGGCGTGATGCCGATCACCCATGACGCCTATCTGTCGATCGTCGAGGCCCGCAAGGCGCAATCGAACTGAGCCGGATCACCGGCGGCGGCGGACCCCTGTCCGGGTCCGCCGCCTTCACGTGAAAGCACCCCCGTCATGGCCGACAGCTTCCCCGCCTCCCGGACCGATCCGATCCGCAGCCGCTATCTCGATCTGGTGCGGCGCCGGCAGCTTTACTCGGGCCTGACGCTGACCATCTTCGCGGTGCTGATGGCGTCGGGCTTCGGGCTTGCGAATGACCGCAATGCGGGCGGGTTCCTGGACGGGATCGGCAACATCTTCGCCTTTCCGTCCAATGTGATCGAAGAGGCCGCCGCCAAGATCGCCGACATGCCCGCCAACCTGCTGCGGTTCTTCCCGGCACTGGTCGAGACGGTCAATATCGCCGCGGTCTCGACCCTTGTGGGCGGGACGGCAGGCTTTGCGCTGGCGCTTTTGTCGACCCGGGGGCTGGCGCCCTGGGCGCTGGCGATCCCGCTCTTTCGCCGGGCGATGGACGTGATGCGGGCGGTGCCCGAGATCGTCATCGCGCTGGTGCTGATCTACGTGCTGGGCGGCGGGCCGGTGCCCGCGATGATCGCCATCGCCTTTCATACCGCGGGCGCGCTGGGCAAGCTGTTCTCGGAGGTCAACGAGAATGCCGACCTGAAGCCGGTCGAGGGGCTCGCCTCGGTCGGCGCGGGCTGGGCGCAGCGGATGTGGCTGGGGGTCGTGCCGCAGGTCGCGCCGAATTACCTCAGCTATGCGCTGTTGCGCTTCGAGATCAATATCCGCGCCTCGGCGATCCTGGGCTTCGTCGGCGCGGGGGGGCTCGGCTACGAGCTGAAGAACGCCATGTCCTGGGGGCAGGGGCGGTTCGACCAGGCGGCGGCGATCTTCCTGCTGCTCTTCGCGGCCATCGTCGTCTTCGACCAGTTGTCGAGCCATGTCCGCGACCGCCTGACAAAGGGAGCCGCCGCATGAGCGATACCGCCCTGCTGAAACGGGGCGCGGTCGGCCTGATCGGGCGCAAGCGCCTGACAGCCTTCGCGTTTCCGGGGCTGGTGCTGGCCTATCTGGCCTATGTCGCCATCGCCTTCGACGTGGCCGGGCTGGCCGAGAGGGCGCGGCTTGACAATGGCCGGACGCTGCTGGCCGACAGCTACAGCTACAAGACCCATGTCACCCGCGACAACCGCTCGGGCGAGGTCACCGTCGCGATCGAAGGCGAACGCAAGGGCACCTATGCCCCCGATGCGCCGCCCGACTGGGTCGAGCGCAAGGGCGCGCGCACCGAAATCGACCTGGGCGATGGCCATCTGGTCAGTTTCGGGCCGGAGATGGTGAGCTATAGCGTCCCGGGCTACGGGCTGATCGAGGCGCGGCCGAGCCCGTCCGCCGGGGTCGAGACCAACCTGACCGGGCCGCTGCCGGACTGGATCAGCCTGTCGCGCAACCGGCTTGCGGTGACGACCGAGGCCGGGCGGCTGACCGTGACCCGCAACCGCACCGAGGTGTTCCGGTATTTCGTCGGATGGGAGCTGTTCTTCTTCACCCTCGACAGCCCCTATCACGGGCACTCGGCAGCAAGCCTTCTGTTCGGGCCGCAGATCGATCCTGATCGCAGCAATCTCGCGGGCGCCTGGCACGATTTCTGGCGCAACCCGATGTGGCGCCATGCGGACGTCGCCTGGGCGCTGTTCGAAACCGTCTTGATGGCCTTTCTCGGCACCATGGGGGCCGCGCTGGTGGCGCTGCCGCTGGCCTTTCTGGCGGCGCGGAACTTCACGCCGGTGATGGCGATCCGTTTCGGCATAAGGCGGGTCTTCGACTTCGTGCGCGGGGTCGACGGGCTGATCTGGACCATCGTTCTGGCGCGCGCCTTCGGGCCGGGGCCGATGACCGGGGCGCTGGCGATCCTGTTCACCGACAGCGGCACCTTCGGCAAGATGTTCTCGGAGGCGCTGGAAAATGTCGACCGGCGGCAGATCGAAGGCGTGCAGTCGACCGGGGCGCCGCTCTTGGCGCGCTACCGCTTCGGGGTGATCCCGCAGATCACGCCGGTGCTGCTGTCGCAGGCGCTGTACTATCTGGAATCGAATACCCGCAGCGCCACCGTCATCGGCGCCATCACCGGCGGCGGCATCGGGCTTTTGCTGACCCAGGCGATCATCACCCAGAAGGACTGGGAAGAGGTCAGCTATTACATCGTTCTGATCGTGCTGATGGTGTCGGCGATGGACTGGATCTCGGGAATCCTCCGCCGCCGCCTGATCCGCGGCGCCTGATCCCGCACCTTCCCCGCGGGGACGATGCGTCCCGCTTTCCGAGGAGCCCGCCGATGCCCCGCCTGTCCGCCGAGACGCCGGTCGTCCATCCCGAGTGTTCGGTCACGGGCTGTACCCTTGGCCGCTATGTCGAGATCGGGCAGGGCGCGCGGCTGCTCAACGTCGCCATGGGCGATTATTCCTATTGCGACCGCTATGCCGACATCGCCAATGCCGATCTGGGCAAGTTCGCCAATATCGCCGCCTTCACCCGGATCGGGCCCACCGATCACCCGATGCAGCGCGCGAGCCTGCACCATTTCCTGTATCGCTCGGCCGATTACTGGGAGGATGCCGGGGACGACCCGGCCTTCTTCGCCCATCGTGCCAGCCGCCGCGCCCGGATCGGACATGACACCTGGATCGGTCATGGCGCCATCGTCCGCCCCGAGGTGACGGTGGGCGACGGAGCGGTGGTGGGGGCGGGCGCCGTGGTGACCCGCGATGTGGCGCCCTATACCATCGTGGCCGGGGTCCCGGCGGTGCCGATCCGCGACCGCTTTGCCCCCGCCATCGCCCGGCGGCTGCAGGCGCTGGCCTGGTGGGACTGGGACCATGCGGCGCTGCGGCGCGCGCTGGAAGACTTCCGCACCCTCTCTGTCGAGGCCTTCCTCGAGGCCCATGGCGGCTGAGCCCGCCGCGCGGGCCGCCGGACAGCAAAAGGGGGACGGGCCGAAGCCGCGTCCCCCTGAGCCTGCTGAAATCGAAACTGAAATCCCCGGTCGCCTGACGGCGGAACAACCTCTACCGAAAACCCCGATCACACCGTTTAACGGTTTTTAGTATAGCTCGTCTTTGTGGCGAAAGCCCATGGAATTGGTTGCCGGTAGGTGAATTTTCTGCGACGCGGCTATAAATTTTGCTGCGTTGCGGCTATTCCGCCGCCATATCCAGCGCATGGATGCGATGGGCGAAGCGATGCGCCGCCTCGCCGGCCAGATAGGTCAGCCGCCCGCCCGCAATGGTCATCTCGACCGCGCGAGTCTCTTCGTTGATCACGCACAGATCCGCCCGGCGTCCGAAATCGAGCCGGCCGCGGTCGGGCAGGCGCAGGATCTCGGCCGGGTGCTGCGAGATCATCGCCCAGGCCTGCGGCAGCGTCCTGAGACCCAGATCGACGAGCCGCCAGACCGCATGGGGCAGCGCCGGATAATAGAAGTCGGACACCAGCGCGTCGCAAAGCCCCTGGGCGATCAGATCGGTCGCCGACGCATTGCCCGCCTGCGAGCCGCCCCGCGCCACATTGGGCGCACCCAGCAGCACCGGATCGTTCATCGCCTTGGCGGCGGCGGCGGCGCGGCGGGTGGTCGGGAACTCGGCGATCCGGGCCCCGATCATCGAAAACCGCTCGCGGGTCTCGCCGTCGGGGTCGTCATGCGACCCGTAAAGCACACCCATCGCGTCGAACGCCTCGGCCAGCCGGCACAGATAGCGCGGCACGTCGGGCGCCATTGCCTGCGCGGCGGCGACCGCGGCCATGTGATCCCGCACGGACCGGCCGTTTTCGGTCGCCCAGTGGTGCAGCCGCTCGGGCCGCGCGCGCGCCAGCTCTTCGGCCTCTTCGAGGTGGTTGTTGAAGACGACATAGTCGATGCCGTGCCGTTCGACCGCCTCGAGCAGGCGTTGGGCGGTGCCCACGGTATGGGTTTCGCAGCGCAGCTGGATGCGCAGGTCGGTCAGCATCCGCGGCCGGTAGGCGTCGAGCGCGGCCATCAAGGCCTCGGCCTGATCGGGGGCACGGCGTCCGCCCTCCCAGGACCAGCCCTGGGCGAGCCAGCCGGTGGTGATGCCGTTCGCGGCCGCCTCGCGGTCGGTCGCGGCCAGCCCGACCTCCAGCGCGAAGGGCGCGGCGGGGCGGGGCGCGATATGCCGTTCGAAGGCGTCGCCATGCAGATCGACGATGCCCGGCAGGATCAGATAGCCCGACAGATCGACCTCGGGCAGCGGGCCCTTGGTGACCCGGCCATCGGCAATGGCAAGCGAGCGCCGCTGCAGCTCGCCGTCGCGCAGGATGGTGGCGCCGGTAAAGCGCAGGGGCTGAAGGTACTGGGGCATGTCGCTGCTCGGGCGGTTATGAGGTGACGTAGCGAGCGAAATACCCCGTCACTGTATCGCCGGTATGACAAGGGTTGCAGCTCTGCCCTCAATTCGATCAAATGCTATACTCAATCGGGCGCGACGATCAGGCTGACGCGGTCGCCCGCGAACCAGGTGCGGCCGTATTCGACCGGCCGCCCCCCGGCATCGACATTGACCGACACGCTGCGCAGGATCGGGTCGCCCGGGCGCAGGTCCAGATGCAGGGCCTGGGTCGGCGTCGCGCGCTTGGCGGTCAGCCGGGTCGAGGCGCGGGTGTAGTCCGCGACGCCCGCGCGCGCCAGCGCCCGGGTCACCGACGGGTCCTCGGCCAGCGCGTCGAGCAGCCCGGGCAGCCGGTCGGCCGGGAACACGCTGCGGAAAAGCGCGAGCGGCTGGCCATCGGCCAGCGAGATGCCCTCGTAGACATGAACGGCCGCGCCTTCGGGCAGGGCCAGCGCCTCGGCCTCGCGCCGGTCGGCCTTGCCGGTCGCGCGCAGCAGCACCTTGCGGTCGGCGCTGCGCCCGGCCGCGGCGAGGTTCTGGTGAAACCGCACCCGGCGGCCCAGCGGATAGTCGGTCGGCCGGGCCGCGACATAGACGCCCGAGCCGCGCCGGGCATGCACCAGCCGCGCCTCGGCCAGATCGGCCAGCGCCCGCCGGACGGTGTGGCGGTTGACCCCGAACCGGCGCGCCAGGTCGGCCTCGGTCGGCAGCTTGTCGCCCGGCCGGTAGCGGCCCGCGGCGATTTCGTCGCGAAGCGTCGCGGCGATCGAGATCCAGAGCGCGGTCGGGGTCATGTCATCGAAACTTCATCCAGGTGCCGCTTGCGCGACTCGGGAAGCGCGCGTAGGTATTTGTCTAGTTGTATAGGGTCTGTGTAGAGATCGGACAAGCCTGTGGACAAATCGGCAAGCAGTCGGATGACCGAACCGGGAACGCGTCGCGAATGGATGGGTCTGTTGGCCCGCGCGCCTGCGGCGACGCTGGAGCGCCTGTGGATAAGTCTGGGGCCAGATCCCGAATTCGCATGGCTTCGACCCCCCGAAACCGGAGGGGTGATGGTGCGCGGCCGGATGGGGGGCACGGGCGCGCCCTTCAACCTCGGGGAGGTGACGGTTACCCGCTGTGCGTTGCGGCTGCAAGAGGGGCGCGCGGTCGGCCATGCCTGGGTGCAGGGGCGCGACAAGGCCAAGGCGCGCCGGGCCGCGCTGGCCGATGCGCTGATGCAGACCGGGCGGGCGGACGATGTGCGCGCCCGGCTGCTGGACCCGCTGGCCGAAGAGATGGCGGCGGCCGAAACGGCGCGGGCGGCGCGGGCCGCCGCGACCCGGGTCGAGTTCTTCACCATGGTGCGCGGAGAGGATTGAGGCGATGGACGTTCAGGCCCTGTCAGGCGGCTTTGCCGACACCCCGCGCGAGGCGGCGCTGGCCTTTCGCGCCGCGCTGACCGCGATGGCCCGGCCCGGGCGCATCGAGGACGTCGCAGGCGCGCGGCCGCCCGCGCCGCTGTCGGTTGCGGCCGGAACGCTTTTGCTGGTGCTGGCCGATCCGACGACCCCGGTGCACCTGGCCGGGTCGCTCGACCGGCCCGAAATCCGCGACTGGCTGCGGTTTCACACCGGGGCGCCGCTTTCCGACCGCGCGGGCGCCGTCTTTGCCGTCGGGCGCTGGGCCGATCTGCTGCCGCTCGATGCCTACAGCCTCGGGACGCCCGATTATCCCGACCGCTCGGCCACGCTGATCGTCGAGATGGACGCGCTTGACGCCACGGGGGCGCGGCTGACCGGCCCCGGCATCGAGACCAGCCATGGGCTGTCGCTGCCCGAGATCTCGGCCTTCCGGGCCAATCGGGCGCGGTTTCCGCTGGGGCTCGACTTCTTCTTTACCGCGGGCGTCCGGCTGGCCGCGCTGCCCCGCAGCACGCATGTGGAGGCCGTCTGATGTATGTTGCCGTCAAGGGGGGCGAGCGGGCGATCGACAATGCCCATGCCTGGCTGGCCGAGGAACGCCGGGGCGATGCGGCGGTCCCGGAGGTGAGCGTCGCCCAGATCCGCGAACAGATGACGCTGGCGGTCAACCGGGTGATGGCCGAGGGGTCGCTGTACGATCCCGATCTGGCGGCGCTCGCGATCAAGCAGGCGCGGGGCGATCTGATCGAGGCGATCTTCCTGATCCGCGCCTATCGCACCACCCTGCCGCGTCTGGGCGCGTCCGAACCGGTCGAGACCGGCGCGATGCGCTGCGACCGCCGGATCTCGGCCACCTTCAAGGACGTCCCCGGCGGGCAGGTGCTGGGGCCGACCTTCGATTATACCCACCGGCTGCTGGATTTCGCGCTGGCCGCCGAGGGCGAGGTGCCGGAGGCCGCGACCGCCGCCCCGGACCCGGCGCCGAAGCCCCGGATCACCGGGCTTCTGGACCGCGACGGGTTGATCGAGACGGAACCGGCCTCGGACGAGACCCCGCCCGACCTGACCCGCGAACCGCTGGGCTTTCCCGCGGGCCGCGCGCTGCGGCTGCAGGCGCTGACCCGCAGCGACGAGGGCTTTGCGCTGGGCATGGCCTATTCGACCCAGCGGGGTTACGGGCGGAACCACCCCTTCGTGGGCGAGCTGCGTCTTGGCCGGGTCGGCGTCGAGGTCGAGATCCCCGAACTGGGCTTTGCCGTCGAGATTGCCGAGATCGAGCTGACCGAATGCGAGACCGTGAACCAGTTCGCGGGCTCGAAGACCGAGCCGCCGCAATTCACCCGGGGCTATGGCCTGGTCTTCGGCCAGTCCGAGCGCAAGGCGATTTCGATGGCGCTGGTCGACCGGGCGCTGCGCTGGGAGGACCTGGGCGAGGATTTCACGGGCGCCCCGGCGCAGGATGCCGAATTCGTCATCTCGCATGGCGACAACATCCAGGCCTCGGGGTTTCTGGAACATATCAAGCTGCCGCATTACGTGGATTTCCAGTCCGAGCTGGAGCTGGTGCGGCGGATCCGGGCCGAAGCCGCAGCCAGCGCGGCCGAGCGGGAGGCGGCGGAATGACCCAGGCGGAAATCCGGGGCGAGGCCCCCGGGGCGGACTACACCTTCGCCTATCTCGACGAACAGACCAAGCGGATGATCCGGCGGGCGCTTTTGAAGGCGCTGGCAGTGCCGGGCTATCAGGTGCCCTTCGCCAGCCGCGAGATGCCGATGCCCTATGGCTGGGGCACCGGGGGCGTGCAGGTCTCGGCCGCGGTGCTGACGCCCGAGGATACGCTGAAGGTGATCGACCAGGGCGCCGACGACACCACCAACGCCGTCTCGATCCGCAAGTTCTTCCAGAAGACGGCGGGTATTGCCGTGACCGAGCATACCGGCGAGGCGACGGTGATCCAGACCCGTCACCGCATCCCCGAAGCGCCGCTGAACGAGGGGCAGATCCTTGTCTATCAGGTGCCGATCCCGGAACCCTTGCGGTTTCTGGAACCGCGCGAGACCGAGACCCGCAGGATGCATGCGCTGGAAGAGTACGGGCTGATGCATGTGAAGCTTTACGAGGACATCGCCCGCCATGGCGAGATCGCGACCGCCTATGCCTATCCGGTGAAAATCGAGGGGCGCTATGTGATGGACCCCTCGCCGATCCCGAAATTCGACAACCCCAAGCTGAGGATGGCGGCGATCCAGCTGTTCGGCGCCGGGCGCGAGCAGCGGATCTATGCGCTGCCGCCCTACACGGAGGTGGTGAGCCTCGATTTCGAGGATCATCCCTTCGTGCCCGGCAAGGCCGAAGGGGCCTGCGCGCTGTGCGGGTCGGAGACAAGCTATCTGGACGAGGTGATCGTCGATGACCGGGGCGGGCGGATGTTCGTCTGTTCCGACACCGATTACTGCGCCGGGCGGCGGGCCGCAGGGTATCGCGGTGAGATGGCCGCAGAGGAGGGCGGGGCATGAGGGCGGGTGCTTTCCGGGCCGAGGCGCCGGTGGCGCCGATCCTGTCGGTCAGGGGGCTGACGAAACGCTATGGCGGGCGGGTCGGCTGCGAGGATGTGGGCTTCGATCTTTATCCCGGCGAGGTGATGGGGATCGTCGGCGAAAGCGGATCGGGCAAGTCGACGCTTCTGAACTGTCTGGCCGGCCATCTGCGGCCCGATGCGGGCGAGGTGCTGTTCGATCTGGGCGAGGAGGGCCTGCGCGACACGCTGGCCCTGTCCGAGCCCGAGCGGCGGCGGCTTGCGCGCACTGACTGGGCCTTCGTGCATCAGAACCCGCGCGACGGGCTGAGGATGACGGTCTCGGCGGGCGGCAATGTCGGCGAGCGGCTGATGGCGGTCGGTGCGCGGAACTACGGGGCGATCCGGGCCTCGGCGCTGGACTGGCTGGGCCGGGTCGAGATCGCGGCCGACCGGATCGACGACCGGCCCGCGGCCTTTTCGGGCGGCATGCAGCAGCGGCTGCAGATCGCGCGCAATCTGGTGACGGGGCCGCGGCTGGTGTTCATGGACGAACCGACCGGCGGGCTCGATGTCAGCGTGCAGGCGCGGCTTCTGGATCTGCTGCGCGGGCTTGTGCGGGACATGGGGCTGTCGGCGGTGATCGTGACCCATGATCTGGCCGTCGTGCGGCTGCTGGCGCATCGGCTGATGGTGATGAAGGGCGGGCGGGTGGTCGAGACCGGGCTGACCGATCAGGTGCTGGACGATCCGCAGCATGGCTATACCCAGCTTCTGGTGAGTTCGGTGCTTCAGGTCTGAGGGTGCGCCCATGGCGGGCGGCGCGGCAATGGGTATTTGGGCCAAGAAGAAGGACCAGGGGATGATCGAGCTTTCGGGCGTGGCCAAGAGTTTCACGCTGTATAATCAGGGGGGCGCGGCCATCCCGGTGATGGCGGGGGCGGCGCTGTCGGTGGCGCCCGGCGAGTGCGTGGCGCTGACCGGGGCCTCGGGCGCGGGCAAGTCGACCCTGATGCGGATGATCCATGGCAATTACCTGGCCGCCTCGGGGCGGATCGTCGTCGGCGGGCTCGATGTGGCGGCGGCCGAGCCGCGCGAGATCCTGGCGCTGCGGCGCCATGTGCTGGGCTATGTCAGCCAGTTCCTGCGGGTGGTGCCGCGGGTGCCGACGCTCGATGTCGTCGCCGAGCCCTTGCTGGCGGTGGGCGTGCCGGTCGAGGCCGCGCGCGACCGGGCGGCGGCCCTGCTGGCGCGGCTGAACATCCCGCGCCCTCTTTGGGATCTGAGCCCGACCACGTTTTCGGGCGGCGAACAGCAGCGGGTCAATATCGCGCGCGGCTTTGCCCATGACTATCCGGCGCTTTTGCTGGACGAGCCGACGGCGAGCCTCGATCCCGGCAACCGCGAGGTGGTGCTGGAGCTGATCGAGGCGGCCAAGGCGCGGGGCGCCGCGATCCTCGGGATCTTTCATGACGCGGGCGCGCGCGCGCGGGTCTGCGACCGCGAGGTCGATGTCTCGGCCTTTGCGGTGGCGCCATGAGCGGGGTTGGGCCGGGGCGGCTGTTCGCGGTGGTCGGCCCCTCGGGCGCCGGCAAGGACACGCTGATGGCGGCGGCCTGGCTGCGCCGGCCCGATCTGCATCTGGTCCGCCGGGTGGTGACCCGGGCGCCCGGGGCCGGGGGCGAGGACTGCGATTGCGTCAGCGCGGCCGCGTTCGAGCGGATGCGCGACGAGGGTGCCTTTGCGCTGTGGTGGCGCGCGCACGGGCTGAGCTATGGCATCCCGCGCAGCGTCGACGAGGCGCTTTGGGAGGGGGAGGACGTGATCTTCAACGGGTCGCGCGCGATGCTGGCCGAGGCGCAGGCGCGGTTTCCCGATCTGACCGTGCTGCATGTCACCGCCCGGCCCGAGACGCTGGCGGCGCGGCTTGCCGGGCGCGGGCGCGAAAGCGCCGAGGAAATCGCGGCGCGGCTGGGGCGCGCGGGCTATGCGCTGCCCGAGGGGATCGTGGCGGTCCGCATCGACAATGACGGCGCGCTTGACGACGCCGTCGCCGCGTTTCTGGCCGCGCTTCAGCCCGACAGGCGATAGCGGTGCAGGTTGTGAAACTTCCCGTCCTCGGCCTCGCCGAAGAGGCACAGGCTTCTGATGCGGATCGGCCGGTCGATCAGCGGGTCGAGCACCGGACCCAGCACCATCCGCGTCGCCTCGGCTTCGGGCGGCTTCAGCGGGCCGGTCAGGGTCAGATGGAAGCGGTATTCCTCCATCACGTAGGGATAGCCCCATTTTTCAAGGAGCTTGCGCTGGCGGGCGCTCAGCCGGTCGGGATTGCGGCGGGCGAGGTCTGCGGCGGTGGGCGGCGCCCGGAAGCCGTCGAGCGCCTCGACCACGCTGCCCGCCAGCGCCGCCAGAGCGCGGGTGTCGCCGCGCGGGGTCAGGGCCAGGAAGCCGCTCAGAAGCGAGAGCCGCAGCCCTTCGATCAGCACCGGCCGCAGCTGGCCCGAGAGCGCCACGGCCGAGGCATGCAAGAGCCCGATATCGCTGCCCGTGGCCAGCCGGAACGGCGCCTTGACGGTGGCGTGGAACCCGTATTTGCGTGGCACCTCGGTCAGATCCTCGACCGGCCGCGGCAGCCCGCGCAGCCGGGGATGCGCCCGCGGCGCCCCGGCCTCGGCATCCCAGCCGAGCCAGGCCTTGCCGAAATCGCCAAGCGCGCCCTCGTCGGGCGCATAGTAGATCGCGTAGCGCCGGTAGCCTTCCATTGCCCCCTCCGCACTGGGATGCCGCGCCGTTTCCCCCCTTGTCCTGCCCCAATCCTCCCCGCGCATCAAGAAGGAGGCGCCCATGTCCCCGGTTTCCGAGACCGTTCTTGCCAATGCCACGCTGGTTCTGCCCGATGAGACGCTGACCGGATCGGTCCGCGTCGCGGACGGGCGCATCGCCGGGATCGACCCCGGCGGGGCCGTGCCCGCGGGGGCCATCGATTGCGGCGGCGATCTGGTGATGCCGGGGCTGATCGAGCTGCATACCGACAATCTGGAGCGGCATATCCAGCCGCGCCCCTCGGTCGACTGGCCCCATGCCAGCGCCATCGTCGCCCATGATGCCGAACTGGCCGGGGTCGGCATCACCACCGTCTTCGATGCGATGCGGGTGGGCTCGATCCCGTCCGGCAAGGCGCGCTACCGGGCCTATGCGCGCGGACTGGCCAGCGAGATGCTGGATCTGAGGGCGCGGGGCGCGCTGAGGATCAGCCATTTCCTGCATCTGCGCGCCGAGGTCTGTTCCGAGACCCTGGCCGAGGAGATGGCCGAATTCGGTCCCGAGGACCGGGTCGGCATCGTCAGCCTGATGGACCACACCCCCGGCCAGCGGCAGTTCCGCGATCTGGACAAGCTGAAGGCCTATGTGATGGGCAAGAACAACTTTTCCGAGGCCGATTTCGAGGCCCATGTCGCGACGCTGAAGGCGTTGCGCGACCGTCATGGCGAGCGCCACGAAGAGGTCGCCGTGGCCGAGGCCCGGCGCTGCGGGGCGATCCTTGCCAGCCATGACGACACCACCGAGGCCCATGTCGCGGTTTCGGCCGGGCATGGTATCCGGCTGGCCGAGTTTCCGACCACGCTCGAGGCGGCCCGGGCCTGCCGGGAACAGGGGATCGCGGTGATGATGGGCGCGCCCAACCTGATCCGGGGCGGGTCGCATTCGGGCAATGTGGCGGCGGCCGAGCTGGCCGGTCTGGGGCTTCTCGACATCCTGTCGTCGGATTACGTGCCCTCGGCCTTGCTGATGGCCGGGGTGATGCTGGGCGATCTCTGGGACGACATGGCGCGGGGCATCGCGACGGTGACCCGGGCGCCCGCCGATGCGGTAGGGCTGAGGGATCGCGGCCGGATCGCGCCCGGCGCGCGGGCCGATCTGATCCGGGTGGCGCGGATCGACGGCGTGCCGGTGGTGCGCGGCGCCTGGGTGCAGGGGACCCGTGTCGCCTGACGTCGGGACTGCGGGTCGGGGACGACGGCGCGGTTGCGCCGCAGTCCGGGCCTTTGACCCGGCCCCCGGTTGTTCCTATTTTCAGATCCGTACCACCCGGTTTGCGTGTGAGGAGATCCGCCATGCCCAAGACCCCCGAGACGCCGTCTGCCGCCGCCGCGCTTGAGGCGGCCTTGCGTGCCCAGGCCGAGGGCTGGGGGCTGATGGCCTGGGTGAGTGCCACCATGGTCGATCACGTCCGCCGCACCAGCAGCGAGATGGCGGCCTTTGCCCGCGACGAGGCCCGGCGCAATGCCGATGCGATGCAGCGCCTGGCCGCCTGCCGCACGCCCGAAAGCCTGACCGACTGGCAGGGCGACTATCTGGGCGAGACGGTCGCGGTCTGCCGCGACGAGGCCGAGCGGCTGGCGCGGATGACTGCCGAGGTCTGCGACCGGACCCTGACCCGGATGACCGGTTGGCGCGACTGACGCAGGCGCGTCCCGACGAAAGCCGGGCGCGCGACCGGCGGGGCCGCGCCCGGCCGGACGCGATGCGGCAAGGCCGATTCCGCTGGCCACGAAGATCCCGCCCGTCGTCTTGTGGATCCGCGTCACCGCGCGGTGCGACAGCTCCAGCCGCCGCAGCCAGGCGCCGAGACCGCCGTGGACGGTGGCAACGGCAAAGGCGCTGAGGCAGACCACCGCGACCATGCCCGCCAGTTGCCCGACGCCCGTGCTCTCCGGCGACAGGAGATGCGGGAAGAGTGCCGTGAAGAAGGCGATGGCCTTGGGGTTGCTCGCGGCCACGGTGAAGCCCCCGGCGAACAGTTTGCGCGCGGGCTCCGGTTGGTTATGCCTTCCATCGGAGAGGGCGACGCGCCGGGCGGCGCTGCGTCAGAGCTGGATGCCGACACAGACCAGATAGGCCGCCCCGGCATAGTTCAGCGTCAGGAACAGCGTTGCCGACCCGGTGAGGACCTGCCCCGGTCCGGCCGAGGCCGCGATGGCCTGACAGGCAGAGGCCACGGCATTTCCGCTGGCCGTGATCGTGCTGCGCAGCCAGCCATGGCTTGCCCCATGCGAAAAGGCGATCAGGGTACTCGGCCCCGGAATCATCGAGACGGCGATGACGGTCCCGGCAAAGACGGCCCAATAGGTCAGGTCCATTTCCTGCGCTCCGCTGCGATGGGGGCACAGGACCCTGGGCCGAGGCCCCCGTTGCGGCAAAGGGGGGCTGCGCGGACCATTTGCCGTTCCGGCGCCGGTCTTTCGACAGGAAGGGCCTGCGGACTGTCCCGGCGGATGTCAGGCCCCGTTGCGTCAAGCCGTTGCCCGACCGCTCCTTTTCCCGTGTCGTAAAGGTTTTGTTTACCTTTGACGCTGCGTTGACGGCGGTCCGCGATCCTCGAGTCGTTGAGGGAGAACGGTCAGGGAGTCGAGGGAAGATGTTGCCGCTTCAAAGCCAAGAATGCCCCGCGACCCGTGCGCGACCCGCCCCCGATGAGGCGGGAACCGCCTGCCCCCGGAGCGCCACCATCGATGCGTTTTCCTATCCGGTCTGGCCCGAGGCCCCGCATGGCCCGTTCGGCTATCTCTTTCCCGACGCGGCCGAGGCGCGGGGCGGGGTGGCGGCGGCCGCCGCGCTGCGCGATCTGGCCTCGGCGATGGCGGGCCGGGGGACGGGCGGCGGGGACGATTCCGGCATGCCCGCGATCTATACCTATCTGGGTCAGGTCATCGCCCGGGAACTGGCCGCCGGGACCGACCCCGAGGGCGGGCTGTCGGGGCTCGACCTCGACCGTGTCGATCCGCTGCCGCGCCGCCGGGCGATGGCCGATCTCCGCAATGACAGAAGCGGCCGGTTGAACCTCGAGAGCCTCTATGGCGCCGAGGCGGGCGGATGGCGGTGCGATCCGGCGGCCCCGGCCCGGCTCTGGTCGGGCGTGACCGGTCCGTCCGGGAGCGTGGGGGGCAAGGCCTGGCCCTATCCGGCGCGGCGGAACCGCTTGCCGAAACCGGCCCTGGCCGAGCAGGACAAGGCCTATATCGGCGCTCCGCAGACCGATGCGGGCCTGGCGACGGCCGAGGTCCATCTGGTTCTGGCGCGGTTTCACAATGCGGTTGTCGCCCGGGCGCCGGGGATCGGCGGCCCCCCGGCCGAGGCGGGCGATGCCGCCTTCGACTTCGCCCGGGACGAGGTGCGCAAGCACTTCCAGTGGCTTGTGGTCAACGACTACCTGCGCCGGATCTGTTTGCCCGAGGTTCTGGACGCGGTCATGGCCGAAGAGGCGCCGGTCTATTGCGATCTGCTGCAGCGCTGTCCCGGGCTGCCCGAGGGGCGGCTGCCGCTGCCCTTCGAGTTCCAGGCCGCCGCCATCCGTCTGGGCGAGACCATGGCCCGGCCGAGCTATGACTGGTCGGCGCGCCATGGCTTTGGCTGCGGCGCGGCATCCGTCGCCGGGCCGCCGGGATGGCGGCGGGCGCCGGGGCGGATGGATTTCTCGCGCCTGACCGATGAAAGCGGCACCCGTCCCGACCGCCATGCGCGCGGCATCAACACCCGGATCACGCCGGATCTGCTGTGCCTGCATGACGAGCCGCCGGGGCTGCACGGGCGGATGCGCCAGCTGGCCGAGCGCACGTTGCGCCGGGGGCTGCGGCTGAACCTGGCCTCGGGGCAGGACTGCCTGCGCGGGATGGCGCGGCTTGGGGTGCGGATCGCGCCGCTGAGCGCGGCCGAGCTGGCCGAGGGCCCCGGCGGCGGGGTGCTGGCGCGGGCCGGGATGATCGAGGCGACGCCGCTTTGGTATTACATCCTGCGCGAGGCCGAAGCGCGGACCGGCGGGCGCCGTCTGGGCCCGCTGGGCAGCCGGATCGTGGCCGAGACCCTGGTGGGGCTGTGTGTCTGCGATCCCGACAGTTACTGGCACCATCTGGGGTCGGATCACGGCCGCTGGCATCCCCGCGACGGGGTCCGGCCGGCGGGCGAACCGGTCACGACGGTGGCAGCCCTGATCCGGGCGGCGGGCATGCGCGCCTGACGCCGGATACCTGTGTCGAGATCCTCCCTCGCACCCTCGGCACAGGCCAGCCTTTCGGACGCTCCAAAGGGGGGAGCGGGCGAAAGGTGGCTCGCGTGCTCCGGCGGCGTCCTGCCGCCGGAGACCGGAGGCGGGGGCGGATGCGCAGTGCCTGGGGGTTGGTGACGAGGTCCAATGTCAGGTTTTTCGTCCGACGGCACGACTTGCGCATCCCGCCTCCGGCCACCGGCGCGCCTTGCGGCCCCGGCGGCTCCGCATTGCCAGACCGGCACCGGCCGGGCGGGGGGAGCGGGGACCGTCAGGCGCCGCGGCCGGGTTTGGTCGCCCGTTGCGGCGCGGCCGGAGCACGCCTTTTCACGCCGGTCCCGCCGGTCCCGCCGGGGGCGGGGCAGGAAAACGGATCTGGGGGCAGGGGGTACCGCCCGCGGACGGTCTTGTGCGATGCCGGTTCGCCATGGGCGGCGGTCGCGCAGGGTGGGGACCGTCCGCAGGCGGCGGGGCGCCCGGCAACGGGCGCCCCTTTTTGCGGTCAGGCCCTGGTATAGCGGTAGGGTCGGCCCGCCTTCTGCATGTCTTCGTTGTATTTCTTGAAGATGCCGACGATCCTGGCCTTGGTCTCGGATTCCTCGGCAATCTCGTCCCAGAAGGTCCGGGCGGCGGTCTCGACCTTGTCCCAGTCCTCGTCGGGGATCGAGGTCAGTTCCATCTTGGTGCCCTCGACGCGCAGCCGCGCCTCGCCGCCCCAGTACCACCACTGACGGTAGTAATGCGACTGGTCCATGCAGACCCGCAGCAGCTCCTGCAGCCGTTCCGGCACCTCGTTCCAGCGGTCCATGTTGGCGAAGAAATGGCCGATCCAGGCGCCCGAGATATTGTTGGTCAGGAAGTACTTGGCAGGCCCGGCCCAGCCCACGGTGTAATCCTCGGTGATGCCCGACCAGGCGACGCCGTCCAGCTCGCCGGTCTGCATCGCGACCTCGACATCCTCATAGGGCAGGGTCACCGGCACCACGCCGAACTGCGCGAGGAACCGGCCTGCGGTCGGGAAGGTGAAGACGCGCTTGCCCTTCAGATCGTCAAGCGACCGGATCGGGCTGATCGTGGCGAAGTTGCAGGGGTCCCAGGACCCGGCCGAGATATGCTTGACGCCGACCTTTTCATATTCGGCGCCCCAGATCTCGTTCAGGCCGTACTGGTTGAACAGCACCGGCACATCCAGCGAATAGCGCGAGGCGAAGGGGAAATAGCCGCCGAAGACGGTGACCTCGGTCGGCGAGGCCATGGAATCGTCGTCGGACTGCACCGCGTCGATGGTGCCCTGCTGCATGGCGCGGAACAGCTCGCCTGTGGGGACAAGCTGGTCGGCGGTGAACAGCTCGATCTCCATCTCGTCGCCGGCGATCTTGTTGAAGCTCTCGATGGCGGGCCGGATCACGTGATCGGCCAGGGCGACGCCCGCATAGGTCTGCATCCGCCAGCGGATCTTGGACTGGGCGAGCGCCGGGGCGGCCAGACCGGCGGCGGCGGCTCCGACCCCGGCAGAGGCCAGGAACTTGCGTCTTGTGGTCATCGTCTTCTCTCCTTGTTGGCAGAGGGCTTTTGCCCCCGGTTTTCCGGGCCCCGCGACCCGGGGCTCCGTTTTTTTAAGGGCCGTCTTCAGAGGCCGTAGACCTGATGCGGCAGCCAGAGCGCGATCTGCGGAAAGGCCATGACGATGGCCAGCGCCGCGATCATCACCATGACGAAGGGCACGATCGAGGCGTAGATGTCCTTCAGCCCGATCTCTTTCGGGGCCATCGCCTTCATCAGGAAGAGGTTATAGCCGAAGGGCGGTGTCATGTAGGCGATCTGGGTGGTGATGGTGTAAAGCACCCCGTACCAGATCAGGTCGAACCCCAGCGCCTTGACCAGCGGGATGTAAAGCGGCGCCACGATCACCAGCATCGCGGTATCGTCGAGGAAGGTCCCCATCAGGATGAAGCTCAGCTGCATCAGGATCAGGATCATCCAGGGGTCGAGGCCCAGCTTTTCGGTAAACAGGCTCTCGATCGCCTTGACCGCGCCCAGCCCGTCGAAGACCGCGCCGAAGGCCATGGCGGCGACGATGATCCACATGAACATGCAGGACACCGCCAGCGTCTGGCGCACCGAGGTTTCGAACACCGCGCGGGTCATCCGCCCCTTCAGCACCGCCGCGGCGAAGGCCGCCAGCGCGCCGATGGCCGAGCTTTCCACAAGCGAGGTCCAGCCGTTGACGAAGGGCACCATCATCGTGGCAAAGATCACCAGCGGCAGCACGCCCGCGCCCAACAGCCGGACTTTCTCGGCGAAGGCGATCCCGGCGCGTTCCCCGGGCGGCAGGACCGGCCCCAGCGCGGGCGAGATCCGGCAGCGCAGGTAGATATAGAGGATGAAGAGCCCGGCCATCAGCAGCCCCGGCAGGATGCCCGCCAGCCAGAGCTGACCGACCGGCTGGCGCGCGATCATGGCATACAGCACCAGCACCACCGAGGGCGGCACCAGAATGCCCAGCGAGGATCCGGCCTGGATCACCCCCGTGACCATCCGCTTGTCATAGCCGCGCCTCAGCAGTTCCGGCAGCGCGATGGTCGCGCCGATGGCCATGCCCGCGACCGACAGCCCGTTCATCGCCGAGATCAGCACCATCAGCCCGATGGTGCCGATGGCCAGCCCGCCCGGCACCGGCCCCATCCAGACATGGAACATCTTGTAAAGATCGTCGGCGATGCGGCTTTCGGACAGCACATAGCCCATGAAGATGAACATCGGCAGGGTCAGCAGCGGATACCATTTCATCAGCTTCATGCTGGCCGAGAACGGGATCACCGACCCGCCCGTCCCCCACAGCGCCAGCGCCGCCACCGCCGCCACCGCCCCGATGGCGCCGAAGACCCGTTGTCCGGTCATCAGCATCAGCATCATCGAGGCGAACATCAGGATCGCGATCATCTCGTAGGACATGGCCTAAAGCTCCTCGCCGCGGATATGGGCGATGTCCTTGAACAGCTCGGAGACGGCCTGCAGGATCATCAGGAAGAGGCCGAGGCACATGACCGACTTGATCGGCCAGAGCACCGGGCGCCAGGCGGTCGGGCTGCGCTCGTTGTACTGGATCGCGTAGATCAGGCTGTCGATGCCGCCATAAAGCAGCACGCCCAGGAAGAAGATCAGGAAGAGCACGGTAAAGCTGTCGACCCAGGCCCGCGTCTGCACCGACCAGCGGCCGTAGAACAGGTCCATCCGCACGTTCGATCCAAGCTGGATCGAATAGGGCCCGCCCATGATGTAATAGGCGACCATCGCGAACTGGGCCATTTCCAGCGTCCAGAGCGAGGGCAGGAAGAAGGTCTTCGAGATCGAGGACCACAGCAGGATCCCCATCATCACGAAGATCCCGTACATCATCACCCGGCCGATATGATAGTTCACCCCGTCGACCGTGCGCACATAGCCGCGCATGAACCCGGTCATGGCGCCGCCTTTCGCGCGGGCGCGCCGATCCTTGTGGCTGTCATGCCGTCACCATTTCCCTGTTGCCCCGTCATCCTGCCGCGAGTGTTGTCCCGCGTGCGCTTTGGGGTCCATTCCTGGTCTCCGGCGGCCGGGTTTGCGCCGCCCGCCGGTGTCTTTCAGGGCGCGTCTGCCCGTTTCAGAGGCAGTCCTCCAACAGACGGCGCGTGTTCTCTTCCGTCATCTCGACCGGATTGCCGCCGGTCGAGGGGTCCTTCAGTGCCGAGGCGGTCAGCGCATCGAGATCGGGGTCGGTCACCCCCAGCGCGGTCAGGTTGGCGGGGATGCCAAGTTCGGCATTCAGACGGCCGACCAGCGCATAGAAGGCGTCGAAATCGCTGCCGATGCCCAGATAGGCGGCGGCGCGGGCCAGACGGTCCTCGATGGCGGGGCGGTTCATCCGCAGGACGGGCTGCATTACGGTCGCGTTGGTGGTGCCGTGATGGGTGTTGTGCACCGCGCCGATGGGATGCGAGATCGCATGGATCGCGCCCAGCCCCTTCTGGAAGGCGACCGCGCCCATCATCGCGGCCGACATCATCTGCGCGCGGGCCTCCAGATCGGTGCCGTCGGCATAGGCGCGGGGCAGGTACTCGGTCACGAGGCGCAGCCCCTCCAGCGCGATGCCCTGCGACATCGGGTGGTAATGCGGCGAGCAATAGGCCTCGAGGCAATGGGCGAAGGCATCCATGCCGGTGCCCGCGGTGATCGCTTTCGGCATGCCGACGGTCAGCTCGGGGTCGCAGATCACGACGCTGGGCAGCACCTTCGGGTGGAAGATGATCTTCTTCTCGTGGGTTTCGGAATTGGTCAGCACGCTGGCGCGGCCGACCTCGGACCCGGTGCCCGCCGTGGTCGGCACCGCCACGATGGGGGCGATGGCATCGGCATCGGCGCGGGTCCACCAGTCGCCGATATCCTCGAAATCCCAGACCGGGCGGGTCTGGCCTGCCATGAAGGCGACCATCTTGCCCAGATCGAGCCCCGAGCCGCCGCCGAAGGCGATCACCCCGTCATGGCCCCCGGCCCTGTAGGCCTCGAGCCCGAGCGCGAGGTTCAGCTCGGTCGGGTTCGCGTCGACCTCGGCAAAGACCGCGCGGCCCAGCCCCGCGGCGTCGAGGATGTCCAGCGCGCGGGCGGTGATCGGCAGCCCCGCAAGCCCCTTGTCGGTCACCAAGAGCGGCCGGGTCAGCCCCGCCGCGGCGCAGGCCGCGGGCAGTTCGGCGATGCGGCCTGCGCCGAAGCGGATGGCGGTGGGATAGGACCAGTTGGCGTTCGGCGTCATTCAGAGTTTCCTCAGGTGATAGGATTTCGGACGGGTCAGGTTGTGGAAGCCGATCACCGACAGCCCGCCGCCGCGCCCGGTATCCTTGCAGCCGGTCCAGCACAGCGCGGGGTCGAGATAGTCGGCGCGGTTCAGGAAGACGGTGCCGGTCTCGATCTGCCGGCCGATCCGCTCGGCCCGCGCCACATCCGCCGTCCAGAGCGAACAGGTCAGCCCGTAATCGCTGTCATTCATCAGCCGGATCGCCTCGTCGTCGTCCTTCACCGGCATGATGCCGACCACGGGGCCGAAGCTTTCCTCGCGCATCACCCGCATTTCGTGGGTCACGCCGGTCAGGATCTGCGGCATCAGGTAGGTGCCGCCATCCTGCGGGAACAGCGCGGGGTCGATCATCGCCGTCGCGCCTGCGGCCACGGCTTCGGAGGTCTGGGCGCGGACCAGATCGGCAAAGCGCGCCTGCGCCATCGGGCCGATGGTAGTCTCGGGGTCGAGCGGGTCGCCCAGCCGGTAGCCCTCGACCAGTTTCACCGCCTTCTCGACGAAGCTGTCGTAAAGGCTTTCGGCCACGTAGATCCGCTCGATCCCGCAGCAGCACTGGCCCGAATTGTACATCGCCCCGTCGATCAGCACCTCGACCGCCATGTCGAGATTGCAGTCCTCCATCACATAGCCCGGGTCCTTGCCGCCCAGTTCCAGCCCCAGCGGCGTGAAGGTGCCGGCCGCCGCGCGCTCGATGGCGCGCCCGCCGCCGACCGAGCCGGTGAAGTTGACGAAGCCGAAGGCGCGTTCGGCGATCAGCGCCGAGGTGGTGTCGTGATCGAGGAAGACGTTCATGAAGACGTCCTCGGGCACGCCCGCCTCGTGGAAGGCGCGCGCCATCCGTTCGCCGACCAGAAGCGTCTGGGTCGCGTGTTTCAGCATCACCGTGTTGCCCGCGATCAGCGCAGGCGCGACGGTGTTGATCGCGGTCATGTAGGGATAGTTCCAGGGCGCGATCACCAGTACCACGCCATGCGGATCGCGGGCGACATAGCGCCTGAAGCTGCCGCTGTCCTCGGCCTCGATCGGCGCAAGCGCGGTCTCGGCGATCCGGGCCATGTATTTCGCGCGCTCTTCGAAGCCGCGGAATTCGCCGCCATAGCGGACGGGCCGGCCCATCTGGCGCGCGAGTTCGGGCACGATGGCGTCGTTCATCGCGCCGACATTGGCGACGCCTTTCAGAACCAGGTCGATGCGTTCGGCCAGCGGCCGCGCGGCCCAGGCGGCCTGGGCTGCGCGGGCGCGCGCCACAGCGGCGCGGGCGGCTTCGGGCGCGAGCGCCTGGCGTTCGGCCAGAACCGATCCGTCGATGGGAGAGATGCAGGTCAATGTGGTCATCGGAGGGTCTTCCGTTGTGAAAGGTCCGGGCCCGTGCGGCGCCTGTCCGCGCCAAGGGCCGATCTTCGTTGGAGGCGGTCCGGGCGCATCAGGCGCGCTCGAAGCCGCGGGCGAGTTCCCAGTCGGTCACCGCCATGTCGAAGGCTTCCTGTTCGACCTCGGCGGCGCGGGTGTAGTGGTCGACGACGAAATCGCCCATCGCCGCGCGCAGCATGGCCGAGGCGCGGAGCGTTTCCGTCGCCTCGCGCAGGGTGCGCGGAATTTCCGGCACGTCGGCGCTTTCGTAGATGTCGCCCCGGGTGGGCGGGGCCAGGTCCAGCTTTTCCTCGATGCCCCTGAGCCCGGCGGCCAGCAGGGCTGCCAGCGCCAGATAGGGGTTGATGTCGGACCCGGCGATCCGGCATTCGATCCGCACGCCGGGGGTGTTCTCGCCGCACAGCCGGAACCCGGCGGTGCGATTGTCGACCGACCAGACCGTCTTCGTCGGCGCGAAGGTGCCCTTGACGAAGCGCTTGTAGCTGTTGACGTAGGGCGCGAGGAACACGGTCAGATCGGCGGCATATCTGATCTGGCCCGCCACGTACTGGCGCATCAGCCCGGACATGCCGTGATCGGCGCCCTTCTCGAAAAACGCGTTCCGGCCGTCCTTCCACAGCGACTGGTGCACATGGGCGGCGCTGCCGACCCGGTCCTTGTGCCATTTCGGCAGGAAGGTCACGGCATGCCCCTGGGCCCAGGCGATCTCCTTGGTCGCGTGCTTGGCGATGGTGTGGTAATCGGCCGCCAGCAGGGCCGGGCCGTACTTGATGTTCAGCTCTTCCTGCCCGGCCTCGGCCTCGCCCTTCGAGTTCTCGACCGGGATGCCCGCGGCCCACAGATGGTTGCGCAGGGGCCGCATCACCGCCTCTTCCTTGGTGGTCTGGAAGATGTTGTAGTCCTCGTTATAGGCGCTGATCGGCGTCAGGTCGCGAAAGCCCGAGGCCGCGATCTCGCGCAGGCTCTTCTCGAAGAGGAAGAATTCAAGCTCGGTCGCCATGACCGGGGTCAGGCCCATCGCCTCGGCCCGCGCGACCTGCGTTTTCAGCACCTGGCGGGGCGCATGGGGCACGGGGTCGTGGCTGTGATGATCGAGCAGGTCGCACAGCACCAGCGCCGTCCCGTCCAGCCAGGGCACCGGGCGGATCGTGTCGAGGTCGGGCTTCATCACGTAGTCGCCATAGCCCGCGCGCCAGGAGGTCGAGGCATAGCCGTCGGGCGTTGCCATTTCCAGATCGGTGGCCAGCAGGTAGTTGCAGCAATGGGTCTCTTCCCAGGCGCTGTCGACGAAATGCTGCGCGACGAAGCGCTTGCCCATCAGCCGACCCTGCATGTCGATCAGGCAAACCAGAACCGTGTCGATCCCGCCCTCGGCCACGGCCCTCTTCAACGCGTCGAAACTCATCTGGCCGGGCATCGGGTGGTCTCCTGTTGTTGGGTGTCGGACCGGTGTCCGTTATCGGGCGGCTTTGCCATCCCGTTCTTTTCTCTGCCTTCCGGTGAAGATCAGAATGCGCCGGATTTCAAGCTCGTCTTTGGGACAGGGGTCCCGGCGCGGCGGGTCACAGCGCCGCTGTCAGGGCCGATTTCAACTTATCCGCGATCTCCGATACATGGGTGTCGTCCAGGATGAAGGGCGGGGCCAGCAGCACATGATCGCCCCGCCGCCCGTCGACCGTGCCGCCCATCGGATAGCAGAGCAGCCCGGCCTCGAAGGCGGCGGCCTTCAGCCGCGCATGGACCCGAAGGTCTGGCGCAAAGGGGCGGCGGCTGGCGCGGTCCGCGACCAGTTCGAGCCCGAGGAGAAGCCCGCGCCCGCGAATGTCGCCGATATGGGGATGCTCGGCGAAGGCCGCGCGCAGGGCCGCGTCGAGCCTGTCGCCCATGATCCGCGCCCGGTCGACCAGTCCGTCCCGGGTCAACCGGGTCAGCACCGCCAGCGCCGCGGCGGCGACGGTCGGATGGCCCATATAGGTATGGCCGTGCTGGAAGAAGCCGCTGCCCGCCTCGATGGCGTCATGGATGCGACCGGTACACAGCATCGCGCCCACCGGCTGATAGCCCGCCCCCAGCCCCTTGGCGATGGCGGCGATGTCGGGGGCGATGCCGTCCTGTTCGCAGGCGAAAAGCGTCCCTGTCCGGCCCATGCCGCACATCACCTCGTCGAGGATCAGCAGCACCCCGTGGCGGTCGCAGATCTCGCGGATGCGGCGGAAATAGCCCGGAACCGCCGGAACCGCGCCCAGCGTCGCGCCCACGACCGGCTCGGCGACGAAGGCCATCACCGTCTCGGGGCCGAGCCGCTCGATCTCGGTGTCCAGCTCGTCCGCCACGCGCAGCCCATAGGCCTCGTCGCTTTCTCCCTCGGCCCGGCCGCGATAGGCATAACAGGGTGCGATATGGGTGGTCTCGACCAGCAGGGGCGCGAAGGCCGCGCGCCGTCCAGCGTTGCCGCCCGTCGCCAGCGCCCCCAGCGTGGTGCCGTGATAGCTCTGGCGCCGGGCAATCACCCGGTGGCGCCCGGGCTGGCCGGTTTCCAGCATGTATTGCCGCGCGAGCTTCAGCGCCGCCTCCATCGCCTCGGACCCGCCCGAGACCAGACAGACCCGGTCGATCCCCGCAGGCGCATGGGCGATCAGCAGATCGGCCAGCCGCTCGGCGGGCTCCGAGGTGAAAAAGCCGGTATGGGCGAAAGCGACCCGGTCGAGCTGGGCCTTGATCGCGGCGATGACCGCCGGGTCGGAATGGCCAAGGCACGAGACCGCAGCCCCGCCCGAGGCATCGAGATAGCGCTTGCCGCTCCGGTCGATGAGATAGACGCCCTCGCCGCGGTCGACCATGGGCCGGACCGCGCCCGGAGCACGGGGGATGAGACGAGACATGGGCCCCTCCGGACAGACGAGTCGCCTGGTGCGGCGCCTCTGTCCGAACTGAACCAGAGCCTGCCCGTCCTGAAAACGCTCAAGTGGGCCGAACCGTCCCGATAGGGGAAAGGGACCCGACGGTCCCTTCTTCTTGGCTCAAATACCCATCTTCAGACGCTGGCCCAGGGGCGGGCCGCCGGGGTCAGCCGCGCTGGCCGGCAAAGCGCGCCTGCCAGTCCTCGCGCTCTTCGTCCGAGATCTTGCGGAACAGCATCTCGGGGGTGGTGAAGGCCTGACCGGGGGCGAGCCGCTCCATCGCATGGGTCATCTGGGCGGGCCAGGTGTCGTCCTCGCAGCCCATCGCGTCCATCATCGCCTTCGCGGCATCGGGGATGAAGGGTGCGGACAGCACCGCGTAAAGCCGGATCAGGTTCAGCGAAAAGCGGATGATCGCCGCCGCCTGATCGGGATCTTCCTTGTAGACCGACCAGGGCGCGGCCGATTGCAGGTATTCGTTGCCCGCGACCCAGATCGCGCGCAGCTCGGCCGCGGCCTTGCGGATCTCCATCGCCTCCATATGCGCGTCATAGGCGCGGATGCGGATATAGAGATCGTCGTTCAGTTCCTGCTCGCGGTCGCCATAGCTGCCGCCCTCGGGCACCACCTCGCCGAATTTCGACCGGCAGAACTTGGTCACGCGGCTGACAAAATTGCCCAGAACGTCGGCCAGGTCCTTGTTCACGGAGGCCTGGAAATTCTCCCAGGTGAATTCGCTGTCCGAGCTTTCGGGGGCGTGCGACAGCAGCCACCAGCGCCAGTAATCGGCAGGCAGGATCGACAGCGCCTGATCCATGAACACGCCACGCCCCTGGCTGGTCGAGAACTGGCCGCCATCGTAGTTCAGGTAGTTGAAGGACTTGATGTAGTCGACCAGCTTCCAGGGATCGCGCGAGCCCATGATCGTCGCCGGGAAGCTCAGCGTATGGAAGGGCACGTTGTCCTTGCCCATGAACTGGACATAGCGCACGTCCCCGGCGCCCTCGTCGAGCCGCCACCAGCGCCGCCAGTCGGCCTCGGGGCGGCCGTTCTTCTCGGCCCATTCGGCCGAGGCCGCGATATATTCGATGGGGGCATCGAACCAGACATAGAAGACCTTGCCCTCCATGCCGGGCCAGTCTGCCTCGCCCTTCTTCACCGGGATGCCCCAGTTCAGATCGCGGGTGATGCCGCGGTCCTGCAGCCCGTCGCCGTCATTCAGCCATTTCTTCGCGATCGAGGTGGTCAGCACCGGCCAGTCGGTCTTGCTGTCGATCCAGGCCTCGAGATCGCCCCTCAGCGAGCGCTGCTTGAGATACAGGTGCTTGGTCTCGCGCACCTCCAGATCGGTGGACCCCGAGATCGCCGAGCGCGGGTTGATCAGGTCGGTCGGGTCAAGCTGCTTGGTGCAGTTCTCGCACTGGTCGCCGCGCGCCTTCTCGTAGCCGCAATTGGGGCAGGTGCCCTCGATATAGCGGTCGGGCAGGAAGCGACCGTCGGCATTGGAATAGACCTGACGTTCGCTGACTTCCTCGATCAGCCCGTTCTCGGCCAGACGGCCTGCGAAATACTGGGTCAGCCTGTGGTTCTGCGGGCTCGACGAGCGGCCGAAATGGTCGAAGGACAGCCGGAAGCCGCGCGCCAGATCCGCCTGCACCTCGTGCATCTCGGCGCAGTAGTCCGCCACCGGCTTGCCGGCCTTGGCCGCGGCCAGTTCGGCGGGGGTGCCATGTTCGTCGGTGGCGCAGAGGAACAGGACCTCATGGCCGCGGGCGCGGCAGTAGCGGGCGTA
The DNA here is from genome assembly GCF_003314725.1 of Rhodovulum sp. BSW8. Classification (NCBI taxonomy): domain Bacteria; kingdom Pseudomonadati; phylum Pseudomonadota; class Alphaproteobacteria; order Rhodobacterales; family Paracoccaceae; genus Rhodovulum; species Rhodovulum sp. BSW8. The sequence goes on from NZ_QNVX01000049.1 coordinate 44,609, forward strand.
AAGATCGGCCGGAAGCTGGCTGCCGACGAGGTTGCCCAGGTGCTTGATCCCGTTGATATAGGGGATCGCCGAGGTGATCAGGATGCGTGCCATCTGCCGTTGCCTTCTTGCCGGATCTTGAGGCCCGTTTATCGCGCCATGCGCCCGAGGGCCAGAGCCTCGTGGGGCTCTGGCGCGGCCTTTGGGGCCCTATTGCGCGGTATATCCGCCATCGGCCAGGTGATAGCTGCCGGTGACAAAGCTCGCGCGGTCCGACAGAAGGAAGGCCACCAGCCCCGAAATCTCGTCCGACCGGCCCATCCGCCCGACCGGATGCAGTGCCGTCACCCGGGCCTGGGTCTCGGCGTCGAGCCCGTCATCGATCATCGGCGTCCGGACGAAGGCGGGGCCGACCGCGTTGATGCGGATGCCGCGCGTTGCATAGGCCAGAGCCGCCGATTTCGTCAGGCCCAGCAGCGCGTGCTTGGCCGCGACATAGGCGGGGGCCGTGGCCATGCCGACGCTGCCAAGGATCGAGCTCATGTTGACCACGGCGCCGCCGCCCGAGGACTCGATCGCGGGCAGGCCGAAGCGCAGGCCGTAGAAGACCCCGTTGAGGTTGGTGTCGATGACCTCGCGCCAGCCGTCCAGCGGATAGGCCCCGATATCGGCCGAGGGCCCCGAGATGCCGGCATTGTTGACCAGCAGGTGCAGCCCGCCGGTGGTCTCGACGGTACGCGCGACCAGCGCCTCGACGGCGCCCGGATCGGACACGTCGCAGGGCATGGCATAGGCCTTGCCGCCCGCCGCGGCGATCCGGTCGACCACCGGCGTCAGCTTCGAGGCCGTGCGCGCGGCCAGGCAGACCGTGGCCCCCGAGGCGGCCAGCTCGCAGGCGATGGCGGCGCCGATCCCGGTGCTGCCGCCGGTGACCAGAGCGATTTTCCCGTCGAAGCGGATTTCCATTTTCTTTCCTCCGGTTGCGCGCGATCCCCGGTCGAGATCGGGACCGGGGCAGGGCGGCGCAAGCCGGGGTGCGCTCGGGTCGCAGGGGGACACGCGCGCACAGGCATCCGCAGACACAGGCATCAGCAGACACAGGCATCCGCAGAGTCGGGCATCCGTAGAGTCAGGCGCCAGCCGTTTCGGGCTCCAGCAGGGCGGGGTCCAGCGACAGGCGGCCGTCCGCGTCCCGGCTCAGCCGCCAGGCGCGGGGCGGGTCCAGCCGGGCGCGGCGGCGTTCCAGATGCCAGGCGGTGACGCCGGGGCCGTGGCGCGAGGCCATGTGCCAGCGGGTCTCGACCCCGGCGGCGCCACCCGACCCGGTCGAGAGGATCAGCCCCAGCGGCGCGCAGCGGCCGAGGCTTGCGCCGGTCTCGGCCGCCAGATGCAGCCGCCGGACCGGGGTCAGCGGCGGCGGCGCGGGCAGTTCGGCCACCACCACCGGCACGACGCCCGCGCGCAGCGCCTCTTCCATGCACCACAGCAGGTCTTCGGCCCGCTTGGGCGTGGCCTGGATCAGCCGCCCCGGCTCGATCCATTCGGCCACGCTGTCGGGATAAAGCCGTCCGGGCGCCCAGGCGGGCACGATCCAGAGCACCGGCCCCTCGGTCGCGGCGGCCAGCAGCAAGGCCAGCGCATGGCGGGACGATCCCGTCAGTTCATGGGCGCGCGCCAGCGGCAGCGACAGCGCGCCAAGCGCGGTCAGCGCCGGGCGGGGGCGGCCCGTGCGGAACGCCTCGGAGGCAAGCGAAAGCGGGGAACCGGACATGGCGAAACTCTATGATGTTCTTTATATGTTCTCAACACGTTTTCTCCAGCATGCCAGCGGACCGATCTGCTAGAGTAACGGCGCGAACAGGGAGGACCGGGCCTGCGGCATGCCATCGGAAAGTCCGTTCGGCCGGGACGGGACAGGGGGTGTCGTGTCGGCCATGCCCTTGCGGCCGAGGCCGCGCCCGTGCCGGGGGTCGGTCCGGCGGCCGGGGCGTTGCCGCTTTCGCTCCGGACTACCGATCACGGCCAAATCCGCCTTGCACCCGGCGGGCGGCAGGATACCCTCCCTTCCAGATCGAAACGAGGAACAGAAGACCATGAGAAAAGTGAAGCTGGGCCGGACCGGCCTGGATGTGTCCTGCCTGTGCCTGGGAACGATGACCTGGGGCAGCCAGAACGACCAGGACGAGGCCCATGCCCAGATCGACCTCGCCTATGAGACGGGCGTGCATTTCATGGACACCGCCGAGATGTATCCGGTGGCGCCGGTCCTGGCCGAAACCGTCGGGCGCACCGAAAGGATCATCGGCAACTGGTTCCGGGATACCGGCCGCCGCAAGGACTGGATCGTCGCCACCAAGATGACCGGCGAGGGCCTGAAGGCGGTGCGCGAGGGCGAGCCGATCTGCCGCAAGTCCCTGATCACCGCGGTCGAGGGGTCGCTTCGGCGGCTGCGCACCGACTATATCGACCTTTACCAGCTGCACTGGCCGAACCGCGGGTCCTACCATTTCCGCAAGAACTGGCGCTACGACCCCTCGCATCAGGACCGTGCCGCGACCCTTGCGCATATGCACGAGGTGCTCGAGACGCTGGACGGGCTGGTCAAGGCGGGCAAGATCCGCCATTTCGGCCTGTCGAACGAAAGCGCCTGGGGCATGGCGCAATGGCTGCGTCTGGCTGAGGACAAGGGCCTGCCGCGGGCCGAGACGCTTCAGAACGAATATTCGCTGCTCTGCCGACTGTACGACACCGATCTGGCCGAACTCGGTGTCAACGAGGACGTCACGCTGCTGGCCTACAGCCCGCTGGCCGCGGGCCTTCTCAGCGGCAAATATGCGGGCGATGTCACGCCCGAGGGGTCGCGCCGGTCGCGCAGCCCCGATCTTGGCGGCCGGATCACGCCCCGGGTCTGGGAGGCGGTGTCGGGCTATCTGGCGATTGCCAAGGCGCATGGGCTCGATCCGGTGCAGATGGCCATCGCCTTCGTGGCCAGCCGTCCCTTCCCGGTGATCCCGATTATAGGCGCCACCTCGACCGCGCAGCTGGAAACCGCGCTGGGCGCGGCCGACCTCACCCTGTCGCCCGAGGTCGAGGCCGAGATCGCGGCGATGCACAAGGCCTATCCGTTGCCCTTCTGACGCGATCGCCTCTCGCCGGTCCGTTGCATCTCTGGCACGGCCGGCATCCATCGCGCGCGTCCTTCCCTTCGGCCCTTGCCCCCGCGGGCGGGGGGGACATTATGGGCGCTGCGGATGGGGGAAATGCATGAACGTTCAGACGGATCGCGGGCCGGGGCGGGGCCTTGCCAGGACGGGCGGAAGACCGTGACCGGTGCCGTGGCCATACTGGGCGCCGGGGTCGTGGGTGCGGGCTGGGCCGCGCGCTTTGCCCTGATGGGCTGGACCGTGCGCGTCTTCGACCCCGACCCCGAGGCGGCCGGGCGTGTGGCTGCGGTGCTGGACAATGCCCGCCGCGCACTGCCGGGCCTGTCGGACCGCCCCTTGCCCGCCGAGGGCGCGGTGATCCAGGCTGCCACCATCTCGCAGGCGGTGTCGGGCGCGGACTGGATCCAGGAAAGCGTGCCCGAGCGGCTCGATCTCAAGCGCACGCTTTATCAGAAGGTGCAGGAGCACGCGGCCGACGAGGCGATCATCGCCTCCTCGACCGCAGGTTTCACGCCCACCGCGCTTTACGGGCAAAGCGCCCGGCGCTGTCAGATCCTGGTCGCGCATCCGTTCAACCCGGTCTATCTGCTGCCGCTGGTCGAGCTGGTCGTGGCCGAAGACACGCCCGGCTGGGCGCTCGACCGCGCGCATGAGGTGCTGCGCGGCATCGGCATGATGCCCCTTCCGGTCCGGCGCGAGATCGACGGCCATATCGCCGACCGGCTGATGGAGGCGGTCTGGCGCGAGGCGCTGTGGCTCGTGCATGACGGGGTCGCGACCACGGCCGAGATCGACGACGCGGTGCGGATGGGCTTCGGGTTGAACTGGGCGCAGATGGGGCCGTTCGAATCCGCGCTGCTTGCGGGCGGCGCGGCCGGGGTCGACGAGGTGGTGTCGCGGATCGGGCCGGGGCTCGATCTGCCGCGCACCCATCTGACCGAGATGCCCGAGGCGACCGAGGCGCTGGCCCGCACCGTGGCCGAACAGACCGGCGCGCAGGCGGGCGACCGGCCGCTGGAAGAGCTGGAACAGGTGCGCGACAAGAACCTGGTCGCGGTGCTGCGCGCGTTGAAATGGGCGGGCTGGGGCGCGGGCGCGCATCTGCGCGGCTTCGATGCGCGCCTCGACGGCGGCGAGATCGACCTGGCCGGGCCGATCCGCACCGTGGCGCGGACCGTGCCGCTGGACTGGACCGACTATAACGGCCACATGACCGAGCCGCGCTACATGCAGGTCTTTTCCGACGCGACCGACCGGATGATGGAACTGGTCGGCTGCGACGCGGCCTATGTCGCGGGCGGGGCAAGCTTTTTCACAGCCGAATCCCATATCCGCCATCTGGCCGAGGCCAGGGTCGGCGACGCGCTTCGGGTCGAAAGCCTGTGCCTGGGGGCGGGCGGGCGCAAGATGCATCTGTTCCACCGGCTGTTCTCGGACGGCCGCGAGATCGCCACCGGCGAGGCGCTGCTGGTGCATGTCAGCCTCGAGACCCGGCAGGCCTCGGAGCCCGGGCCGGATGTCGCCCGCCGGATGTCCGAGATCGCCAGCGCCCATGCAACCCTGCCCCGCCCCGAGGGCATCGGCCGCGCGGTCGGGCAGAAACCGGGCTGACGCAAGGGCTGGCTCAGGCCAGCCGCTGGAACCGCGAGACACTGTCGCGATTGTCGAAGAACGGCACGCTGGCCGGGGGCAGGCCGCCCCGGATCAGCTGGCTGACCTCGGCCAGCACCACCTCGGTGATGAAGGGCAGGTTGAACCGGCGCACCTCGGCCAGCGGGATCCATTGCAACTGGCTGAGCTCGTCCTCGGCGCGCGAGAAATCGTCGGGGTCGCTGGCCAGCGCCTCGGCCTCGACCAGGAAGAACCGCGCGTCGAACCGGCGCGGCCGCCCCGGCGGGGTGATCGCGCGGAAGATGAAGTGAAAGCCTTCGGGCGAGGGCAGGTGGCCCGAGGCGGCGAAGCCGCGCCAGCCCTTCGGCGCCGGGCCCGGCCAGGCCCCCGGGCGCCCGAGGATCAACCCGGTCTCTTCCCAGAGCTCGCGGATCGCGGCCGCCGCCAGCGCCCCGGCCAGCGCCGGATCGGCCTCGGCCGTCAGCCGCCGGGCACAGGCGGGCGACAGCGGGCAGGCCAGCGGCACGTCCCGGTCGGCCGCGTCGACCGCGCCACCCGGAAACACCACCTTGTTGGGCATGAAGGCAGCACTTTCGCCGCGCTGGCCCATCAGCACGCGCGGGCCGGTCGCGGCATCGCGCACCACGATCACCGTGGCCGCGTCGCGGATCGGTTGGTCGTCTATTCCGCCGGATGGCCGAAGCCGTGCATCCGTTTCGCCCATTGCAGCGCCACCATTACTCCTGTCAGTCGGGGCAGAAGGTATAGGGCAAGCGCGACGCAGCCAACGGAAAAGACCGAGGTCAGCACCAGCGGGTCGGGCCGGAATGCCGTCACCGCCCCCGCCACCAGAGGGGCGGTCAGCAAGCCCACGATCAGCACCGTCAGATAGGCCGGGCCGTCGTCGGAGTGATGGTGGTGCAATTCCTCCATGCAGACCGGGCAGTGTTCGCGCACCGTGAGATAGTCCGACAGCATCGGGCCTGCGCCGCAATTCGGGCAGCGCTTGCACCAGCCGCGCAGAACGGCCGCACCAAGGGGCCTGGCATGAGATCCCATCATGTCCTGTTTCCGTGTGTCCCAACCGCACGCCGTCCCCGGGCGCGCTGGTCTGAACCTAGTCAAGCATGGAACGGTTAAAAAGATGGCCGTCTGTCCTTGCGGCGGGATGTCGCAAAACGCCGCCGGGCGGCGCGACTCGGGGCGCTGCGACGGAAACCGGCGCGGGCCCCGTAAGAGACGAGGAAGGCGGGCGGCACGGGGTCGTCCGGAAGCAACGACCGAAGGAGACCGAGATGGCATGGACTGTGACGAAGATGTCGACCGCGGCGCTGGCGATCGGGACGGCGGCGATCCTGGGGCTGGCCGGGCCGGCGATGGCGCAACAGGGGCCGGGGACCGACGCCGGGGCCGAAGCGAGTGCAGGGGCAGGGGCAGGGGCTGGCGCGGGCCGTCAGGGCAGGATGTTCGACCGCATGGATGCCAATGACGACGGCACGATCTCGCTTGAGGAATTCACCGCCCGCGCGCGGACCCGCTTTGCCGATCTCGATACCGACGGCGACGGCAAGATTTCCGCAGAGGAAGCGCAAAAGCTCGGTCCGGCCGGGCGTCATGCGCGGGCGGCCGGCCAGGGCGTCGGTCAGGGCGGCGGTCAGGGTGGCGGTCAGGGCGGGGCGGGCTGTGGCATGCAGCCCGGTGGCGGCGGCCAGGGAATGCAGGGCATGCCCGGCGGCCACGGCATGCATCGCGGCGCCGGGATGCAGGGCGGCTGCGGCATGAACCACGGAATGGGCCCTGGAATGGGCCCTGGAATGGGAATGGGCCAGGCTATGGGGCCGGGTATGGGCCAGGGCATGGGCATGCCCGGGGCCTGTGGCGGGCGCGGTGCCGGGACGCAGGGGCCGGGGCCGATGGGCGGCGGCTACGGCATGTTCGGCGGGCTCGAGGGCACCGGGCCGATGGGCTATGGCGGCTTCGGCGATCCGACGCTCAGCCCCGAGGACCGCGCCGAGCGGGCCCAGCGGCTGGTCGACATGATGGATGCCGATGGCGACGGCCTGCTCAGCCCCGAGGAACTGGCCCAGCGGCCGGGGCCGGCGATGATGTTCAACCGGATCGACGCCGATGGCGACGGCGTGCTGACGCAGGAGGAATTCGAGACCGCTCTGGAAAAGTTCCGCAGCTTCATGCGCGACCAGCGTCAGGCCCCCGCGCAGTAAGGCGTTGATGCGGCGCGGGCGGGGCGAACCCGCCCGCTTGCCGCGCGCCGTGCCACGGAGTAGGCCAGAGGCAGGATGCAGATGCCCTTCGATGCCGCAGATCAGGACACGGACGAGGCGTTGCTTCTGGCCTACGGCCGGGGCGATGCGCGGGCCGCGCGTGTGCTGACGCTGCGATTGGCGCCCTGGGTTTTGGCCTATGCGCGCAGGCTTCTGCGCGACGCGGCCGAGGCCGAGGACGTGGCGCAGGAGGCGATGCTGCGGCTCTGGCGGATCGCGCCCGACTGGCGGACGGGCGAAGCCAAGGTGACGACCTGGCTCTATCGCGTCGTCACCAACCTGTGCACCGACCGGCTGCGGCGGCGGCGGGGGGCGGCGCTCGACGAGGTGCCGGAACCGGCCGATGACAGCCCGGGGGCCGAGACCCGGCTGCAGCAGGCTGCGCGGGTGGCGGCGCTGGACGCGGCGCTGGCCAGGCTGCCGGACCGTCAGCGGCAGGCGGTGATCCTGAGGCATATCGAGGGGCTTTCCAATCCCGAGATCGCCGCCATTCTCGAGATCGGCACCGAGGCGGTCGAAAGCCTGACCGCGCGGGGCAAGCGGGCGCTGGCCCAGGCTCTGGCCGGGCGGCGCGAGGAATTGGGGTTCGACGATGACTGACCCGAGGATGAACGACCATGAGATCGAGGCGCTGTTCGCGGCCGCCCGCGCCGAGCGGGCCGAGCCCTCGGCGGCGCTGATGGCGCGGATCATGGACGACGCGATGATCGCGGCGGCGGAGGCTGCCGCGCCGCGTCCGGTCGCGGCACGTCCGGTCGCGGCGCAGACGGGACGGCGCGGGCTGGTGGCGGTTCTGGTCGCCGCGATCGGCGGCTGGCCGGCGCTGGCCGGGGTCGCGACCGCCGGGGTTTTCGGGCTCTGGATCGGCTATGCCGGGCCGGGCGATGTCGGCACGCTGACCGCCACGATCCTGGGTTCGGCCTATGGGCCGAACGACCTGGTCCCAAGTCTCGACACCTATCTGACGGAGGGATGAGCATGTCCGATCCTGCCGCATCCGCAGCGCCGCGGCGCCGAAGCTGGCTGCGCCCGGCGCTGGGCCTGAGCCTCGCGCTGAACGTGCTGCTTCTGGGGCTGATCTGCGGCGCCGTGCTCGGTCACCGGCCGGGCGGCGGTCCCGACGATGCCGGGGCGATGATGGCGCTTGGTCCCTACGGGCGGGCGTTGGACGAGGCCGACCGCGCGGCGATCCGCGAGGCGCTGCGCACCGAGGCGCCGCGCTTCCGGCAGGAACGGCGCGAGGTCCGCCAAAGCTTTCGCGATCTGCTGGCGGCGCTGCGGGCCGAGCCGTTCGATGCGGCGCAGGTGTCGAGCCTGCTCGACCGGCAGGAGCGGCGGGTGCAGTCCCATGTCGATCTGGTGCGGCAATTGATGCTCGACCGCGTCTCAACGATGAGCCAGGCCGAGCGCGCGGCCTTCGCCGACCGGCTGGAGGCGGTGCTGCGGCGCGGTCCCCCGCGCCATGACCACAGGGACAGAGACCGGGGCGGTCCGCCCTCCGATCCCTGAGACGTCGGCGTTTCGGAGCCTTCCGGTCGTGAGCCGGGTCGCGCGGAGCCAACACGGGACCCCGGGCTCGGCCTCGGCCCGGCGCGCCTTTCGGCATGCATCCCCGCGCGCGCGGCCTCAGGCGGCGCTTCGCGACATCTCGACCGTGTTGCGCCCGGCGGCCTTGGCGCCGTAAAGCGCCCGGTCGGCCTGATCCATCAGCCCGCGCACCTGCGCCTCGATATCGGGCGCGCCGGACATCAGGCTGCGGCCATCGCCCAGCGCGACGCCCACGCTGATCGTCACCCGGATCTCGCCCGCCCCGCCCGGCAGCGCCACGGGACGGCATTCGATCGCCTGACGCAGCCGCTCGGCGGCGGTGCAGGCGCGGTCGGCGTCGGTCTCGGGCAGGGCCACCAGAAATTCCTCGCCGCCGATCCGGGCCACCAGATCGACCGCGCGCAGGTTCTCTTTCAGCCGCCGCGCCACCTCGACCAGCACCGCGTCGCCCGAGCCGTGGCCGTAGCGGTCGTTGACCAGCTTGAAGCGGTCGATGTCGAGGATCATCAGCGCAAAGCTGCGCCCGGTCTCGGCCGCGCGTTCGGCGATCCGCGCCAGATGGGGCAGCGCGTAGCGGCGGTTGAAAAGCCCGGTCAGCGGGTCGGTCACGGCCAGCCGGAGGCCATCTTCCAGCGTCGCCCTCAGCCGGTCCGACTGGGTCTTGCGGCGGATCTGCATCTTGATCCGAAGCGCCAGTTCCTGCGCGTCCATCGGGTCGGCGATCAGGTCGTTGGCCCCAAGATCGAGCGCCATCGCCGCAGTCTCGCGCGCCGATTCCGGCACCACGATCAGGATTGCGGCATCGCGCGACACGGGATGGGCGCGCAATTCGCTGACCAGCCGCAGCCCGGCGCCCTCGGGCGACAGATCGGCATCGACGACATAGACATCGGGTTTGGGCGCCCCGGGCAGCGGGTTCAGCGCCTCGGCCCGGCTGAGCACCGTCAGGCTGTCCGAGATCTGCGGCACCAGCGCCGCGCGCCAGGCCCGCGCCCGGCGCGGGTCGCTGGCGATCAGCGCCACCAGCCCGGGCGGGATAAAGCCGGGGGCTGCCTCGCCGAAGCCCAGAACCTGTTCGGTTCCGTTCCGGAGTGCCAGTTCCTCGGCGGTTTCCCGCGCCCGGAGCAGGCTGCGCACCCGCGCCAGCAGGATCATTTCGTCCAGCGGTTTCGACAGGAACTCGTCGGCCCCGGCCTCCAGCGCGCGCATCTTGGTTTCGGGTGCCCGGCCCGCGGTCACCACGATCAGCGGGATCGAGGCGGTCTCGCGGCCGGATTTCAGCATCCGGCAAAGGTCGGTTCCGTCGATGTCGGGCAGCCCCATGTCCAGCAGGATCAGGTCCGGCCGTTCGGCGCGCGCCACCTCAAGGGCCGTCCGGCCGTCGCTGGCCTGGAGGACCTGGTAATGGGCGTTGCGAAGCCGGACCTTCATCACGATCCGGTTTGTCGCTACGTCATCCACGATCAGTATTCGGCGGGACATTGGCTCTCCACAGCAAAGGCTCTCCGCGGGACTGGCGTTTGGGAACCATTTACTCTGTTTTCGGGGTTCATCTTTGAGACGTATTCGTTAACAAACCCTTTAACCTTCTGCAGAGTGTGATCCCATGCAAGTTTTTGCCGAGACTGTGGCCCTTGAGGCGCTGGCCTGGCTGGTCGGCGACGACGATCTGTTGCCGGTTTTCCTTGGGGCAACCGGAGCGAGCGCTGAAGATCTGCGCAGCCGGGCGTCGGAAACCGACTTTCTGGCGTCGGTTCTGGACTTTATCTTGCTGGACGATGCCTGGGTCCTGCGATTCTGTCAGGCCGCGGGCCTGCCGGGCGAGGCGGTGCTGAAGGCGCGTGCCGGGCTCCCGGGCGGTGCCGATCCGCACTGGACCTGACGGCAGGGTTTTTTCATTGCTTTTGCGTCCGGAAATGCTTGCGGCCGGGCTTTTGGACCCGCAGAACGGGCCGGGGCAGACAGGAACCGGCATGGGCAAGATTTCGGCAGTCCTTTTCGACAAGGACGGGACGCTTTTCGATTTCCAGCGCAGCTGGGCGGGCTGGGCTCTGGATCTTCTGACCGAGCTTTCGGGCGGCAATCCGGCGCGCCGCGCGGCGCTGGCCGGTGCGCTGGGCTTCGATCTTTGCGCGGCGCGGTTCCGACCTGAAAGCCCGGTGGTCGCGGGCACGGCCGACGATGTGGTGCGGTTGATGCGGCCCTATCTGCCGGGCTGGACCGATGCGGCGCTGGGCGCCTATCTGACCGAGGCCTCGGCCCAGGCGCCGATGGTGCCGGCGGTCGATCTGGGGCCGCTGCTGTCGGGACTGGCGGCGCGCGGCCTGGCGCTTGGGGTCGCGACCAACGATGCCGAGGCCCCGGCGCTGGCCCAGCTCGAGGCGGCGGGCGTGCGCCGGGCCTTCGATTTCGTCGCGGGATTCGACAGCGGGCACGGGGCCAAGCCCGGGCCGGGGCAGGTGCTGGCCTTTGCCGAGGCGACGGGCCGCCGCCCGGCCGAGGTGCTCATGGTGGGCGACAGCCGCTTCGATCTGGCCGCCGGGCGCGCCGCGGGCGCCGCGACCGCCGCGGTGCTGACCGGCACCGCCTGCGCCGAGGATCTCAGCGATCTTGCGGGCGTCGTGCTGCCCGATATCGGCGCCTTGCCCGCCTATCTGGACCGGCTGGGCGCCGGGTCCGCCTGAGCGGCGGGGCTGCGTCCGGCGGGGCTGCATCCGGCGGTCTGGCCGGGGGCAGGGGGCGGCGCTATGCTCGCCCGACAGTCTGAACGGAGGCAGCGATGGCAGAAGCGGCAGAGGCCAGTCCGGGGCGGTGGATGCTGGGCGGTCTGGGCGCCTTGGCCGGGCTTGCGGCCTGGGTCCTCTTCGGCGTCCTGCCTCAGCCCATGGCGGCGATGGGGCTCGCCCGGCTGCATCTGTTTCTGGCGGCCTTCGGGACGGTCTTCTTCGGGGCGGGGCTGGCGATGGTCGGGGCGCTGCGGCCGGGGCGGGCGCTGGGCGCAGCCGCCGGTCTGGGGCTGCCGCTGGCGGGGCTGCTGACCTGGGCGAGCCTCCGCTTCGATACGGTCGCGGCCTTTCTGGGAGACGCTGTGGCGGTGCCCGCTTTCGCGGCGCTGCTGGTGCTGGCGACGCCCTTCGCGATCGCGGGGCTGTCGCCCGGGGGGCGCTGGTTCGACTATGCGGCGCTGTTCACCCGGGCCTGGCAGATCGTGGTGCGGATGGCCGCGGCCTGGCTTTTCGTCGGCCTGGTCTGGGGCATCCTTTTTCTGTCGAATGCGTTGTTCGGGCTGGTCGGCATCGGGGTCATCGAGTGGCTGCTCGATGTCGAGGCGGTGCCTTATCTGGTAACCGGGCTGACGCTGGGGGTTGCGCTGGCGGTGGTGGGCGAGCGGTCCGATTACGTCTCGCCCGATCTGGTGCTGGGCCTCTTCCGGCTGCTGCTGCCGGTGGTTCTGGCGGTGGTCGCGGTGTTTCTGGCAGCGCTTCCGGCGCGGGGGATCGGGCAGCTGTTCGGAGGGCTTTCGGCGGCCTCGATCCTGATGGCGATGGTCTTCGGATCGGTCACGCTGATCTCGTCGGCCGCCGATGCCGCCGACGACCGGCTGCGCCTTGGCGCCGTGACCGGCTGGAGCGCGCGGCTTCTGGCGCTGCTGCTGCCGTTTCTTGCCGGGCTTGCGGGCATCGCCATCGCGATGCGGCTGCGCCAGTACGGCGCGACGCCGGACCGGCTGCTGGCGGCCGCGCTGGCGGTGCTGGCGATGGGCTACGGGCTGGGCCATGCGGGGGCCGTGCTCAGGGCGCCGGGCTGGGCGGCCCGGGTGCGGCGGGTCAATGTAGGCATGGCGCTGGCGGCGGCGGCACTGGCGGCGGCGCTTCTGACGCCCGTGTTCGACCCGCAGCGGATCTCGGCCGCGAACCAGCTGGCGCGGTATGACAGCGGCCGGGTCGCGGCCGACGGGCTCGATCTCTGGACTCTGGGCCATGACTGGGGCCGGGCCGGGCGTGCGGCGCTCGACCGGCTGGCAGAGCGGGCCGGGGGGGACCCGAAGCTGGCCGAACAGCTTGCGGCGCTGGAAGCCGCCGAGACCCGCGCCGATTTCGAACTGGCGCGGCGCGGCGCGGATAGCGCGGCCGACCGGGCCGCTCTGGCCCGGACGCTGCCGGTGCGCCCGGCCGGGGCGGCCTTGCCCGAGGGGTTCCTGTCGAGCCTGCGGCCCTGGGAGCTGCAGCAGATCGGCAAGGCCTGCAAGGCGCGCACGCCCCAGGGCAACCCGGCCTGCGTCGCGCTGCTGGCCGATCTTTCCCAGGACCGGCCCGGCGACGAGATCGTCATTCTGGCGCAAGGCCCGGGCGAGGGCCCCTTGCTGCGCGCCTATTTCGCCGATGGCGACAGTTTTTCGATGCGCAGTCCCGATTATGTCGGCGGCGACGATCTTTACCGCGACGCGGCGGCGGCCATCGACGCCCTGCTGGCGGGGCGCTACGACCTGCGGCCGATGCGCCTGAACGCGGTCGAGGTCGAGGGCCGGACCCTGTTTTTCGGTCGTTAAGTCCAGGTGCCGCAGCGGCAGTTCGGTTTCATTTGCCATTTCTTAAGGCGGCGCGCTGAGGATCGCCCAGGCCAATCATCCAGGAGTGGGCCAGTTCGTATGCACGGGCTGATCAATCGCGCTATTCATTTCTTTCTTGCCGACACCTACGGCCGTCAGGTGTGGGGCGAGATTGTGCGCGATGCCGGGCTGGAACGCCATGCCTTCGAGTCGATGCTGAGCTATGACGACAAGACCACCGATGCGCTTCTGATCGCGGCCAGCGCCCGGCTTTGCCTGCCGCGCGCCATGCTGCTGGAAGACCTGGGCACCTATCTCGTGTCGCATCGCGCGCTGGAACCGGTCCGCCGTCTGCTGCGCTTCGGCGGCGAGACTTTTCTCGAGTTCCTGTTCTCGCTCGAGGATCTTCCCGACCGCGCCCGGCTGGCGGTGCCCGATCTCGACCTGCCCGAGCTGCGCCTGGCCGAAGACGTCTCGGACGGGTTCAAGCTCGACTGTCGCGGCGGCTGGCCCGAGGCCTTCTATATCCTGCAGGGCCTGTTGCGGGCGATGGCGGACGATTACGGCGCGCTGGTCCTGCTCGACCCGCTGGAAGAGCGGCCCGATGGCGGGCTTCTCGGGGTGCGCCTGCTCGACACGTCCTTCTCGGCCGGGCGCAGTTTCTCGCTGAAAGGGCCGATGGCATGAACCTGCCGCTCGATTCCCGGCCGCGCGACCGCGTGCTGGGCTTGCCCGGGGCCTCGCTCGACCGGCTGATGCCGATGCATGTCTGGATCAGCGCCACCGGCGATGTGGTCCGCACCGGGCCGACCCTGCCGCGGCTGGCCGGAGGGCCGGTGACCCTGCGGCCCTGGACCGAGGTCGTGACCCTGCGCCGGCCGCGCCCGACGATGCGGCTGGAAGAGCTGTTGCGGATGCAGGGGGTGGCGCTGAAATTCACCCTGAACGCGGTGCCCGAGATCGCCCTGAAGGGGCTGGTGGTGCCCTTGCCCGGCGGGGCGGCGCTGTTGAACCTGTCGCTCGGGATCTCGCTGATCGAGGCGGTCGGGCGGTTCGACCTGACCCTGTCCGATTTCGCACCGACCGACCTGGCGGTCGAGCTCTTGTATCTGAACGAAGCCAAGACCGCCGTCGCGGGCGAATTGCGGCGGCTGGCGCTACGGCTGAACGGGGCCCGCGTCACCGCCGAGGTGGAGGCCGCGACCGACACGCTGACCGGGCTGGCCAACCGGCGCGCCTTCGACGAGGCGCTGATGCGGCTTTCGGCCAGCGGGCTGCCCTTTGCGCTTTTGCAACTGGACCTCGATCTGTTCAAGGCGGTCAATGACAGCCATGGCCATGCCGCGGGCGATGCCGTGCTGCGGGCGGTGGCCGCGGTGCTGCGCGGCCATTGCCGCGGCCGCGATGTGGTGGCGCGGGTCGGCGGCGACGAATTCGTGATCCTGATGGTCGATTTCACCGACAGGGCGAAGCTGTCGGACAATGCCGCGCGGCTGATCGCGCGGCTCGAACAGCCGATGCAGGTGCAGGAGACCGAATGCCGGATCTCGGCCAGCATCGGAATCGCGCTGGCGACCCGGCAACGCCATCCCTCGCCCGAGGTGCTGCTGCAGGAAGCCGATATCGCGCTTTACGAATCCAAGCGCCGGGGCCGGGGCCGGGTGACCTTCTACGACGATTGGCTGGAACGGCGCCGGTCGGCCAACGGCGACACCGGCTGACCGGACGGGTCGGACCGGTTCCCGGCCCATGAAAAAACGCCCGGTCCTGCGGCCGGGCGTTTCGTTGTCCTGGGGGCGGGCGCGCCGCTACTTGGCCATCTTGCCCCCGGCGATCTTGCGGATCGCGGTATAGAAGAGCGGCACGAAGAGCACCCCGAGGATGGTCGCGCTGAGCGTCCCGCCCAGAACCCCCGAGCCGATGGCGTTGCGCCCGCCCGAGCCCGCGCCCGAGCTCAGCACCAGCGGCAGGACGCCGAGGCTGAAGGCCATCGAGGTCATGATGATCGGGCGGAACCGCTGTTGCGCGGCCTGAACGATGGCCTCGAACAGGCTGTCGCCCGCCTCCTGCCGGTCGCGCGCGAATTCCACGATCAGGATCGCGTTCTTGCCGGTCAGGCCGATCACCGTCAGCAGCGCCACCTGGAAGAACACCCCGTTCTCGAAATGCCCGAGCCAGGCCCCCAGAAGCGCCCCCAGAACCCCGATCGGCATGGCCAGCATCACCGCGAAGGGGATCGCCCAGCTTTCGTAAAGCGCGGCGAGGCACAAAAACACCGCCGCCAGCGACAGCGTGTAAAGCAAGGGCGCCTGACTGCCGGACTCGCGCTCTTCCAGCGAGAGCCCGGTCCAGGCGATGGCAAAGCCCGGCGGCAGCTGGCTGGCCAGCCGCTCCATCTCGGCCATGGCCTCGCCGGTGGTCACGCCCTCGGCGGGCGAGCCCTGCAGCTGCATCGAGGGCATGCCGTTATAGCGGTTCAGGCCCTGGGGGCCGAAATCCCAGCTGGCAGTCGAGATGTTCGAGAAGGGCACCAGCCCGCCCGAGTCGTTGCGCACCCGCCACAGCTCGATGTCCTCGGGCGTCGCCCGGGCATCGGGCTCGCCCTGGACATAGACCCGCTTGATCCGTCCGCGGTCGACGAAATCGTTGACGTATTGCCCCGCCCAGGCGACCGAGAGCAGATTGCCCACATCGGTCGCCGACAGCCCCATCGCACCGGCTGCGCGCCAATCTATATCCAGATTGAACTGGGCCGCATCCTCCAGCCCGTTGGGCCGGATCGATCCGATCAGCGGGCTTTGCGCGGCCATGCCCAGCAGCTGGTTGCGCGCGGCCAGCAATTCCTCGTGGCTCTGGCCGCTGCGGGCCTGCAGGTAGAAGTCGAAGCCCGAGACGTTGCCAAGCTCGATCACCGAGGGCGGCACGATCGGGAACACCATCGCGTCCTGGATCTGGCTGAAGGCGCCGAAGGCACGCCCGGCGATGGCCTGCACGCTTTGCGACGGGTCCTGCCGGTCGCCCCAGTCCTTGAGCTGGACGAAGCCGATCCCCATGTTCTGCCCCTGGCCTGCGAAGGAGAAGCCGACGACCGTGAAGACCGAGTCGACGTTGTCGGCCTCGGCGGTCAGGAAGTGGTTCTGGATCTGCCTGGCAACCTCCTCGGTGCGCTGGGCGCTGGCACCGGTCGGTCCCTGGACCAGCGTGAAGAGGATGCCCTGATCCTCGTCGGGCAGAAAGCCGGTCGGCGTCCGGACGAAGAGCAGCGCCATCACCGCGGCCAGCGCGAGATAGACCACCCCCACCCGCAGCGGTCGCCGCACGATCCAGCCCACGGTGGACCCGTAGCCTCCGGCGAGCTTCTCGAAGAAGATGTTGAACCAGCCGAACGGGCCGCGATGAGTGTGGACCGCATCCTTCGAGCGCAGGATCGAGGCGCAAAGCGCGGGCGTCAGGGTCAGCGCGACCAGCACCGACAGACCCATTGCCGAGACGATGGTCACCGAGAACTGCTGGTAGATGACCCCGGTCGAGCCGCCGAAGAAGGCCATCGGAATGAACACCGCCGACAGCACCAGCGCAATGCCGACCAGCGCGCCGGTGATCTGGCCCATCGACTTGCGCGTGGCCTCGCGCGGCGTCAGGCCCTCTTCCTCGATGATCCGTTCCACGTTCTCGACCACGACGATGGCGTCATCGACCAGAAGCCCGATGGCCAGCACCATGGCCAGCATGGTCAGCGTGTTGATCGAATAGCCGAAGATCGACAGGATGCCGAACGTGCCCAGCAGCACCACCGGCACCGCAAGCGTGGGGATCAGCGTGGCCCGGATGTTCTGCAGGAACAGCAGCATCACCAGGAACACGAGGATGATCGCCTCGAACAGCGTCTTGACCACCTCTTCGATCGAGATCTTCACGAAGGGGGTGGTGTCGAAGGGGATCACATATTCGACGTTTTCGGGAAAGAACTCGGAGAATTCCTCGATCTTCGCCTTGACCCGTTCGGCGGTGTCGAGCGCGTTGGCGCCCGAGGCAAGCCGGATCGCCATGCCCGCCGCGGGCTGGCCGTTGCGGTTGGCGATGGTCGAGTAGTCCTCGGCACCGATTTCGACCCGGGCGACATCCTTCAGTAAAACAAGTCCCCCGTCGGTTTCGGCGCGCAGCACGATCTGTTCGAAATCCTCGGGCGTCGACAGAAGCGACTGCGCGGTGATCGTGGCGTTCAGCTGCTGGCCTTCGGGCGCGGGCAGTTCGCCGAAGGCGCCGGCCGAGATCTGCGCGTTTTCCGCCGAGACTGCCGAGACCACGTCCCCGGGCGTCATGTCATAGGCGGCCAGCTTGGACGGGTCGAGCCAGATCCGCATCGCGTATTGCGCGCCGAAGACCTGGACCTCGCCCACGCCCTGGATCCGGGCGAATTCGTCGACGAGGTTCGATTCCATGTAGTCCGACAGGTCGACCTGTTCGAGCGACCCGTCCTTGGAAATCAGCGCGACCACCATCAGGAAGCTGGCCGAGGACTTGCGCACCGTCACGCCCTGGCGCTGCACCGTGTCGGGCAGCAGCGCGGTGGCCTGCGACAGCTTGTTCTGGACCTGCACCTGGGCGATGTCGGGGTCGGTGCCGGTCTCGAAGGTCAGATCGATCGAGGAGGTTCCGGCCGAGGTCGAGGAGGACGAGATGTAGCGCAGCCCGTCGAGGCCGGTCATCTGCTGTTCGATCACCTGGGTCACGGTGTTGGCGACGGTCTCGGCCGAGGCGCCGGGATAGGTGGCCGACACCGTCACGTTCGGCGGCGCGATCTGCGGATACTGCGCGATCGGCAGCGACGAGATCGACAGCAGGCCGATCCCCATGATCAGGATCGCGATGACCCAGGCGAAGACCGGGCGGTCGATGAAGAAACGGGCCATGACTTGGGTTCCCTGCCGATCAGTTGCCTTGGGCCGGCTGGCCCTGGTCGTTCTGGCCGTCGCCGCCCTCGGGCGCGGCGCCGCGTTCCTGCGGGGTCACCGGCACACCGGGCTGGACCTTCTGCAGCCCCGCGACGATCACCCGGTCGCCATCGGCCACGCCGTCGGTCACGATCCAGTCCGTGCCGCTGTCGCGCAGCACGGTCAGGACGCGGGATTCGACCACGTTGTCGGGGGTGACGACCAGCGCGGTCGGGCGGCCGCGCGTGTCGCGGCCGACGGCTTCCTGCGGCACCAGGATCGCGTTCGGCACGACGCCCTGGGGCATTTCGGCCTGCACATACATGCCGGGCAGCAGCAGCCCCTCGGGGTTCGAGAAGTTCATCCTGAGCAGGATCACGCCGGTCTGTTCGTCGACATGGGGCTCGGCCGCGGTCAGCATGCCCTCATATTCATAAGCGCTGCCATCGGGCAGGCTGAGCTGAACCGATACATCGGCATCGGCCAGCGCGGTCTCGGTATGTCCGCGGCGCCAGCGCACCAGTTCGGCCGCGGACATCGTCACGTCGACATAAACGGGGTCGAGCGTGCGGATCACCGCCAGCGGGGTGGACTGACCGGCGGTCACAAGCGAGCCCCGGGTGGTCAGCGACCGGCCGACCGTGCCCGACAGCGGCGCCTTGATCGTCGTCCGTTCCAGATCGATCTGCGCGGTCAGAAGCTGGGCCTCGGCCACCTGCAGCGCGGCCGCCGCCGAGTCGCGCTGGGCGACCGCGTCGTCCACCGTCTGTTCGCTGGCGACATTGCGATTGAGCAGCGCCTCTACCCGGCTCGCGTCCTTCTCGGCCGCCTTCAGATTGGCCTGGGCCTGGGCTACCGAGGCCTTGGCCGCGGCGACCTGCGCCTCGTAGGAGGCCGGGTCGATGGTATAAAGCGCGTCGCCCAGTTTGACCTCGGCGCCTTCCTCGAAGAGCCGGTCGATGATGATGCCGGCCACCTGCGGGCGCACCTCGGCCACGCCTGAGGCCACCACGCGTCCGGGCAGCCGGGTTCTGAGCGTGACGTCGCTGGCATGCAGCGTCACCACGGTCACCGCCGGCGGCGGGCGGTCGCCGCCGCCTCCGGGGGCCTGCGCCTGTGCCGCGGCCGCGCCGAGCGCCAGCACCACGGCAAGAAGGGGAAAGACGGACCGGACGGGTCGCGGACAGGATCGCGGCATGGCGGAGCTCCTCTCGGGGCTGTGGAATTCTGTCGGACGGATTTACAAAACCTGCGAGTTTCGGTATTTGCTTCCGCGCGTTTCTGCAACATCAAACTGCAATGCCGATATGACAGGAACCTTAATCCAGGGACAGTGGCCTTGAACCGATGCGAAGATGCACCAAAGCGGGGCCGCCCGCTGCAGATGACCGCTCTCGAACGCGAGACGGTGATTCTGGATGCGGCCGAACGGGTGCTGCTGGAGCAGGGGCTGACCGGCACGACGATGGCCGCGGTGGCGGGCGCCGCCGGCATGTCGAAGCGGACGCTTTATGCGGTCTTCGACGGGCGGACCGCGCTGTTCGCGGGGGTGCTGCGGCGGCTCCGGGTCCGGGTGGTCCGGCCGCTCGATCCGCCGGATCTGGGGCTGCCGCTGCCGGATCGCCTGCGTCGGCTGCTGGGGCCGGATCTGGCGCCGGGCATCTGTGCGGCCCCGCTGGAATTGCTGCGCGCGACCCTTGCCGAGGCGACCAGTGACTCCGATCTGGTCGAATTGCTGCTGGAGGAGGGGCCGCGCACCTTCCGCCGCGAGATCCGCAAGGAACTCGACCGCGCCGTCAAGCGCGGCGAGATCCGGCTGAGCGATACCGGAAAGGCGGCCGAACTGCTGCTGGACATGGCGCTGCCCTGCACGCTGGAAGACCTGCTGTGCAAGGGCTGCGGCGTGGCCGACGAGGTCGGCAGCATCCGCGAGCGGATCGACCTCGCGGTCGATGTCTTCCTCTCGGGCGCGGACGGTCGCGTCTGAGCGCGCGGCGCCGGGTTTCCCCTGTCTCTTCCTGTCCTGCCGGTTTGGCGATAGCACTTGGTTAACGAATGCAGGACGCAAGGAGGCAAACGCGATGAAGCATATCCTGGCCATCGATCAGGGCACGACCTCGAGCCGGGCCATCCTGTTCGGCACGGATCTTTCCGTCACCGCCACCGCTCAGGAGGAATTCGAGCAGCATTACCCGGCCAGCGGCTGGGTCGAGCACGATGCCGACGATCTCTGGACCTCGACCGCGGGGACCAGCCGCGAGGTGATCGAGCGCGCCGGACTGGGGCCGGAGGATATCGCCGCCATCGGCATCACCAACCAGCGCGAGACGACGCTGGTCTGGGACCGCACCACCGGCCGCCCGGTGCATAATGCCATCGTCTGGCAGGACCGCCGCACCGCCGATCTGTGCCGGGACCTGCGCGAGCAGGGCTGCGCGGCGCAGGTGACCGAGATCACCGGGCTGCTGCTCGACCCGTATTTCTCGGCCACCAAGCTCAAATGGATCCTCGACACTGTCGAGGGCGCGCGGGCCCGGGCCGAGGCGGGCGAACTGGCCTTCGGCACCGTCGACAGCTGGCTGGTGTGGCGGCTGACCGGGGGCAGGGTGCATGTGACCGACGCCACCAACGCGGCGCGCACGATGCTGTTCGACATCCGCAAGGGGGTCTGGTCCGAGGACATGTGCCGGATGCTCGACATCCCGATGTCGATGCTGCCCGAGGTGCGCGACTGCGCCAGCGACTTCGGCATGACCCGGCCCGATCTTTTCGGCCGCGAGATCCCGATCCTGGGGATCGCGGGCGACCAGCAGGCGGCGACCATCGGTCAGGCTTGTTTCGCGCCCGGCATGCTGAAATCGACCTATGGCACCGGCTGTTTCGCGCTGCTGAACACGGGCGACGCGCCGGTCGTCTCGAAGAACCGGCTGCTGACCACCATCGCCTATCAGATGGACGGCAAGCGGACCTATGCGCTGGAAGGCTCGATCTTCATCGCGGGCGCGGTGGTGCAATGGCTGCGCGACGGGCTGCAGGTGATCCGCTCGGCGGCCGAGACGCAGGGGCTCGCGGAACGGGCCGATCCCGGTCAGGACCTGGTGCTGGTGCCCGCCTTCACGGGCCTCGGCGCGCCCTACTGGAACGCCGATTGCCGGGGCGGGGTCTTCGGGCTGACCCGCAATTCGGGGCCTGCCGAATTCGCCCGGGCCGCGCTTGAATCGGTCGGCTACCAGACCCGCGACCTGCTGGAGGCGATGCGGGCCGACTGGTCGGCCGAGGGCGATACCGCGCTGCGCGTCGATGGCGGCATGAGCGCGTCGGACTGGGCGATGCAGTTCCTGGCCGACATTCTGGGCGCCCCGGTCGACCGGCCGAAGGTGCTGGAGACGACGGCGATGGGCGCGGCTTGGCTCGCGGGCCAGCGCGCGGGGCTTTACCCGGCGATGGCCGAGTTCGGCGAGACCTGGGCGCTGGACCGGAGCTTCACCCCGGCGATGGAAGCAGACGAGCGCGAGGCGCGCTACGGCCGCTGGAAACGCGCGGTCGCGGCCGTTCAGGCGGTCTGAGCGTGGCGGGTTTCGACTTCGCCGCGCCGGGGCGCATCGTTTTCGGCCGGGGCCGGGCGGCCGAGGCGGTGCCCGCGCTTCTGGGCTGGGGGCGGCGCATCCTTCTGGTGCGCGGCGGGTCGGTGGCCTTTGCCGACCGGCTCGCGGCCGATCTGGCCGGGGCGGGCGCCACGGTCTGCCAGATCCGCGGCCGGGGCGAACCCGATCTGCCGGGGCTTGAGGAGGCGCTGGCCGAGGCGCGGGCCTTCGCGCCCGAGGCGGTGGTGGCCATCGGCGGCGGTGCGGTGATCGATCTGGGCAAGGCGCTGGCGGCGCTGGTGCCCTCGGACCGGCCGGTGCTCGACCATCTCGAGGTGGTGGGCGCGGGCCTGCCGCTGCCGCGCGCGCCCTTGCCCTTGGCGGCCCTGCCCAGCACGGCGGGCACCGGGTCCGAGGCCACGCGCAACGCGGTGATCGGGGTGCCCGGGGCGGGTCGCAAGGTCAGCCTGCGCGACATCCGCATGCTGCCCCGTCTGGCGCTGGTCGATCCGGCCCTGACCGACGGCTGCCCGCGCGCGGTGACGCTGGCCTCGGGGCTCGACGCCATCGTGCAGGTGATCGAGCCCTATCTGTCCTGCCGCGCGACGCCCCTGACCGATGCGCTGTGCGCCGCGGCGATCCCCGAGGGGCTGGCGGCGCTGCCGCGGCTGATGACGGCCGAGGACCCGGCGGCGCGGGACGCGATGGCGCGGGTCAGCCTCACCGGCGGGCTGGCGCTGGCCAATGCCGGGCTTGGGGCGGTGCACGGGCTTGCGGGCGTGATCGGCGGGCGGACCGGGGCGGCCCATGGCGCGATCTGCGGGCGGCTGCTGGTGCCGGTTTTGCGCGCCAACCGCGCGGCGCTGGACGGGGCCGGGGGCGATCCCGCCCGGATCGAGCGGGTCCTGGACTGGATCGGCGCGGCCTTCGGCGGGCCGGGCGCGGAGGCTCTGGACCGGTTTGGGAACTGGATCGCGGCCTCGGGCCTGCCGCCCTTGCCAGAGATGGACCGCGCGGCGGTGGCGGCCGAGGCGCTGGGCTCGTCCTCGATGAAGGGCAATCCGGTGCCACTTTCGGCGGCGACGCTGGCTGCGGTGCTGGCCGAGGCCTGAGCGGGTCCGGGGTGGCCGGGGCAAGCCGGTCTGTTCGGGCCGGTCTGTTCGGTCCGGTCGGGTCTGGCCGATTGGTCCGGGGCGACTGGTGCGGGGCGACTGGTGCGGGGCGGTCGGGTCTAGCCGGTCCGCCAATCTGTCACCCGGGCAGTCTTGCGAACAGGACGTCCGGCGAACGGCACGTCCGGTGATCAGGCGGTCGGCCGGTCAGGCGGTCTGGCGCGTCTGATCCAGCGCGTAGGTCACCAGATCGGCCTCGCTCAGCGGGCGGGCGAACAGATAGCCCTGCAGCACGTTGCAGCCGATGCCGCGCAGGATGTCGGCATGGGCCTGGGTCTCGACGCCCTCGGCCACGGTGCCGATGCCCAGCGTTTCGGCGATCTCGACAATGGCGCGCACGAGGTTGCGGGCCTGCGGGTCGCGCGCGGCGGGCGAGACGATGCGGCGGTCGATCTTCAGCGCCGAGGGGCGGATCTGCATCACCCCGATGATCGAGGCATGGCCCGAGCCGAAATCGTCGATCTCGATATCGATCCCGGCCTCGCGGATCTTGTCGAGATGGAAGCGGAAGGCGTCGCTTTCCTCCTCGACGAGGATCGATTCCAGCAGCTCGAAGGTCACCCGCGTGTCGGTGGCGGCGATGTCGAGCGCGCCCGAGACCAGATCGGGGTCATGCATCCGCCCGGAACTGACGTTGAAGCTGATCTTGGGAACCCTGAGCCCCTGCGCCTGCCAGCGATCGAGCGCGCCGCGCGCCTTCTGCATCATGATGCGGTCGATCTCGGGCACGATCCTGAGCTGTTCGGCCACATGCATGAAGGCGTCGGGCGCCAGCAGCCCCTTGTGGGGATGGCGCCAGCGCAAGAGCGTCTCGACGCCCACCAGACGCCCGTCCTCGGCCGACACCTGGGGCTGGAAGAAGGGCACGAACTCGTCGTGCTCGAGCCCCTCCTGGATCTCGGCCGCAAGGCGCCGGTCGTTCAGGATCGACTGGTGCAGGTCGGAGGTGAAGAATTCCATCCGGTTCCGGCCCGCCTCCTTGGCGCGGTACAGCGCGGCATCGGCGAACAGCGACAGCTCGGCCCCGGTCTCGCGCAGATCCTCGGTATGGGCGATGCCGAAGCTCGCGCCGAAGCGGCAATGCCGCCCGCCATACATCAGCGGTGCGGCCAGCCGCGCCTGGATGCGTTCGACCGCCTCGCGCGCCTGGGCCGGCGTGACCCCGGCCCCGAGCAGGATCGAAAACTCGTCGCCGCCGATCCGCGCGGCGAAATCCGCGGGCCGCAGCGCGTAGCGCAGGACCTCGGCCACCCGGATCAGCACCTGGTCGCCTGCCTCGTGGCCCAGGGTGTCGTTGACATATTTGAAATGATCCAGATCCATGCGGATCAGCACCCCGTCGCGCGGGCCCCGGCCTTCGGCGGCGCCGCGCAGGCGGGCCGCCAGCTGCTGGTCGTAGGCGCGGCGGTTGGGCAGGCCGGTCAGCCCGTCATGCATCGCCTGATGCTCGTTCTCGCGGCGCATCCTGTCGGCCAGCAGATGCGCTGATTTCAGTTCGTTCTCGCGCTGGACGTCGCGGGTCACGTCGAGCAGAAGGCCGGTGAAGCAGACCGACCCGTCGGGCTCGCGCCGGGGTGTGGCCGAGCCCGACAGCCAGCGCTGGCCGTGCCGGACCGTCCGGATCCGGAACCGCCGACGCCAGGCGGTGAGCCGCCGGGCGCTTTCGTGGATGCTGGCGATGAAGGCCGGGCGATCCTCGGGGTCGATCTGCTCGAAGGCCATCGCCCGGGCATGGCCGGCCCGGGTCACCGGCGTATCGACCAGCTCGTCGAACTGGCCGCTGGTATACAGGAACTCGCTGCGCCCGTCGGGCAGCAGGCGGTATTCGAAGATCCCGCCGGGGGTGTTGTCGGCGATCGAGCGCAGCCGCTCATGGGCGTCGCGCACGGCCCGGGCGGCATCGGCGGCGCGGGTCGCGGCCTCCATGTTGTCGGTCACGTCCATCAGGTTGCCGAACCAGCTTTCGGTGCCGTCGGGCGCCTGGAAGCGCACCGCCGAGACCAGGATCCAGCGCATGCCGTGCCGGGGATGCAGCAGCCGGAACCGGTCTTCGAACCGGCTTTTGTCGCCATCGGCATCGTCGGCGCGGCGGCGTTCGCGGATGCGGTCGCGATCCTCGGGGTGGATGCGGGCATAGATGCACTCGCCATCGGCAGAGATCTCTGTCCGGGTCACGCCCATCAGCTCGGGCAGGCGGGCGCTGAAGTAGGGAAACCGGATCCGCCCGTCCGGCCCCTGCCGCCGCTCGTAAAGCGCGCCGGGCAGGTTGTCGGCGAGGGTCTGCAACAGCGCCCCGGCCTGGCGCGCGCTGGCGGCGGCCTCGGCCAGCATGCGCTCGCGCTCCTTGGTCTCGTCGATCAGGATCATCGCGCCCGCGATCAGATCGGCCAGCCCGCGGGCCGAGCGGTCGATCTTGCGCGCCACCGACCGGTACCAGTGATAGCTGCCGTCGCCATGGCGCTTGCGGTGATCGTGGACCAGCGTGTCGGTCCGCCCGGCCAGCATGTCGTCGAAGGCCGCCACGGCGCCCGGGCGGTCCGCGGGATGGACCAGCGCGTGCCAGTTCTCGACGGTCGAGGCAAAGGCCCAGGGCGCGTAGTTCAGCAGACGGTAGGTTTCGGCCGGGGCCCAGCCGGTCTGTTCGGCCGGGCAGACCGCCCAATGGCCGATCCCGCCCGAGCAGGCCGAGGTGCGCAGCATTTCCTCGCGCTCCCAGGCGGCATTGCGCGAGGCCTCGGCCTCGGCCAGCGCCTCGGCCAGACGCTGTTCGTTCCGTTTGCGCGCGGTGATGTCCTTGAGGCTGCCGCAGATCACCGGCGGGCGGCCCGGGCCTGCGGTGCGCACCGGGCGGGCGCTCGATTCGCACCAGATCCACGAGCCGTCGCGGTGGCGGACCCGGAAATCGGCATGATAGCTTTCGCGCCGCCCGGCGATCAGGTCGTCGATCCCGGCGATGGCGGCGGCGCGGTCCTCGGGATGCACGAGGCTCAGAAAGCTGTCCTGCGCGTCGGCAAGATCGCTGCGTTCGAGACCGAGGATGCGGTAGAAATGGTCGCTGCGGGTTTCGAGCCGCGTCTGGGGGTCCAGCATCCAGGGGCCGATGCCGCCGCTTTCGGTCGCGGCCCGGTGCAGCGCCACGGTGCGTTGCAGCATCCCACGGGCGGATTCGGCCTCGGACAGCGCCTCGGCCAGGTCGGCCGCCGCAGCCTTGTGCGCGGTGATGTCGATCAGGCTGCCGCAGATCATGGCGGGCACGGCCGGATCCTCGGCCCGGTAGCTCTGGGCGGTGACCTCGACCCATTTCCACGAATTGTCGCGGCAGCGCAGCCGGTAGCGCAGGCGGATCTGCGGCACCTCGGCGGCCACCAGGCGGTCGAAGGCCGCCACCGCCGCATCGAGATCGGCGGGATGGATGCGGGCGCGCACCCAGGCCGAGTCGAGCGCGACCGCGCCGGGGTCGAAGCCGAGCATCCGGTAATAGGGGTCGGTGGCCCACATCCGGCGCCGTTCCAGATCGAAATAGAACTGACCCACTCCGGCGGTTTCGGCGGCGATCTGAAGGACGCGGGCGTGATGGTCGGGGGGGATGCCCTCGCCGGTCGCCGGGCGCGGTGGCGGCGTGTCGGCCAGCGCGGGCCGGTCCGGGGCGGCGGCTTCGAGAACGATCGCCTCGATCCGGCCGGTGGCGTCGGGGACCGGGCGCAGGCAACAGTCGAAGACCCGTTCGGTTCCGTCGGCCGCCCGGAACCCCAAGCGCGCCCGCAGCCGTTCGGTGCCGGGCCGCTGCAGCGCCGCGCAGGCTTCGGTCAGGCGGGGCGCGTCCTGCGCGCAGACCAGCCCGTCGGCCCGGACCGGGGCAAGCGGGCGGTGCGGCTGGCCGAGGGCCAGCGCCATCGCCGGGTTGCCAGCCAGGACCCGCCCGTCCGGTGCGATCAGGAGCGCGGGGGCTGCGGCGTTTCCAAACAACCGGTGAAACGAGTTACGCGTCGAATCCATACGCCGTTCCGGAACCTGGGCATGGGGTGCCCTCGGATACGGTCTACGAAGCGAACCCCTAACAAGATCCTTAACGGCTCTGGTTCGGTCGCATTCGAAACGTTTTTCGGGCCGGTTCGGGGCGGTGTGCCACACTTCGCGCCGCGCGCGGCGCCCCCCCGATCATGCGCAGGTCCGCCAGGGCGCCGAGGGGGGAAGAATAAGCCTCAGCCCGCGACCGGGGCCGGGGGCTCGTCCGAAATCCACAGGCGGGCTGCCGCCGCCAGCACCGCGATGGTTCCGGTCAGCGAGAGGGTCGCGAGGGCCACCAGCCAGGACTGCGTCAGCAGAAGGGCCAGTCCCGCGCAGGCATACCCGACGGCCATTCCGACAAAGACCAGACCCAGCATGCCCGTTTCCCTTTCCCCTGCGGCGATTGTCACAGAAAAGGTGGGACTCGGGGCGAAAATAGGGCGGGGTCGGGGCGTTTTCGGTGCGGGGCCGCCGGTCTCAGACCGAGACGGCGCGGATCAGGCGGTCCTTTTCCAACTCGGCCTTGGGGCCCGACAGCGTGACCGCGCCGCGTTCCATCACGTAGAAGCGGTCGGCAAGGCCATAGGCGAATTCGAAATACTGCTCGACCAGCACGATGGCCATCCGGCCCTGGTCGCGCAGGTATTCGATCACCCGGCCGATCTGCTGGATGATGTTGGGCTGGATGCCCTCGGTCGGTTCGTCCAGCAACAGAAGCTTGGGCTTGGTGATCATCGCCCGGGCGATGGCCAGTTGCTGTTGCTGGCCGCCCGACAGATCGCCGCCGCGCCGGTGCGCCATGTCCCCGAGCACCGGGAAGAGTTCATAGATCTCGTCCGGCACGACGCGGTCGGGGCGGGGCAGGCAGGCGAACCCGGTTTCCAGATTCTCGCGCACGGTCAGCAGCGGGAAGATCATCCGCCCCTGCGGCACGTAGCCCACGCCGCGATGGGCCATGCCCTGGGCCGGGACCCGGCCGACGGCGGCACCGTCCAGCTCGATCCGGCCGCCCGAGCGGGGGTGGGTCCCCGAAATGGCCTTCAGGAGGCTGGTCTTGCCGACGCCATTGGTGCCCATGACGCAGGTCACCTCGCCCGCGCGGGCCTCGATATCGACGCCGTGCAGGATCTGCGAGCCGCCGTAATGCAGCGTCAGGCCGGTTGTTTTCAGCATCGCTCAGCGCCCCAGATAGACATCGATCACCTGCTGGTTCTTGGTGACATGGTCGAGACTGCCCTCGGCCAGGACCGACCCCTCATGCAGCACCGTCACCTTGCAGTCGAGCCGCCGCACGAACTCCATGTCATGTTCGACGACCACCACGGCGCGGGTCTTCGCGGCCTCCTTCAGAAGGTCGGTGGTGTGCTCGCGTTCGGCCAGGGTCATCCCGGCGGCGGGCTCGTCGACCAGCAGCAGGCGCGGCTCCTGCGCCAGCAGCATGCCGATTTCCAGCCATTGCTTCTGGCCGTGGCTCAGCTCGCCCGACTTTCGGTAAAGCTGGTCGCCAAGGCCGATCTCGTCGGCCAGCTCGGCCACCCGGGCGCGGTCTTCGGCGCTCTGGCGATAGGCCAGCACCTTCCAGGGCGCGCGGTCCTTCTTCAGCGCCATCAGCAGGTTGTCGAAAACCGACTGGTCCTCGAACACGGTCGGGCGCTGGAACTTGCGGCCCACGCCTTCGCGGGCGATCTGGCTTTCGCTCATCTTCAGGAGCGAGACCGAGCGTTCGCCCCAGAGCACCCGGCCGCTATCGGGGCGGGTCTTGCCGGTGACGATGTCCATGAAGGTGGTCTTGCCGGCACCATTGGGCCCGATGATGGCGCGCAGCTCGGCATGACCGATCTCGAACGAGAGGTTGTTGATGGCGCGGAACCCGTCGAAACTGACCGAGACGCCCGAGACCTCGAGAAGGGCGGTCATTGCTCGGCCTCCTTCTCGCGGAACGACCCGGTATCGGGGCCAAGATCGGCGCCATGGCGCGCGGGCGCGCGGCGGCCCGAGACCAGATCGAAAAGCCCGCCGATGCCCTTCGGTGCGAACAGCGTGACCAGAACGAAGCCGAGGCCCAGCAGCACCTGCCACCAGTCGACCCATTTGATCGTGTAGATCCCCAGCGGCAGGTCGGGCACCTGCCCGCCGGTGAACCAGGTCGACAGAAGCGACACGACGCCCGCGCCGATCACGGCCCCGTAAAGCCGCCCGCGCCCGCCGATGGCGACCCAGACCGCCAGGTAGATCGAGGCGATGGGCGCCATTTCGGCGGGGTTGATGATGCCCGCCTGCGGATAGTACAGCGCGCCCGCGATGCCCGCGATCACCGCCGTCAGGGTGAAGACGAAGAGCTTGTAGGACTCGACCGAATAGCCAAGGAACCGCACCCGGGCCTCGTCGTCGCGGATGCCCCGGATCACCGAGCCGAACTTGCCCGAGACGACGAAGGCCGCGACCAGATAGCCCAGCGCCAGTGCGGCGGCCGACCCCCAGAAGAACCAGATCGACAGCAGCGATTGCGGCACGTCCGCGGCGCCGGGGATGTTCTGCAGCCCCGAGAGGCCGTTATTGCCGCGCAGCCCGCTGTCGTTCTGGAACAGATACAGCGACAGCGCCAGCGTCATCGCCTGGGTCAGGATCGACAGATAGACGCCTGTCACGCGGCTTCGGAAGGCGAGCCAGCCGAAGACCAGCGCCAGCAGACCCGGCACCAGCACCACAAGGGCCAGTTGCAGCGGCAGCGAATGGGCGAAGGCCCAGATCGCCGGGAAGTCGGACCCGCCGACCACGCCGAAGATCTGGGTGCCGATGGCGTCGCGGATTTCCTGCGGCGTGGGCGGGATTTCGGCCTGGGCCAGCGAGGCGGCGACGATGGTTTCGGTCCGGGCATACATCAGCCACATGCCGATCATGTAGCCGCCAAGGCCGAAGAAGGCGAAATGGCCAAGCGACAGGATGCCGGTATAGC
Source organism: Rhodovulum sp. BSW8 (assembly GCF_003314725.1). Classification (NCBI taxonomy): domain Bacteria; kingdom Pseudomonadati; phylum Pseudomonadota; class Alphaproteobacteria; order Rhodobacterales; family Paracoccaceae; genus Rhodovulum; species Rhodovulum sp. BSW8. The sequence goes on from NZ_QNVX01000049.1 coordinate 74,396, forward strand.
CCCAGACCAGATCCATCGCGATGGCGATCAGGCACAGGCACAGCGTCTTGCCCAGCGTCTTGACGAAGCTGGTCGAGATCAGGCCCATGCCGACGCCCTCGCCAAGGACCGTGACGGCGGCCACGAACGCCGCAAGCAGCCCGAGGAAGATCAGCACCGAGGGGTTTCGGGCGAAGAGGCTGTCTTTCATGCGCGTGCCTCCATCGGGGTGACGGATTTCGGGGCGAGGGACTTGGTGTAATAGGCGCTGTGCGGGTCGAGCCGGTAGGCGCCGAACGGGCCGCAGGGATGGAAGCCCTGCCGTTCGTAAAGCGCGCGGGCCGCCGCGAAGGGCGCGGTCGCGCCGGTTTCCAGCCAGAGCGAGAGATAGCCCCGGGCCCGGGCCTCGGTCTGGATCGCGGCCAGCAGCGCCGCGCCGACCCCTTGCCCGCGGTGGGCGGCGGCGGTGTGCATCGACTTGATCTCGCCCGCTTCGGGCGAGAGCGCCTTCAGCGCGCCGATGCCTGCAAGCTCGGGGCCGTCCCAGGCGGCCCAGACCGTGACCTCGGGGACGTCGAGCCCCTCGAGGGGCAGAAAATGACAGCTTTCAGGCGGGCTCGTCGCCGCGCAGAACGCGGCATGGGTGGCCAGAAGGCCGCGGATCGCCGGGTCGCACAGGTCGGCCAGAGCGATGCGAAGGGCCATGGTGTCAGTCTCCTGCCGCGCGGCCCCGCAGCGCGATGATGCCGCGCGGCCGGACCTGGATGAAGAGGATGATGAAAAGGATCATGTAGGTCTGGGCGGCCAGCGTGTTGCTGGGGTTCAGCCACTCGATGCCCTTCTGCAGGAAACCGATCAGCGTGGCGCCCAGCAGCGTGCCCCAGATGTTGCCGACGCCGCCCACCACGACGGTCATGAAGCTCTGCACGATATAGTCCTGCCCCAGTTCCGAGGTGACCTTGGCGTAAAGCCCGATGGCGACGCCCGCGACGCCCGCGATCCCCGATCCCAGTCCGAAGGTCAGCATGTTGATGCGGTCGGGATTGATCCCCATCGAGGCCGCCATGCGCGGGTTCTGGGTCACCGCGCGCACCTCGAGCCCGAGCCGGGTCCGGCGCATGATGAAGACGAAGAGCGCGAGGAACAGAAGCGCCAGCACGAAGATCGCGATCCGGATATAGCTGATCGAGACCACGTCGTTGAGTTGCAGCGCGCCGTCGAGCCAGGAGGGCGAGGTCAGCGGCCGGGCCTGGGTGCCGAAGATGTTCTTGGCCAATTGCTGCAGCGCGATCGAGATGCCGAAGGTTGCAAGCAGCGTTTCCAGCGGCCGGTTGTAGAGCCAGCGGATCACCAGTCGCTCCATCGCGACGCCGGCCGCGAAGGTGACGGCAAAGGCCAGCGGCAGCGCGATCAGGATCGAGACGGTGTAGTTCGGCACGAGCTGCTGGACCACATAGCCGGTATAGGCGCCCATCATGATGAATTCGCCATGGGCCATGTTGATCACCCCCATCACCCCGAAGGTGATGGCCAGCCCGATGGCGGCAAGGAAATAGATCGAGGCCAGCGACAGCGCGTCGAGCGAAAGATCGGCGACCTGGTTCAGCCCCACCTTGAAGGCGATGGCGTCCAGCGCGTCCTCGGCCGCCGCGGTCACCGCCGGGTCGGGTTCGGCATAGCGGTCGTAGAAGCTGTGGGCGTCAAGGGCCGCCTGCACCTCTTGGGCGGTGGCGGTGGGCGGCACGAGGCCCCGGGCCGCAAGCGCCGCATAGGCACGGTCGCGGGCCTCGTCGCTGTTCAGGTCTTCCAGCGGAATGCCCGCGACGGTGCCGTTCTCGATATGGGCCGCCAGCGCGTTGCGCTTGTCGGCGGGGCTGATGCGGGGCCGGGCCAGACCGGCCGCGACCAGCAGACGGTAGGCCTCGGCCTCGGGCAGGGCGTCGCTGCCGGGGGTCAGGCGGCGGGCGACATTCTCGCCCTCGGGCGGCGTGCCGGGGGCGACCGCGCGGGTGGTGGCGACCAGCGGGTTCAGCGCGGCGCGCACGTCGACGCCCAGATCGCCCGCGAAGCTGTCGATGGCGACGATCCGGTCGGCCGCGTCGGGGGCGTAGGCGATGGTCAGCAGCCGTTCCAGCCGCGCCTTGCGGGCCTTCAGCCCCGGGTCGGTCTCGGTCGCGATGGCGCCGCGCAGCGCCTGCAGATGGTCGGGCTCGGCGTCCCGCCCGATGGCATCGAGCGCCGCCGCGCGCCGCGCCGGGTCGGGATCGGACAGCTGGAACTGCACCAGCGCCGCGCCGATCAGCCCGCGGATGCCGCTGTTGGGCTTGAGCTGGTCGACTTCGTCCCGCGCGGCCTCGCCGGTCGCCTCGCCGGTCGCGATGTCGATCAGCCGAAGAGTGCCGCCGTCCGCGGGCTCGGCAAAGAAGAACAGCCCGTCGGACTTGCGCTGGTAAAGCGCCTTGTCCTGCCATTTCTCCAGCACGCTCTGGGCGGCGGGCAGGCCGCTGTCGCGCAGCGCCGCGATGGCGGGTCCTATGGTCCTGCGCGAGCTTTTCTCGATAAGCTCCCGGTTTTCCTGAAGAATGCTCTGGATCGGGCTGGTCTGGTCCGGGCCAGCTTCGACCTCGGCCCCGACCGGGCCGGACTGCGCCAGCGCGGGTCCCGCGTCCAGAGCCGCGAAAACCACCGAAACCACCACAAGGCAGGCGAAAAGGACGGAGAAAAGGCGCATGGGGGACCCTGCTCGGAGAGGAAGGGGGGCGGACAGGCCCGCCCCCGGTCCGGATCAGTAGTTCGACTTGATCTGCACGCAGGTCTTGGTTTCGGTGTTGTACATGCCGCAGTCGAGATCCTTCCAGTCCGAGGTCAGGACCGCCGATTCCGGCAGGTAGTCGGTCCAGGCGTCGCCCGGCACCGGATCGGTCTCGCTGATGATGTCGAACTGGCCGTCGGCGCGGATCTCGCCGATCAGCACCGGTTTGGTCAGGTGGTGGTTCGGCAGCATCTCGGCGGTCGAGCCGGTGAGGTTGGGATGGGTCTGGCCGATCATCGCGTCCGAGACCGCGCCGACGTCGGTGGTCCCGGCCTCTTCGACCGCATCCACCCACATGTTGAAGCCGATATAGGTCGCTTCCATCGGGTCGTTGGTCACCCGGTCCTGACCCATCCGTTCCTTCCACTTGGCCACGAAGGCCTCGTTTTCAGGCGACTCGGCGGATTCGAAGTAGTTCCAGGCCGCGAGGTGGCCGACCAGGTTCGAGGTGTCGAGGCCCGACAGTTCCTCCTCGCCGACCGAGAAGGCCACCACGGGGATGTCCTCGGCCGAGATGCCCTGCGCCGCCAGTTCCTTGTAGAAGCCGATATTGGCATCGCCATTGATGGTCGAGATCACGCCGACCTTCTTGCCGTCGGCGCCCAGCGCCTTGACGTCCGAGACGATCTTCGACCAGTCGGAATGGCCGAAGGGGGTGTAGTTGATGAAGATGTCGCTTTCCGGGATTCCCTTCGATTTCAGATAGGCCTGCAGGATGTTGTTCGTGGTGCGCGGATAGACGTAGTCGGTGCCCAGAAGCGCGAATTTCTCGACCCCCAGCTCGTCGAGGAAATAGTCGGTCGCGGGGATCGCCTGCTGGTTCGGCGCGGCGCCGGTATAGAAGACGTTCTTCGAGCTTTCCTCGCCCTCGTACTGCACCGGATAGAACAGCAGCCCGTTCAGTTCCTCGATCACCGGCAGCACCGATTTGCGGCTGACCGAGGTCCAGCAGCCGAAGATCACGTCGACATCCTGCACCGTCAGCAGCTCGCGCGCCTTTTCGGCGAACAGCGGCCAGTCGGAGGCCGGGTCGACCACGACCGCCTCAAGCTGCTTGCCCAGCAGCCCGCCCTTGGCGTTCTGTTCGTCGATCATCATCAGGACCGTGTCCTTCAGCGTCGTTTCCGAAATCGCCATCGTCCCCGACAGCGAATGCAGCACGCCCACCTTGATCGTGTCCTGGGCCCAGGCGGGCAGCGAGAACGCGCTGGCCGCGACCGCGCCAAGCAGGATTTTCTTCATGGATGTCATGGTCTACCTCCGGACGTCCCCGGCCCGCGCCCGGCCCTGCGCCTGACGCGCGGGCGGCTCTGGCCTGATCGCCACCTCTGTTGTTGCGTCCCGCGCGGCGCCTTCGGTCTGTCCGTCCCCCAGGCCGCCGCACACCCGCCTCGATCGACCCCGGTCGCCGGTGTGGGCGAGCGAAGGTTTTCCCCGGGCAGGCGGACTCGCAATCGCGACCCCGGGACCGGGCGGAGAATTCCCCGGTGGACGTGGAGAACAGCCCAGGAAACGGGCTCTATCGAAGTTGGTGATTAAATTTTGGGCTTAACAATATCCGCCTCCTTGGCTCGCGCCGAAAATCCGTGCAGAGCGGGCGGGGATGCGGGAAAAACCGGGCGGACAGGATGCACGCTTCGGGAAGGGGCAGGGACATCGCCTTTCATGACCCATCGGCCGCGGGCTTCGCGTCGGCCTCCGCGCCTTGCGCGCCGTCCCAGCCGCGCGCCCAGGGCGAGGTGCGGCTGTCGTCCAAGCCCGGCCCGCGCGGATCGGTCCTGGCCGGGCTACGGCAAAGCGGGGCCTTCAAGGCGGTGTTTCCGCGCCCGGCGCCCTTGCCCGGCGGCCCGCCGCTTGACGCGGTGCTGGTCAACACCGCGGGCGGGATCACCGGCGGCGACCGGTTTTCCTGCACACTCGAGGCCGGGGCGGGCAGCCATCTGCGCGTCACCACCCAGGCGGCCGAGCGCGGCTATCGCGCCCAGCCGGGCGAGACCGGGTGGGTCGCGAACCGGCTGACGGTCGCCGCGGGCGCGCGGCTCGACTGGCTGCCGCAGGAAACGATCCTGTTCGAGGGCTGCTGTCTGGACCGGAGCCTTGTCGCCGATCTTGCCCCCGGCGCCCGGCTTTTGCTGGTCGAGCCGCTGGTCTTCGGCCGCGCCGCGATGGGCGAGACCCTGCGTGCCGCGCGCTTCCGCGACCGGATCGAGATCCGGCGGGATGGCGTGCCGCTTTATCTCGACGCGCTGCGCTTCGAGGGCGATGTGGCCGCGCAGCTGGCCCGTCCGGCGGTCGCGGCGGGGGCCGGGGCGCTGGCCAGCCTCGTTCTGGTCGCGCCCGAGGCGGCGGCGCATCTGGCGCCGATCCGCGCGCTGCTGCCCGCAACCGGCGGCGCCAGCCTGCTGGCCGAGGATGTATTGGCATTGCGTCTGCTGGCGCCCGACAGTTACCACATGCGCAAGGTGCTTATCCCGGTGCTGACGCGCCTGACCGAAGCCCTGCCAAGATCATGGATGACCTGACATGCAACTGACACCCCGCGAAAAAGACAAGCTTCTGATCGCCATGGCCGCCGAGGTCGCGCGCAAGCGCCTGGCGCGCGGCGTCAAGCTGAACCATCCCGAGGCGATCGCCCTGATCACCGATGCCGTGGTCGAAGGCGCCCGCGACGGCCGCTCGGTCGCCGACATGATGGAGGCGGGCGCCCAGGTCGTGACCCGGGATCAATGCATGGAAGGCGTGCCCGAGATGATCCACGAGGTGCAGGTCGAGGCCACCTTCCCCGATGGCACCAAGCTCGTCACCGTCCACAACCCGATCCGCTGAGGTGCGCCGATGATCCCCGGAGAGATTTTTCCCGCCGAAGGCGAGCTGACCTTGAATGACGGCCGCGAGTCGCTCACCCTGATGGTGGCGAATACCGGCGACCGGCCGGTCCAGGTCGGCAGCCACTATCATTTCGCCGAGACCAACCCCGCGCTCGATTTCGACCGGGACGCCGCGCGGGGCCTGCGGCTCGATATCGCCGCGGGCACCGCGGTTCGGTTCGAGCCCGGCCAGCGCCGGGAGGTGCGGCTGATCCCGATCTCGGGACAGCGGCGCATCTTTGGCTTCAATCAGAAGGTGATGGGCGCCCTTTGAGACGCGCCCGCATCGAACGCCCCATCAGAAGGAAGTGTTGCGATGACTTTCACATCCCCGGCCTTTTCCGCCGCCAATCCGTTCCTGGCGGCGACTGTGATGTTCGATCAGCAGATGCGCCTTTATCAGGCCGCCACCGACATGATGCTGCGCGCCAACCCCTGGCTGGCGATGATGATGCGGACCAGCGGGTTCGACCCACTGACCGCGGATTCTGGGCTCAGCGCGGCCGACAGCGTCGATGAGATGCCGCTCGATGCCGGGGTGGCGTCCGAGACCGCTCCGGCGGCCATGTCGGGTCCGGCAGCCACGGCCAAGCTCGCACCCGCAAGGCCTGCGCCCGAACCTGCGCCCGAACCTGCGCCGCAGCCCGCCGAGGCCGCCACCGTGACGGCCTTCGCGCCCGCCGCACCCGAGGCCGCGCCCAAGCGTTCGCCGGCGCCCTCCGAGGCGAAACCGGAGGCCGCGCCCGCCCCGGCCGCCGCCGCATCCGGGCCGAAATCCGCGGCGAAATCCGCGCCGAAATCCGGGGGGGCTCCCGCCGACAAGCCCGCCTCAAGACCCGCATCGGCCGCGCCCCGCACGGCCCGGTCCGCGCGTCCGGCGACGCCCGGGCGGGCCCGCCGCAAACCATCGGCGCCGCCCGCCCCGCCCTCGGGCGGCGATGCGCCCGAGGGCGGATCGTGACGGCGCGTGGCGCGGTGGCGGTCCTGCTGATCGCCGCGGCTCTGCCCGGGCTGGCAGGCGCCGCCTGTCCGGGCAATACCCAGATCGAGATGAACGACTGTGCCGCCTCGGCCTATCGCAATGCGGACGCCCAGCTGAACGCGGTCTGGCCTGCGGCCCGGGCGGCGGCGGCCAGCTGGGGCGGCGACGGGATGCTGCTTGATGCGCAACGCAAGTGGATCGCCTTTCGCGATGCCGCCTGCGCTGTCGAAGCCGCCCAGTATCAGGGAGGCAGCATCCAGCCGCTGGTTCATGCCGAGTGTCTTCGTCGCCTGACCGAACGGCGCACGGCCGACCTGCGCGGGGTGTTGCCGCAATGACCGCCCCCGCTCTCCGGCGCATGGCGCGGTGCTGCGGCCGCGCCGGGGACTGCGGGCGTCTGCGTTCTTTCCCAGTTCCCGGCGGCGCACCCGGCGCCGCCCCCCTGTCCATCCGCAAGAGGTTCTAGATGCCTGCCACGATTTCCCGCGCGGACTATGCCGCGATGTTCGGCCCGACCACCGGCGACAAGCTGCGTCTGGCCGATACCGACCTGATCATCGAGGTCGAACGCGATCTGATCGCCGAGCGGGCAGGCGCGGCCGGTAACGGGCCGGTCTATGGCGAAGAGGTCAAGTTCGGCGGCGGCAAGGTCATTCGCGACGGCATGGGCCAGTCGCAGGCGACCCGCGCCGAGGGCGCGGTCGATACCGTCATCACCAATGCGCTGATCCTCGACTGGACCGGCATCTACAAGGCCGATGTGGGCCTCCGGGACGGCCGCATCTTCAAGATCGGCAAGGCCGGGAACCCCGACACCCAGCCCGGCGTCGACATCATCGTCGGCCCCGGCACCGAGGTCATCGCGGGCGAGGGCAAGATCCTGACCGCGGGCGGGTTCGACAGCCACATCCATTACATCTGCCCGCAGCAGATCGAGGATGCGCTCCATTCCGGGCTGACGACCATGCTGGGCGGCGGCACCGGCCCCGCCCATGGCACGCTGGCCACCACCTGCACGCCCGGGGCCTGGCATCTGGGCCGGATGCTGCAATCGGCCGATGCCTTCCCGATGAACCTGGCCTTCGCGGGCAAGGGCAATGCCTCGCTGCCCGGCGCGCTGGAGGAACAGGTGAAAGCGGGCGCCTGCGCGCTGAAGCTGCACGAGGACTGGGGCACCACGCCCGCCGCCATCGACTGTTGCCTGTCGGTCGCCGATGCGATGGACGTGCAGGTGATGATCCATACCGACACGCTGAACGAATCGGGCTTCGTCGAACACACCGTCGCCGCCATGAAGGGCCGCACGATCCACGCCTTCCATACCGAGGGCGCGGGCGGCGGCCATGCGCCCGACATCATCAAGGTCTGCGGCGAGGACTTCGTGCTGCCGTCCTCGACCAACCCGACCCGGCCTTTCACGGTCAACACGCTCGAGGAACATCTCGACATGCTGATGGTCTGCCACCATCTCGACAAGTCGATCCCCGAGGATGTGGCCTTCGCCGAAAGCCGGATCCGGCGCGAGACCATCGCCGCCGAGGACATCCTGCACGACATGGGCGCCTTCTCGATCATCGCATCCGACAGCCAGGCCATGGGCCGGGTCGGCGAGGTGATCATCCGCACCTGGCAGACCGCCCACAAGATGAAGGTCCAGCGCGGCCGCCTGGCCGAGGAACAGGGCGCGAACGACAACCTGCGGGTCCGCCGCTATGTCGCGAAATACACCATCAACCCGGCCATCGCCCACGGGATCAGCCACGAGATCGGGTCGATCGAAGAGGGCAAGCGCGCCGATCTGGTGTTGTGGAGCCCCGCCTTCTTCGGGGTGAAGCCGGAAATGGTGCTGATGGGCGGCACCATCGTCTGTGCGCAGATGGGCGACCCGAATGCCTCGATCCCGACGCCGCAGCCGGTCTATACGCGGCCGATGTGGGGCGCCTATGGCCGCTCGGTCGAACAGTCGGCCGTCACCTTCGTCTCGGAGGCGGCCCTTGCCGACGGCATCCGCAGCAAGCTGGGCCTGGCCAAGCAGACCGTCGCGGTCCGCCATACCCGCGGCATCGGCAAGCGCGACCTGAAACTGAACGACGCGATGCCCAAGGTCGAGGTGAACCCCGAGACCTACGAGGTCCGGGCCGATGGCGAGCTGCTGACCTGCGCGCCCGCCGAGGTGCTGCCGATGGCGCAACGCTATTTCATGTTCTGAGGCGAGAATGATCAAAGTGCCGGTTTGCGCTGCAATGCAGCAAAATAAGGGCGCCCGGGCATTGAATGCTCTGGGGCGGGCCGTATGTAAGCCCTATTTTAAGGGGAAAGGGGGGAAACCATGCCTGTGGACACAGACGGAGGTTTCCGATGGCGACTCCATTCATGACGGTCAAGTCCGTGCCCGGCGGCATGGCGGAACGGCTGGACCTGTTCTTCGCGGGCCTCGGTCTGGGGGTGAACCCCTATGGGCTCCGGCGCGCGCGGATGCGGGAGATCCAGAACCTGAACGCCTGTTCCGACGCGCAGCTGGCCAAACTTGGCATCACGCGGGACGAGATCCCGCGCTATGTCTTTCGCGACCTCTTCAACTAGGGGATTGCGCACCGGAGGCGGCGGCATGAGCGGGCTTCCGGTGGCGCTTGAGATCCGGCCCGGCGCAGGCGCGGGTGCGGACAGCGTGACGCTTGACTATGATGCGCGGTTCCTGCGCCGCAAGCGGCTGGTCAGCGATGGCGGGCTCGCCTTCCTGCTGGATCTGGCCCATACGACCTCGCTGGCCGAGGGCGATCTGATCGTGCTGGAAGACGGGCGCGGCATTGTCGTGAAGGCCGCGGCCGAACCCTTGCTGGAGGTCACGGGCACCGATCTGGCCCGGCTCGCCTGGCATATCGGCAACCGTCACACGCCCTGCCAGGTCGAAGAGGCGCGGCTTTTGATCCAGCGCGATCACGTGCTGCTGGACATGCTGGGCCGGATCGGCGCGACCGTGCGCGAGGTGGTCGAGCCCTTCACGCCCGAAGGCGGCGCCTATGGCCACGGCCGCACCCATGGCCATTCCCATGGCGACGCCCATGGGCATTCGCACGACCAAGGCCACGGGCACGATCATGACCACGGGCATGACCACGGGCATGACCACCACCACGCGCATGACCACGATCATGGGCATGACCACGACCACCGCGACGGGCACGATCACCCCCATCACCACGACCATGGCCACGCCCACGACCATACCCACGGGGCGGCGGACCATCTGCACGCGCATGACCCCGACCACGACCATGGGGCCGAAGGTTGCTGCGGCGGGTCGGGGCAGGGCGGCTGCGGCTGCGGCGGTCACGATCATGGCCCCCATGGGTCCGCGTCCGGACGCAGGACGGGCGGCTGCGGAGGCGGGGGCTGCTGCGGGCATGGCCACTGACGGCCAGATCCTGCGACTGGCGCAATGGCTTTCGCCCGCCTATCCGGTGGGGGCCTTCGCCTATAGCCACGGGCTGGAATCGGCGGTCGCGACCGGCGCGGTCGCGGACGGCGCCGCGCTGACGGACTGGCTGGCCGATATCCTGCGCTTCGGCGCCGGGCGGTCCGACACCATCTTCCTCAGGGCCGCCTATGAGGCGCCGCCCGAGGACCTGCCCCGGATCGACGCGCTGGCCCGCGCCTTCCAGCCCTCGGCCGAGCGGCGAACCGAGACCACGGCCCAGGGCGCGGCCTTCGCCCGGGTCACCGCCGCGGTCTGGCCGGACGATCTGCCCGATTTCACCTATCCGGTGGCGCTTGGCCGCGCCGCGCGGTTGCACGATTTGCCGCTCGGGCTGACCGCGCGGATGTATCTGCAGGCCTTCCTCTCGAACCTCGTCTCGGCGGGCATCCGTCTGATCCCCATCGGCCAGACCGAGGGGCAGAGGGTCCTGACCGCGCTGCAGCCGCTCTGCGAAGAGGTGGCCGGACTGGCGCTGAGCGAAACGCTCGACGATCTTGCCGGGACGAGTTTCCTGGCCGATATCGCGTCGATGACGCATGAAACCCAGTATTCGAGGCTTTTCCGCACATGACTTCCCCGCATGGCCCCCTTCGCATCGGCATCGGCGGCCCCGTCGGCGCCGGCAAGACCACGCTGACCGCAGCGCTGGCCCGCGCCTTTTCGAAGACCCACTCGATCGCGGTTGTCACCAACGACATCTACACCCAGGAAGATGCCGAGGCGCTGATGCGGATGCAGGTGCTGCCCTCGGACCGGATCAAGGGGGTCGAAACCGGCGGCTGTCCGCATACCGCGATCCGCGAGGATGCCTCGATCAACCTCGCGGCCATTGCCGAACTGACCGCCCGCTTTCCCGATCTGGAAATCGTGTTGATCGAGTCGGGCGGCGACAATCTTTCGGCGACCTTCAGCCCCGAGCTGGCCGATGTGACGGTCTATGTGATCGACGTGGCCGCAGGCGAGGAGATCCCCCGCAAGGGCGGGCCCGCGATTACCAAGTCCGATCTGCTGGTCATCAACAAGACCGACCTCGCGCCTTATGTCGGCGCCGATCTGGGGGTGATGGATCGCGACGCCAAGCGCATGCGCGGACCGCAGCCGACCGTTTTTGCCGCGCTGAAACAGGGCGAGGGCGTCGGGGCCATCGTCCGGCTGCTGTGCGAAATCGGCGGTCTGACCGAACCGGCCTAGGCCTCGTCCGGCATCCGGAACGGCCCGGCGCGTCGGCTTGGGCCGATGCCGCAGGCGCTGCCCGCGTTTCCGTGGTCATGGCCGCCGCAGCCGCACCCGCCCTGCCGACCGGCTTGCCCGCCATGACCGCCGCACCCGCCCTGCGCCTGCCCGCCGTGACCATGACCGCCGCAGCCGCAACCGTGACCATGCCCGTGCCCGTGCCCGTGCCCGTGCCCGTGGCCGCCCGCATTGAAGACCGGGTGGGTGACCGGGCCGCGCAGGCTGGGGATATAGCCGGTCAGGAACAGCGCCCAGCCGCCGCAGAAAGCGAGGGCCGTGGCATCGAGAAGGGGCTCGTACAGCGAAGGAACCGCAGGGGCCGCGAGCCGCAGCCAGACCGCGCCCCAGATCAGCGCAAACCCGGCCTTGTGGACCGGACCGATCCGCAAGAGCCCGCCCGCGCGCCGGGCCGCCGCCCGCGCCGCGATCGAGAAGGCGAGCCCCGACATCGCGCCCATCATCAGCGCGTGCACCGCGTCGGCCTCGCGCCAGGGCAGGGGCACCAGCGCCGCCAGCCCGGTCAGCGCCAGCCCCAAGGGCGCCCAGGCGAAGGCCAGCACCAGCATCAGCGCGGGCGCGTAGCCGAAGGCCGAGACGCTCCGCCAGTGCCGCATCCGCCAAAGCTGCGCCGCCCCGGCCGCGATCAACAGCGCCGAAGCGGCGGTCACGGCGCCGCCCAGCGTCAGTGCCATCGCGGCCAGCATCAGGACAAGCCCCGCGCGGCTGGCCATCGGATCGACCTCGGGCAGGCGGCCGCCCGTGCGCCCGACCCAGCCCGCGATGAAGGCGGGGGCCATGGTGCCTGCGATGATCGAGACCTTGATCGCGAAGAACAGCACCAGCACCCGGGTCATGGCGGCGTCGCCCGGAAAGCTCAGATACCCCAGCGCGGTTGCAAGGAAGGCCGCATCGGCCAGCCCCAGAAAGGCGATGGCGGCCGGGATGGCCCAGCGGTCCCAGCGCCTTTGCGAGACCACGGCGCGGGTATAGGCGGCCGTGAACAGCGCATAGAAGGCCAGGCCCGGCGCCAGCACCACCGCCAGCGGCAGCACCTGCCCCAGGGCGGCCGCCAGCCGCGCCAGCGCCCAGAGCCCGGCCAGCCCCATCAGCCCCCGCCCGGTCACCCGCCGCGCCCCGGTCCAGTTGGGCATCGCGGTGAGGAAATAGGCCGCCATCGCCGCGCCGCCGACGCCGACGGTCATCTCATGCGCGTGCCAGAGCGTCGTCGTCCCGAGCGCCGGGACCGGCAGCCCGATCCGGTCGCCAAACCGCCACCAGACCACCGCCAGCACCGCCCAGAGCGCCGAAAGCGCAAAGAACGGCCGGTGCGGCGACAGCCAGACATCGCGGACAAGCCGCCCGGTGGCGATCTCGGTCAGGGACGCGCCCCGGCCGCCGCGCCTGCGGGGCCGGATCTCGGGGACGGCATCGGTCATGGCAGAGTCCTCGGCTGGAATAAAGGTGAGTCTTGCGCTCAGGTTTACGCCCGACACGGCGCATGGGGCAAGAGGCCCGGATCAGGCCAGGTCTCAGGCCAAGGCTCAGGCCGGGGCGATGGCGACCGAAACATCGGCAGGCTTGGCGTAATAGGGCGAGGATGTGACCAGAACCTGCATGCCGGTCGCGGCATAGGCGGCGGCATTGGCGGCAGTGATGCCCCCGGCCGCGGCCAGACAACCGGTCCAGCCCGCCAGCGCGCGGGCGGCGGCGGCGGCCTCGTCGGGGGTGAATTTCTCTAGCTGAAGCACATCGGCCCCGGCCTCGGCGGCGGCCTCGGCCTCGGTCAGGGTCTTGACCTCGACCACCACGCGGCGCTCGGGGCAGGCGGCGCGCAGCCGGGCGATCTGGGACGCCAGCGCGTCCGGGCCGCCGAAGGCGCGGTGTTCGGGAAACAGCAGCACCGTGTCCGACAGCCCGGTGCGGTGGATCTCGGCGCCGCCCGCCACGACCGCCTTCAACGACAGCGCGCGGGTGCCGGGCACGGCCTTGCGGGTGCAGGCGATGCCGATGCCGGGGGTCACGGCGCGGGCCGCGCCGACGAGGGCGGCGGTGGCCGATGCCACGCCCGAGGCCCATTCGGTCAGGGTCTGCGCGACCTTCCAGCCCAGAAACAGCGCTTGGGCCGGGCCGGTGGCTTCGGCAAGCAGCGTGCCTGCCGCGACCGCTGTGCCGCTTGGGGCCGCGATCTCGGCCCGGGCGCCCAGAAGGGCGAAGATCCGCGCGGCCTCTTCGCTGCCGCAGACGGTCATGGGCCCGCGTGCGCGCATCGTCAGTTTGGCCCCGGATGCGCCGAAGCCGAGGCTTCGGGTGGTCAGATCGCCATAGGGGGCGTCTTCCTTCAGAAGGCCAAGCAGGGTGGCGTCGTCGAGCGGCAGCATGGCGATGGGGTCCTTTCGTTTGGGGCGCCCGGGCGGAGCGTCGCGGCCGCGAGTGGGGAGGGGCCTGCCCGGCCGCCTTCTGCCGCGTCGGCGGGGGGCTGGGGCGTGCCCCGCTTCCGGCAATGCGCGGTCCTCACCCCCGGCCCTCAGCGAAAGCGGGCGGCGCCAACGCGGCCGATGGGGCGGGTTCGGCCAGCGCCACGGCCTTGAGCCGCGCAACCACCAGCTCGCCCGGCTTCAGCGCCAGCCGGTCCCAGGATTTCAGCGAGACCCGCGCCAGAAGGGCTGCCCCCCGCCCGTCGGGACCAAGACGCAGGCGCACGGTCATCTGGTGGCCGCCCGCGGGCTCGGCGCCCTCGATCCGGGCGGGCAGGGCGTTCAGGATCGTGGTATCGAGCGGCGCATGCCGCCCGAGGCTGACATCGCTGGCGGGAATGCGCAGCCGCCGCCTGAGGCCGGCCGGCCCCAGATCGCCCGGCACGACGACCACGCCGCCCGGCACCCGCACCTCGGAGAGGCCGTATTTCGTATCGCGGCCCACCACCTCGCCGTCGATCACCGCGGCGGGCTGGGGCATGTGGATCAGGGGCAGCGCCGGATCGGCCAGCATCTCGGCCAGGGGCCCGGCGGCGCGGACCCGGCCCGCCTCCATCAGCACCAGCGTGTCGGCCAGCCGCTCGACCTCGGCGATATCGTGGCTGACATAAAGCACCGGGATCGACAGCGCCGCATGCAGCCGTTCGAGATAGGGCAGGATCTCGTCCTTGGAAAACCGGTCGAGCGCCGAGAGCGGCTCGTCCATCAGCAGCAATTCGGGCTGCGAGAGCAGCGCCCGGCCGATGGCGACGCGCTGGCGTTCGCCGCCCGAGAGCATCCGGGTCGGCCGGTCGAAGAGCGGCGCGATGCCCAGCAAATCGGCCACCTCGTCCTCGCCGATCCGGACCGGTCCCTTCACCCGGCGCAGTCCGAAGGTCAGGTTGGCGCGGACCGAGAGATGCGGGAAAAGGCTTGCCTCCTGAAAGACATAGCCGATGGCGCGGCGATGGGTCGGGCGGAACTGTCGGCCGTCCTGCCAGGTTTCGCCATTCACGCTGAGGCGGCTGCCCGGCAGGCGCAGAAGCCCCGCGATGGCGCGCAGCACGGTGGTCTTGCCACAGCCCGAGGGGCCGAACAGCGCGGTGATGCCCTCGCCCGGGGCGGTGAACTCGGCCGCCAGCGCAAAGCCGCCCAGCTGGCCGCGAAACTCGGCCTCGATCATCGTCGGCCTCCGTTCAGGCGCCGCTCGATCAGCATCATCGCCAGGATCACGACGAAGGACATCGCCAGCATGCCGCCCGCCAGCACATGGGCCTTGGGCCATTGCAGCGTCTCGACATAGTCGAAGATCGTCACCGACAGCACCTTGGTCCGGCCCGGGATGCCGCCGCCGATCATCAGCACCACGCCGAATTCGCCGACAGTATGGGCAAAGCCCAGGATCGCGCCGGTCATGATGCCGGGGCTTGCCAGCGGCAGGGCGACGCTGACGAAAGCGTCGAGCGGGGCTGCGCGCAGCGTCGCCGCGGCCTCCATCGGGCGCGGGCCCATCGCCTCGAAGGCGTTGCGGATCGGGTTCACGACGAAGGGCAGGGAATAGATGACCGAGCCCAGAACGAGCCCGGTGAAGGTGAAGGACAGCTGCCGCCCCAGCAGCGCGGTCAGCGGGCTGTGCGGCCCCATCGCGATCAGCAGATAAAAGCCCAGTACGGTCGGCGGCAGCACGATCGGCAGCGCGACCACGGTGGCGACGATCTCTTTCCAGACCCCGCCGCCCCGCGCCAGCCACCAGGCCAGCGGCGTCCCCACCAGCAGCAGCACGACCGTGGTGATGCCCGCGAGCCGAAGCGTCAGCAGGATCGTCTCGATCATCGCCGCGTCGAAGAGGGGGGACGCCGTCATCGCCTAGTCCTCGGTGCCGTAGCCGTATTTCCCGATGATGGCGAGCGCCTCGGGGCTTTTCAGGAACTCGACATAGGCCTTGGCGGCCTCGCTGTCGGCGCCCTTCGTCAGCAAGACTGCATCCTGCCGGATCGGGGTGTAAAGGTCCTGCGGCACCAGCCAGCGCGACCCGGTGTCATCCGCGATCACCTGCGACAGCGCGACGAAGCCCACCGGCGCGTTGCCGGTCGCGACGAACTGATGGGTCTGGCTGATGCTCTTGCCCTGCACGATCCTGGGCTCCAGCGTCCCGTAAAGCCCGAGCGCCTTCATCGTCTCGACCGCCGCCGCGCCATAGGGGGCGGTTTCGGGATTGGCGATGGCGACATGGGTCAGGTCGGGGTCTTTCAGCGCAGCCGGGCTGTCGTCGATGGCCTCGGGATCGGTGCTGAACAGCACGAGCTTGCCGACCGCATAGGTAAAGCGGCTGCCGGGCACGGCCAGTCCTTCGGCCTCGGCCTTTTCGGGGCGGGCCTGGTCGGCGGCGAGGAACACCTCGAAGGGCGCGTCCTGGGTGATCTGGGTGTAAAGCTGGCCGGTCGAGCCGAAGCTGTAGGTCACGTGATGGCCGGTCGCCGCCTCGAAGGCCGCGCCGATTTCGGTCGCGGCATCGGTGAAGTTGGCGGCAACGGCGGCAATGGTGTCGGCGGCGCGGGCCGGGGCGCTCAGCGCAAGGGCTGCCAGAAACGCCGCAGAGCCCGCGCGCAGGGCAGTCAGACGGAAGGTCATGATGGGTCCTTTCATGGAAGAAGACGGGGCCGGGTGTCGGGCAGGGGGACGGGTCGGGTCACGGCATGGCGACGATCACGTGACTGGCCTTGAACAGCGCGGTCGCGGTGCTGCCGACGGCGAAGTCGAGCGCATCGGCGCTGGTGCGGGTGATGATGGCGGTGATGGTCTTGCCCTCGCCCAGATCGAGCGTGACCTCGCTGTTCACGGGGCCGTCCTCGCGCGCCGAGACGGTGCCGGTCAGCCGGTTGCAGGCCGAGATGTTCGCGGGCGCCTCGCCCGCGGCCAGCATCACGAAGGTCGCCTTGATCAGGGCGAAGACCTCGGAGCCTTCGGCCAGCCCCATGTCGGCGGCGCTGCGCTCGGTGATGACGGCGGTCAGGGTGTGGCCGTCGGTCAGCGCCATGTCGACCTCGGTGCTGACGGCGCCGGGCGTGATCCGGGTCACGGTGCAGCGGAACGTGTTGCGGGTACTCGTTTGCATCATCAGGCTCCAAAGTGTGTTCACCGCGCCGCCCGGCGAGGTCTTCAATCCTGTGTCGATGGCGGCCAGCGCCTTGCCGAGCGAGGCCTCCAGCATGGAAAAACAGGCGATCAGGGCATGGCCCGCGCGAGTGACGCGCGCGCCGCCGCCGGTCCGCCCGCCCGGCGCGGCCTCGACCAGGGGCCGGGCGAAGAGGTTGTTCATCGAGCCGACCGCGTCCCAGGCCGCCTTGTAGGACAGCCCTATCTCGCGCGCGGCGCCCGCGATCGAGCCATTGGCGTCGATGGCCCGCAGAAGCCGGATGCGGTCGCCGCCGATCCGGGGGTCGCCCTCGCGCTGCAGCGTCAGGGCCGCTTTCAGGGATGGGTCCGACATCTGCCGGGCTCCTGTCGTCGCTGTGTTTCGCTATGTATAAAGCCGACATAACGGTGACGGTCGGAGCCTCGCAAGGCTGAACATTAACAAGTCAGACTTTATAGCGGATTTGCGGGGGCGGGGGCCGGATTGGCGCGATCTGTCGCAGCGAGGCGGTTGGAATGCCGTCCAATTTCTGGGCGATGGCAGCAGTGGCGCCCAAAAGGGCAGCAAGGCGACGGGCGGCGGAGCGAGTCGCAGGCGCATCGCTTGCCCTCCGCGGGGCGATGCCGCGCCGGCCCCGGGACCGAAGGCCGGGCCGGGCGGGACCGGAATCAGAGAAACAGGAAGTCGTCGATCCCGACGAGATCGCTGTCGATGCCGATCAGCTCGAGCTGGTTGCCGCCCGCGATCCGCACCACCGCATCGCCCGCCACATCCAGTACCGGCACATCGGTGGCGCTCAGGCCCTCGCCCAGCACCACCAGGTCGATCCCCGGCTCGAAACCGTGGATCCGGTCATAGCCGGTGGTTCCGTCCAGCGCGAACCGGTCCGCCCCGGCGCCGCCCCAGTTCTGGTCGTTGCCCTGGCTGTCGTGGAAGGTGTCGTCGCCCGCGGCCCCAAAGCCTGTCATCGCCGAAGGCGTCGTCGATCTGGCCGTTGCCCGCACCCGCGTCGAGCCTGTCATGGCCCGCGCCGCCCCGGAGGATGTCGTGCCCGCCATGCCCCTGCAGGCGGTCGTCGCCGTCAAGCCCGTTCAGGCAGTCGTCTCCGGCCCCGCCGGTCAGAAGGTCCGCCCCCGCCGTGCCGTCGCTGAAGACCGGCAGTGCCGGGCTGCAGCCCAGCGGCCCGCTCACCGCTCCGGCCCAGTCGGCGAGTACGGGGATCGCGGCCGAGGTCCTGGCCA
Organism: Rhodovulum sp. BSW8; assembly: GCF_003314725.1. Lineage (NCBI taxonomy): Bacteria > Pseudomonadati > Pseudomonadota > Alphaproteobacteria > Rhodobacterales > Paracoccaceae > Rhodovulum > Rhodovulum sp. BSW8. The sequence continues at coordinate 92,577 of NZ_QNVX01000049.1, forward strand.
TCACCGGCCGGTTCCCCTGGCGGTCCCCGGTGAGCGTCAGCCACAGTGTATCTTCCGAGATCTGCGGCACCAGAGCCTGCCGCAGCCCGGTTTCGTAGAGCCGCGCCTCGGGGCTTTCGTCGACCCCGGGCGTGTCGGGCATGCCGTAGCCTGTGCGCCGGTCGGGGGCCAGCCCGGCGGTCAGGCTTTCGGCCCCGACATGGGCGATGCCGCCCGCGATACCGCCCGGATCCAGCACCGCCTGGACCGGCCCCTCCGTGCCAGGATCGCCCGCCGTGAGGAAGATCACGATCCGGTCCTCGGCCTCGAAGACATGGCTTTGCACCGTCTCGGCCTCGGCCGCCTCCTCGGCGGGGGCCGAGACCCGCCGGGTGCCGGTCAGGCTTTCGCTCATCATCCGCATCCTGGCGGCGGCGACGAAGGTTTCGAGCCGGTCCGTCAGATGCCCGGCATGGCCCATGTCGATCCCGCAGACCGCGCCCCGTTCACGCCCGAGTTCGGCGCGGCTGGCCAGCGTCTCCAGCATCAGCCGGGCCCGGGCCAGCCCGTAGTCGCGCGCGGCAAGCCCCGCGTCGAGCGCCACCGCCTGCCCGTCGGGGCCGGTGACGATGCCGCTTTGCAAGAAGGTTTCGAAGGCCACGTCGCCGCGCGCGTCGAGGCCGATGGAGCCGGGGTCGATTTCCAGCCCGAAAAGCGGCGCCTGGGCCGCGACAAACCGATCGAGCGCCTCGCTTCGGGTCAGGCTGTCGACGGTCCAGGCCGACAGGACCAGCGTCGGCGCGGAGCCGCCTGCCGCCTCGACCGCATCGGCCCAGGCGGCCCGGCCGCCGCGTCGGCGCGCTGATCGGCCCGGCACAGGCGGGGGGCAAAGCGGTGGATCGCCAGCTCGTCGATATGAGCCACCGCAAGCGGGCTCATCCGGCCCCTGATCGCGGCATCCTTGGCGGTCGTCCGGCCCGCCTGAACCGCGACCGACACGTCGACGAGCCCGGGATTGACGGCCGCATCGAAGACCGGGCGCGAGATTTCTTCGGCGGCGGCATTGGCGAGCCGACCTTAAAGCGCGGGGGCGTCGGCAAGGCTGTCCCGGGCGCAATATCCGTTGCCGAGTTCCTGGGTGAATTCCCGCGGCAACGGGCCGAACGCGCCGTCCAGAAGCCGCGCCATGAACCCGGCCGCCGCCGCGCGAAGACCGGCTTCGTCCCCGGTACAGGCCGCAAGCGGCAGGATCATCGAAAAGCTGGCATCGGCGGCGCGGGCATGGGCCAGCACCTCGGTCAGCCCGGCGCGGGTCGCGGCCGGGGGGCCGCCGGGCCAGCGGATCGCCTGCAGTCCCATGGCCTGATAGGCCGCGTCGAACCGCGCGAGATTTTAGCAGGACAGATAAAGCCCGCCGAAGACATCGCGGTCGAGCGCACCGGACAGAAAGCCGGTGCCGGTCTGCAGCGACAGGGGGACGGTGCCGTCGGGCATCGGGCGGACCTCCGGGCAGTCTTTCCCGGTCTGGCAGTGCCGGATCGGGTGGAGCCTGCGAACCTTGGAAATGTGTCGTTTCCGGTCTTGCAACAATTCCGGGGCCGGATCGCAAGGCCGGTCTTGCGGCGGCGCGCGGGCGGGCTAGACTCGGCGCATGAGTACGCCTTCCGCTCTCTGGACCGCCCGGTCTGGCCGCGACCGCGATGACGGGCCGGTGCCGGTCGTCATCGGCTGCGAAGCGGTGGTGCCTGTTGGCACGGTTCTGCTGGTGCATGGCCGCAATGGTGCGCCGGACCAGCCGCAGATCGCCGAGATCGCCGAGGCCTATCTGGCGCGCGGCTGGCGCGTCGTGGCGCCGGAACTGCCCAATTCCATCGCGCTGCCCGCTTCGGGGCCTGCCGACCGGCTGACCATGGACGGGCTGCGCCGTGCCGCCGCCGAGGTCATGGTCTGGACCCGCGCGCGCTGGCCGGACGTGCCGCTGGCACTGGCGGGCCACAGTCTGGGCGGCTTCGCCATCGGCCATCTGGCCGCCGATCTGGGCGATCCGCATCATGTGCTGGGCGTCTCGCCGGTGCTGTCGGGGGCGCGGCTGCTGGCCGCGCGCGTGGCGATGGGGCCGCCTGCCGTCGCCGCGCTGGAGCGCGAGGTGCCGCTGATGCGCGCGGGCATGGAAGCCGAGGATGCCGCGCCCGCGCTGGCCCGGGTCGCGGCACCGCTGGGCGTGATCACCGGGGCCGAGGATGGCATCGTGCCGCTGACCGATGCGCGCGCCTATTTCAACGCGGCGCCGAACGGGCGGTTCTTCGGGGCGCTGCCGGGGCAGAACCATTGCCCGGCCGGGCCCGACGTGGCCGCGATGCTGGGCGTCGCGCTGGCCGCGCTGGGCGCGTGAGCGCGGGGCCGGACCCGGGCTGGGTCGCGGCCCGGCGCGGGGCGGCCGCGCGGGCGCTGCGCCGGGCGGTTTCCGCCACGGGGCTTTCGCGCCACCGCGCGGGCTTCGGCTGGACGGTGGTGCCCGCGCCGGGGTCGATCCTGGCCTCGGCACGGGTGGCCTCATGGGACCCCGAGCCCGACTATTTCCACCACTGGACCCGCGATGCGGCCATTGCGCTTGCCGCCATTCCCGAGGCGATGGCGGCCGAGCCCGGGGCGGCGGGGTTCTGGCGGCGGGCGGTGGCCGATCATGTCCGCTTTTCGCTGGCGATCTCGGACCCCGACCGGCGCGGGCCGCCGGTCAACCCTTTGAAAGACAGCGCGACCGAGGCCTACCGGCCCTATCTGCGCCCCGATGCCGAGCTGGCCGCCCTGACCGGCCCCGCCTGGCTGGCCGAGCCGCGCTGTGCCGCCGATGGCGGCCCCGATCTCGAACGCTGGGGGCGGCCGCAATATGACGGCCCCGCGCTCAGGGCCGCGGCGCTGATGCGGCTGGGCGCGGCGATGCCCGAGGCGCGCGGCGAAGAGGCCGACCGGCTGATCGCGCGCGATCTCGACTTCACCCTTTCGGTGGCGGGGCAGCCCTGCCTCGGCCCCTGGGAGGAAGAGCCCGCCCGGCGCAGCGGCTTCACGCTGATCGCGCAATGGGATGCGCTGGAGCTGGGGGCACGGCGTCTCGGGCGGGCGGATCTGGCCGGTGCGGCCGAGACGGTCGCCGATTTGATCGCCGAAGCCGCCGATCCGGTCACGGGCGGCTGGCGCGAAAGCCTTGAGGCGGCGCCGGGGGGGCTCGACAGTGCAACGGTGCTGGCGCTGGTTCAGGCCGGCCGCAGCGATGGCCCCTTTGCCCTGACCGCGCCCCGGACCCGGGCGACGATGGCGGCGCTCGAGACGCTGTTTGCCGGGCTCTATCCCCTGAACCATGGCCGCGCGGCCCCCGCGCTGGGGCGCTGGGCGGGGGATGTCTTCTGCGGCGGCAACCCGTGGTTCCCGGTCACGCTGGGCTTTGCCGAGGCACATTACCGGATCGCGGCGGCGACCGGCGAAGCGGCCGAATTCGACCGGGCCGAGGCGTTGATGGCGGTGGTCGAAGACCTCGCGCCACAGGGCGACGACCTGCCCGAACAGGCCGACCGCGAGACCGGCGCGTCAACCTCCTGCCTCGGGCTCACCTGGTCGGCGGCGGCCTTCCTGATGGCGGCGGCCGCGCGCGATCAGGCGCTGGCGGCCAGATAGGGCGCGGAACAGCCCAGCCGCAGCAAGCCCCGCCGGATCTCGGGGCGGCCCGAGACCAGCCGCCAGATCAGCCCCGAGCGGTGGTTTTCCAGCCCCACGACAATCGGCCCCTGATCGATGGCCAGACGGCTTTCCGCCACCCAGTCGCCCTTCGGGCAGAAGGCATCGACAAAGCCCGCCTCGCCCCAGATCCGGTCGCCCAGATCGTCATGCAGATGGCGCAGAACCGGCATCGCCTCGGCGGGCGCATAGGGGAAGGACGAGAGCGCCGCCGTGGGGGTGATGACGCCGGTGTCGTGGGTCGGCGAATGGGCGGCATAGCCCTTGGGGTCGTCGCTGGCCGTGAGGCCCCAGCACGCGGCGCCATAGCCCGCATGGCCCCTGGGATTCGCCAGGCAATGGGCGCGGTTGACCAGCGCATGGGCGCGGGCCTGGGCGCCGTAATCGGCATAGGCGTCGGTCAGCCCGCGCGGGTCGATCCCGAGGAAGGGGTATTGCGAGAGGAACAGCGGCCCGCCCCAGTCGGGACCCAGCGGCAGCACCGTGCCGTCATAGCTGCGGCCGTTGAGAAAGGTGGGCGTCCGGACCCAGCTTTGGTGATAGCTTTCGGGCGGAATGGGATGGGTGTCGGACCCGGCGCCAAGGACGAAGACCGGCATCGCCTCGTTCCAGCCCCGGATCGGCAGGGCGTTCGGGGCAAAGGGCCGGTCGGGATGGCGGTGCCACATCACCGCGCCATCCTCGCGCAGATGCGCGGCCCAGTTCACCGCGTCGAAAAGCGCCTCGATCCGGGGGGCGATTTCCGGCGCCTCGGTGAAGAAGGCGGCCGCGCCCAGCAGGCCGGTCATCAGGAAGGCGGTCTCGACCAGATCGCCGCCATCGTCGCCCGCCATGAAGGGCAGGACGCGGCCGGTGCCGCCATGCAGGAAATGCGGGAACACGCCGTCGAAGCGGTCGGCGGTTTCCAGAAAGCCCACCAGCCGTTCGACCCGGTCGAGGATTTCGCGCCGGGGGCGCCAGCCGCGCTCGGCCGCGACGATCTGGGCCAGAAGCCCGAAGCCGGTGCCGCCGGTGCAGACCGTGTCTTCGATGTCATAGCCGAACGCGCCCGCGCTGCGTTCGCGCGCCATGCCGCTGACCGGATGGCTCCAGTCGAGGAAATACCCCGCCGTGGCCTGCGCGATGCGGTCGCGCAGCGCGGCATCGTCCAGGCCGCGGATCACGCCCGCCATGTCAGCTCCACCGGACGGGTGTCGCGGCTGTTCGGTCCGACATGCAGGACGACCCGGCCCGGGTCGCGGACCCAGCGCGCCTCTTCGAGCGAGGGCGCCAGCGGATAGCGCGCCAGGTCCGCCCCGATCTCGAAGACGACCTCGCGGGTGGCGCCCGGCGCCAGATCGACCTGGCGGAACGCCACCAGATGGCGGGCGGGCCGGGTGATCCGCGCCTCGGGGTCGGACAGGTAGACCTGAACCGTCTCGGTCGCGGGGCGGGGGCCGGTATTGGTCAGGGTCACGCTGAGGCGCACCCGGTCTTCCGGCCCGGCCTCGGCCGCCGACAGGCGCGGGGGGGCGTAGTCGACCTCGGTATAGGACAGCCCGAAGCCGAACGGGTAGGGCTGGCGGTCGCCCGGCAGATCCAGCCAGCCGGTGCGGAACTTGACGAAGCGGCCGGTCCAGGGGCGGCCGGTCGGGTCCTCGGCATGGCTGACCGGGGTCTGGCCGGGCGCGGCGGGCAAGGTGACGGGCAGCCGCCCCGAGGGTTCGGCGCGGCCGAAGATCAGATCGGCGACCCCCTCGGGCCCGGCGATGCCGCCATGCCAGGCGTAAAGCAGCGCGCCGCAACGCCCGTCCACGCCACCCAGCGCCAGCGCCCGGCCCGCGAAGACCGCGACGACCAGCGGCGTGCCGGTCGCGGCAAGTGCGTCCAGCAGACGGCGCTGCGGCGCGGGCAGGTCGGGACAAAGCCGCGACGAGGATTCGCCCGCATGTTCCTTGGCCTCGCCCAGGGCGACGACGACGACATCGGCCGTCTGCGCAACCGCGACCGCCTCGGCCAGCATCTCGGCCTCGGGGCGGGGGTCGCGGGTCACGGTGACGCCATGGACGTTCAGCCGGTCGACCAGCCAGTCCTCCTCGATCAGATTGCAGCCCGGGGCATGGGCGGGCGGGCGTCCGGCGATGGCGGTCATGGCCTCGAACAGCGGCGTCACGTCGGCGGCCCGCCCCGACACCGACCAGGTGCCCAGCATGTTCGCCCGGTCCCGCGCCAGCGGCCCGATCAGCGCGACCCGCGCGCCCGGGGCAAGTGGCAGGAGCCCGTCGTTTTTCAGCAGCACGGCCGAGCGGGCGGCGGCCTTGCGGGCCAGCGCCCGGCCCTCGGCCCGGTCGGGGGCGGGCGGGCTGCCGGTCAGCCCGCGCCAGGGATCGTCAAGCAGCCCCAGCCGCGCCTTGAAGCCCAGCACCCGGGCACAGGCGCGGTCGATCAGGGCGCGCACCCGCTCGGCCGGGACGGACAGCCCGGCCTCGGGCGCGTCGAGCCCGGCCTCGGCCAGGGCGGGCAGATGGGCCAGGTAATCCTCGCCCACCATGTCCATGTCGATGCCCGCCGCCAGCGCGCGCAGCGCCACGGTGGCGGGGCTGCCAAGCCCGTGGGCGGTCAGCTCGCGGATGCCGGTATAGTCCGACACGACAAGCCCGTCGAAACCGGTCTGGCCGCGCAGCCAGCCCTCGATCAATGGCTCATGGGCATGCATCGGCAGCTTGTTGACGGCGTTGAAGGCGGCCATGACCGAGGCCGCGCCCGCCGCCACACCTTGGGCGAAGGGCGGCAGGTAGATCTCCAGCAGGTCCTCCCAGGCCAGCGAGGCATTGTCGTAGTCGCGCCCCGAAAGCGGCGCCCCATAGGCCACGAAATGCTTGAGGCAGGCCGCGACCCGGCCGGGCGATGCGGGGTCGTCGCCCTGCAGGCCGCGGGTCATGGCGGCGGCGATGGCGCCCGCCAGATGCGGGTCCTCGCCCGGGCTTTCGGCCATCCGGCCCCAGCGCGCGTCGCGGGACACGTCGATCATCGGGGCATAGACCTGATGCAGCCCCTCGGCCGAGGCTTCGGCGGCGGCGAAACCGGCGGTCGCCTCGATCAGCGCCATGTCCCAGCTCGCGGCCAGCGCGATCGGCAGCGGAAAGACGGTGCGGTGGCCGTGGATCACGTCTTCGGCGAAGAACAGCGGGATCTTCAGGCGCGAGCCCGCCAGCGCGCGGTCCTGCAGGTCCCGCGCCGAGGCCAGCGACTTGGTGCCGAAGATCGCGCCGACCTGTCCCGCGTCAAGCCGTTTGGCCAGCGGCGTCGCGGTGGCGGCTCCGGTCACCAGACCCTCGCCCGCGGCCAGAAGGTTCAGCTGGCCGATCTTTTCCTCCAGCGTCATCTGCGCCATCAGCCGGTCGACGGTCTCGCCCCCGCGTCTGCGGTCCATGCGGGTCCCCCCCCTTGCGCCGGGCGCCTGCCCGTGTGCAACGCCCCGTCTGCTTTGTGCCGACGGCTCTGGGCCGTCTATTCCGCAGCGTGGCGGGCGGCGGCCAGACCCGGCGCCAGCACCGGACGGACCTGTCCGACGCCCCCCGCGATGTCGAGCACCGCGGCATAGAAGGGGCGGCCGTCCGGGCCGTAGGGCGCGGTTTCGCCATGCAGCACCGCAATCACCGCGGTCCGTGGCAATTCCTCGCACAGCGCGTCGTGGAAATCTACCGCAGCGTTTGCGTCGAGCGCCGAAGTCGCCTCGTCGAGCAGCAGGATATCGGGGCGCGTCAGCAGGATGCGGGCCAGCACGAGGCGCTGTTTCTGTCCGCCCGAAAGCACGGTGCGCCAGGTCTTGCCGTGATGCAGGTCGTGATGGAGCGAGGTGATGAACTGCCCCAGTCCGGCCCGGTAGAGGACGCGGGCCACCACCAGATCGCCGTGCTTCTCGGGAGCCTCGGGATAGCAGACCAGCGTCTTGAGGCTCATCCGTTCGGGCAGGTCGGGTTCCTGCCCGGCGAAGAACATCCGCGCGCCCCCGGCCAGCGCCACCCGGCCCTCGCCATAGGGCCAGAGCCCGGCCACGGCCTTCAGCAGGCTGCTTTTTCCGCAGCCATTGGCTCCGCGCAGGTAGATCCGGTCACCGCGGTCGAGCCGCAGGCGCGGCACGGTCAGGAAGGGTTCGGCATCGTGGCCGCGATGGCAGAGCGCAAGATCCCGGATCTCGACCAGCGCGCCCCGGGCGTCGCGGCGCCGGTCGAAGCGGCTGATCCCGGTTTCCGCATAGAAGTCCTGGCGCGCGCGCACGCGCTCGACCGCGCGGGCCAGTTCGGTCAGCCGCCCGGCATTGGCGCGCAGCGTCGCGATTTCTGGCATCACGTTGATGAACCACGAAAGATCGCCGATCAGCCCGGCGGTCAGCTCGCTGCTGGCGGCAAAGGTCTTGAAGCTCATATGCCCGGCCATGAAGGCGGGCAGGGCGGGCAGATAGGCCAGCAGCCGGTGCGACAGGAAGTTGTAGAGATCGGTGAACAGCATCATCGCCGCGCCAAGCCCGTTCTGCCGGCCCCAGGTCCTGTCGAGTGCTGCATAAAGCCGGGCATTGATCCGGCGCTGGGCCCGTTCCCCGCGCGAGGCGGCGATCTGCCCGACCCGGTGCAAAAGCCCGCCCAGCTCGCCCCGCCAGGCGCCGTCGCGGCGCTGGCGCTGCAGCTTCTGGCGTTCGAGGATGCGCCCGAGGCGCCAGGCGATCCAGGTGATCGCGGGCACGTAAAGCAGGATCAGCCCGGCAACCAGCAGGGCCGTGCCATGGGCGCCGGGCACCAGATCGACCCGGGCGGCGAGGGCGGGGCCGAACTGGGCCTCGATCCAGGCATTGGCCGAGGCGCCCCAGCGGTCGAGCTGCGGCACCGGCTGGCTGCGTTCGAGGATCGCGGCCGAGACGAACCAGACCGAGGTGATCGCGCCCCAAAGCCCCATGGTCAGCCCGATCAGCCCACCATAGAGCCCGATCGAGCATTCGTCGATCCGCTGGTCGATGGCATCGGGCAGGCGGGCGCCAAGTTCGGTTTCGCTGCGGTCGCTCATCAGATCGAGTGCGATGCGTTCGTCGGCCAGGATCGCCGCGTCGAAGCGGCCGACCAGCCAGGCGCGGGCGCGGCGGTGAAGCGTCGTGGACAGGAAGTGGCGGCAGGCGACGCCGCAGGCCCGCGCGGCGTAGATCCCGACCAGGGCCGCGGCGGCGGTCAGCAGCACCTCGGCCGGGTCGACGCCCGCCTCGGCGCGGTGGAAATTGGCCAGGGCCGCAAGGAAATCGGCGCTGGAGGTCGCGACCCAGACGCTGGCCTTGCTCAGAAGCGTCGTCAGTCCGAAGACCACGACGGTGAGGACCCAGGCCTCTTTCCAGCGGGAGGAGACCCAGTAGGCTGTCACCAGCCCCCAAAACCCAGTCAGTCTACACACAACCGCTCTCGCCCCGTTCGCGCGCACCTTCCCCGTGACGTGCCAGCCCCTTTCAGGCGGCCGCCCCGACAAGACGCCCTTGATTGTTTGTGTGGCGCCAGGGAGGCCGGATGGTTCCCCTTTCCGATTGCGCCGCGTTAACTGTCGGCGAAAAGTCGCCGAAAGTCCAAAAAATTCTCTCTTCGAAACGTGGATAATTCCCTACCCGGGGGCAGGGTGGGCGTCGTCGCGCCCGGCCGGGGGCGCGCTGGCGCCGGGCCGGTCGGTCCCGGAGAATCGGAAATGACGTATTTTCAAGTGGCTAGAGGTGAGCGATCCAAAATGGCTGGATGATTCCAATTCGGCGAAGATGTTGCTTGTTTGTCGCGTTCCGGTTGTCAATGGCGATCGCCGCCGCAGCCGGGGACTTGACGTCGCTGCAGTCCCGGTCGGCCAGTCGGTCGGGCGCAGAGATCCGCGGCGCAGGGTTGCTGGCCAGTCTTGCGCCGGTCGTCGGGAGGAAGGTGGCGGGGCCGGGACGCGGCGGGCGCGTCCCGGGGCTCGGGCCTCAGATCGACTTGAGATATTCCAGCAGGGCGCGCTTGTCCGCCTCGCTCAGAGTCGTGCCGTAATCGTGGCCGCAGCGGCTGTTGCCGGAGCTGATCTGGTCGCAGCCGGTGGTCTCGATCACGTGGTCGAAGGCGGTCTGCCCGGCGGCCATGCCGACCGCGTCGATGTCATAGGCAGGGCCGGGCGTGAAGGCGGCGGTACGCTCGGCGGGCGGGGTCAGCAGATCGCGCAGCGTGGGGACCGAGCCGTTATGCAGATAGGGCGCGGCCGCCCAGATCCCGTCCAGCACCCGGGATTCGTAGGCGCAGGCCGGGGCCGCCGTTTCAAGCGTGACGCCATCCGGTCCGCTGGTCGGGAAGGCGCCGCGCAGGTCGTCGAACCTGCCCATGAAGTCCTCATCGGTCGCAAGATCGGCGTGGGCCGCCGAGGCGAGGTCGCCGGTCGCGCGAAAACCGGTCGCGTGCTGGATGATCGCCCCGATCACCGACAGCCCGAGCAGGTCGAAGGCGGCGGCCTCGGCGCCAAGCGTCTTGCCCGACAGCGGCACCTTGGCGCCTTCCAGCACGCCGGTCTTGGCGGTGCGGGTCAGGATCTCGCATTCGCGTTCGTCGGTGCCCGCAGGCAGGATCGGCGTGGCCCAGGTCGAATGGAAGATCGACCGGAACGCGCCCTGTTTCTTGCCATGGCACTCGACGCAGCCGCCCTGGTCGGTTGCGCGGTCGAAGACGGTGCGGCCCTGCTCGGCCAGATCCTCGTCCAGCGCCCAGGGCCAGCGCGGCGCGCCGATCTTCCAGATCGCGTCCTCAAGCGATTTCAGCCCCTCCCAGTTCGCCGAATTGTCGGTGACATAGTCGCGGTCGAACAGAAGCCCGGGCTTGGCCGTCGGGTGGAACTCGCCGAAGACGCCATAAACCTCGCCCAGATTGCGGGCGAGCCCCAGAAGGTCGTTGCCATTCTCGGCAAAGCCCGGCCATTGGGTCATGTCCTGGCGCGCCGCGTTCCACAGGAACGGATAGCGCGTGGGCGCATCGGCGATCAGGATGTTCTCGGGGATCAGATAGGCGTCTTCGGGCGCCCCGAGATCGAGCCCGGTCAACCGGTTGAAGATCATCGACACGGCATCCAGCCGGGCCGGACCCCAGGCCGGATCGGGCAGCGAGCCCGCGATGAGGGTGTGAAACCGCTTGCTCCAGGTCTCGAGCTCGGCACGCAGGTCGGCGCGGTCGCCATCGCCGCCCGCCACCTTGTCGGCGAAGGCGTCGAAGGCCGCGTCATCGGCCAGAACCGCCAGCACGGCGGCATCGAGATCCGCGAGGAAGCTCTGGAAATCGACGATGGCCGGGCCGCCGTCGATCCGGTAAGCGGTGCCGCCGACCTCGATCTGGCGGGTATGGCAGGCGGCACAGGTCATGCCGATGGCGGTGCCGTCCGCGCTTTCGTTGGTGGTGAAGCCGACCGGCAGGGTTGCGTCGTCGTCGCGGTCGGGCATCGGCAGATAGCCGTAGCGCGCCAGACTGTCCGCCAGGAACGGCGTCCCGTCGGGCCCGGTCAGCGCCTGCATCCAGGCCAGCGGCATGATCCGCGAGCCCTGATCCTGGGTGTAGAAGGCCGAGCGCAGCGCGCCGGTCCAGCTGTCGCCCTGATCGACATAGACGGTCTGGGCCCCGAGGGGCGCGGCGACGGATAGCAAGAAAGCGGAAAAGACGGATCGAGCAAGCATTTGGTCCTCCCAGGGTTGAATGCCTTCGATCCTCTCATTCCTTGCGTGTGGTTTCCACAAGTTTCCGTAACGTCAAGAGTGGCACCGTCGGGCCGGGCCTTGCGTCAGGGGGCGGCGGTCCCGGCCCCGTGCCGGGCGCTGCCCGGTTCGGCGACGATCTGCACCACCCGGCCGAAGACCGGCGAGGGCGTGGCCCCGTCGCCGATGCCCAGCACCCCAAGCCGCGCCAGCCGCCCCTGCAACAGCGCCTCGATCCGGGTCAGCGCCTCCGGGTCGAGCTGGTCCAGCACATCGTCCATCACCAGCCAGTCGGGACAGCGCAGCAAGGCCCGGGCGAAGACCAGACACTGCTTGTCGCTCTGGCCCAGCAGCTGGTCCCAGCGCCCCGACTCGCCCAGCGCGGCGGCCAGATGCCCAAGCCCCACCGCGTCGAGCGCCGCCACCATCTGGTCATGGCCATAACGCTCGGCCGGTTCGGGGTAGCACAGCGCCAGATCGAGCCGCCCCGGCGGCACATAGGCCCGCGTCGGCAGGTACATCACCCGATCGGGCGGGGGCATCGCGATGTGGCCCTCGGCGCGGGTCCAGAGCCCGGCCAGCGTGTCGAAAAGAAGCGTCTTGCCCGAGCCCGAGCCGCCATGCAGCAGCACCCTCTCGCCGGGGCCGACGATCACCTCGGGCGGATCGAGCCGGACCCCAACCTGCGGGGTCACGACATGCAGCCCCGCGATCTCGATCCGGCCCGCGTCCTCGCGCCGGTCGATCCGCGGCCCGGCCGCTTCGGCCGCGGCTTCGGCGCGGTCGACCGCCAGCACCGCGCGGTGAAAGCTCGTGACCCGGAACAGCGTCGCGCGCCAGGTCGCGATCACGGCGAAATTGCTGACGAACCAGCGCAGCGATCCCTGCACCTGGGTGAAGGCGCCCGCCACCATCATCAGCTCGCCGATGCTCATGTCCGAGGTGAAGTAGAAGGGCGCGGCCACCAGGATCGGGGCGACGAGCGTGAACCAGCCATAGCCCGCCGTCACCCAGGTCAGGTTGGCGGTGGCCAGGATCACCGCCTCGACGATGCCGACGACGCCCGCGAAGCTGGTCTCGATCCGCGAAGTTTCGGCCCGCTCGCCGCGTTCGAGCGCGATCCGCCCCGCGGCCTCGCTGATCCGGACCAGATCGAAGCGCAAGACCGCCTCGCGGGCGGATTCCTCGGCCCGAAGCGCCACCAGCGGCCGGCCGACGCGCCAGCTGAGCCAGGAGGCCGCGACCGCGTAGAACAGCGCGCACCAGACCATGAAGCCCGGGATTTCATGGCTTTGGCCGCCGAAGCTCAGGGTGAACCCCTCGGATTTCTGCCAAAGCACGCCGATGAACGACCCCAGAAGCAGCGTCGCCTGAAACAGCCCGATCCCCAGCGCCGCGCTGAGATCGGCCAGCTGGTCGACATCGGCCTGCAACCGCTGATCGGGGTTCTCGCCGATCTTGCCCGCCCGCGACAGCCTCAGCGCGCGGCCCGGCGCCATCCAGTCGCGCACCAGCGCCCGGAACAGCCCGCGCCGCAGCGTCAGCTTCATGGTCTGGTCCAGCCAGAGCTGGCTGACATTCAGCACCAGAAGGACGCCCGCCAGCACCGCGAAGACCCCAAGCTGGGTCACGAAGGCGGCCATGTCCTTGCGGGTGAGGGCGTCGTAGAAGGGCTCGTTCCAGGCGTTCAGCCGGATCTGCATATAGGCGGTCAGCCCGATCACGCCGACCAGCGCCGCCACCAGAAGCGCCGCCCGCCGCCCGAAGCCCGAGCTGCGGAAAAGGCCCAGCGTGTCGCGGATCTGGGCGCCCAGCCGCGCGGGCGGGGCTGTCGTCCCGGTCCGCTCAACCAAGGTCCTGCGCCCGTCCATGGGGGGTCTTGCTCACCTGCGATCTCCTCTGGGTCGGGTCCGCTCGTGCCTTTTCCGATACGGGCGGCGGCCGGGGTTCGCAAGCGTCGGTCACGTCCGGCGGGCGCCGGGCGCAGGGGGCTCAGCGTGCCAGCGCCAGCAGCGCGTCGAGGTCCAGATCGGCCTCGATCTCGTCGGCCAGCCGGTCGAGCGCAGCCTCGACCCGGTCGGGGCCAGCCTCGGCGGCGGTCGCGCCCATCGCGGCAAGCCAGGCCGCGCGGAACCCGTCGGCGCCGAACAGCCCATGCACATGGCTGCCCCGGACCCGGCCATCGGCCGAGACCGCGCCTTCGGGCTGACCGTCGAGGCTCAGCCACGGCCGGGCGGTTCCCGGCCCCGAGACGCGCCCGGCATGGATCTCGTAGCCGGTGACGCGGGTGCCGCTGAGCATGTCCCGGGCGTCGACCGCCACGAGCCGCTTGTCGCCGGTCATGACCGTTTCGATGTCCAGAAGCCCAAGACCCGGCGTTTCGCCCGGTGGCCCCTCGATGCCCTCGGGGTCGCGCACGACGCGGCCCAGCATCTGATAGCCCGCGCACAGCCCCAGCACATGCCCGCCCCGGCGCAGATGGGCGCGGATGTCGATGTCCCAGCCCTCGGCCCGCACCGCATCGAGCGCGGCACGGGTGGTCTTGGACCCCAGAAGGATCACCGCATCCGCATCGCCCGGCACCGGCTGACCCGGTTTCAGCCAGCGCAGGTCCACCTCGGGTTCGGCTGCCAGCGGGTCGAGATCGTCGAAATTGGCGATCCGGGGCAGTTCGGGCACCGCGATCACCAGCCGACCGGCCCGGCCATCGCGCCGCCCAAGACCCAGCGAATCTTCCTCTGGCAGGGCGCGCGCGGCCTCGGACCAGCGCAAAAGCCCCAGCACCGGCCAGCCCGTTTCGGCGCGGATCTCGGCGGCGGCGGGGGCGAAGACGGCCGGATCGCCGCGGAACTTGGTCACGACCACGCCCGCGACCCGCGCCCGTTCGGCCTCGGTCCAGAGCCGGTGATGCCCGGTCACGGCCGCGGTCACGCCGCCGCGGGACTCGTCGCCCAGCAGGACCACGGGCAGGTCGGCGGCCTCGGCAAGGCCCATGTTCGAGATGTCCTGCGCGCGCAGATAGCGTTCGGCCCCGCTGCCCGCGCCCTCGATCAGCACCAGATCGCGGGTTTCGGACAGCCGGTTCAGGCTGGCCACGACCTCGGACCTCAAGGTCGGTTTGAGCGCCTGATAGGCGCTGGCCGACTGCCGCCCCAGCACGCGGCCGCGCAGCACGACCTGACAGTCGATATCGGTTTCGGGCTTCAGCAGCACCGGGTTCATGTCGACCGACAGGGGCACGCCCGCGGCGCGCGCCTGCAGCGCCTGTGCCCGGCCGATCTCGCCGCCATCCGCCGTCACGGCGGCATTGTTCGACATGTTCTGCGCCTTGAACGGCGCCACGGTCAGACCGCGCCGGGCATAGGCGCGGGCGAGCCCCGCGACCAGCAGGCTCTTGCCCACGTCCGAGCCGGTGCCCAGAACCATGAGGCGCCGGGCGGTCATCGGGCCAGCGTCAGCAGGGCATCGAGATCGAGATCGGTCTCGAGCTGGTCGGCCAGCGCCTCCAGCGTGGCCTCGATCCGGGCGGCATGGTCAAGCCCCGAGGCGCGGCCGCCCATCGCCGTCAGCCAGTGCCGCCGGAACCCGTCGGCGCCGAAGATCCCGTGCACATAGCCGCCCATCACCCGTCCGTCGGCCGACAGCGCGCCTTCGGGTCGGCCGTTCAGCATCATCCAGGGTCGGTCGAGGCCCGGACCGCGGGTCACGCCCATATGCATCTCGTAGCCGGTGATCCGGGCGCCGCTGACGGTGTCGAGGGCCGCGACCTCGGCCAGGCGCTTTTCGGGGCCGATTTCGGTCTCGATGTCGAGAAGCCCCAGCCCCGGCGTCTCGCCCGGCGGGCCTTCGAGGCCCTGCGGGTCGCGCACGGTGCGGCCCAGCATCTGGAACCCCGCGCAGATGCCCACGACCCGGCCGCCGCGGCGCAGATGCGCCTGAATGTCGATGTCCCAGCCGTTGGCGCGGATCGAGTCGAGCGCGGGCCGTGTGGTCTTCGAGCCCGGCAGCAGCACGACATCGGCCTCGGCCGGAATGGGCTCGCCGGGCCGGACCCAGCGCAGATCGACGCCCGGTTCGGCCGACAGCGGGTCGAGATCGTCGAAATTGGCCATCCGCGCGATATGGGGCACCGCGATCACCAGCCCCTGCCCGGTGCCCGAAGCGGGCCGTTCCAGCGCCAGCGCATCCTCGGCGGGCAGGCGCGAGGCCGCGTCGAACCAGCGCGCGACCCCCAGAAGCGGCCAGCCGGTGATCTCGGTGATGCTGCGGCAGGCCGGGTCGTAAAGCGAGAAATAGCCGCGGAACTTGTTCACCAGAAAGCCCGCGATGCGCGCCCGCTCGGGCTCGGTATGCAGCAGCCACGAGCCCACGACGGCGGCCATGGCCCCGCCCCGGTCGTTGTCGGTGACCAGCACCACCGGCAGGTCGGCGGCCTCGGCAAAGCGCATGTTGGCGATGTCGCTTTTGCGCAGATAGGTCTCGGTGCCCGAGCCCGCGCCCTCGACCAGCACCAGATCGGCCTCGGCGGCGATGCGGTTGAAGCTGTCCATCACCGCGGGCAGGAGCTTCGGCTTGAGTTCGTGATAATGGCGCGCGGGCCAGTTCCCCAGCGCGCGCCCCCGCAGCACCACCTGCGAGCCGACCATGGCCTGGGGTTTCAGCAGCACCGGGTTCATGTGGATCGAGGGAGGCAGACCCGCCGCCCTTGCCTGCAGCGCCTGGGCCCGGCCGATCTCGCCCGGAGGGGCCACGCCATCGGGGCCGGGGGGCAGGTCGCTGTCGGCGGCGACGGCGGCGTTGTTCGACATGTTCTGCGCCTTGAAGGGCGCCACCTTCACGCCGCGCCGCGCATAGGCGCGGCAGAGCCCGGCGACCAGCAGGCTCTTGCCCACATCCGAACTGGTGCCCTGGAACATCAGTGCCTTCGCCCGGCGCGGCGGGGCCGGGTCGAGCATCGGCACCGAGATCTCCGGCATCGGCGGCGCGGCATCGTCGGGGGGCAGGTCGGAAGGCGGGCTCGGGGTCCTGTGGGATGTCATCGGGGCTCCTGCGGCGTTCGGCAGGGGTGTCGGACGGGGCTTTCCGGATGTCAAGCGCGGCTCAGAACTCGACCCCCGGCTGGCCCTTGATGCCCGACCGGAACGGATGCTTGACCAGCGTCATCTCGGTGACCAGATCGGCGGCCTCGATCAGCGCCTCGGGGGCGTTCCGGCCGGTCAGCACGACATGGGTCAAAGGCGGCTTCTCGGCCTGCAGGAAGGCCACAACCTCGGCCGGATCCAGATAGCCGTAGCGCAGCGCGATGTTGATCTCGTCGAGCAGCACCATGCGGATCGCGGGATCGCGGATCAGCTCCTTGGCCTTCTCCCAGCCCTTTTCGGCCGCCGCGATGTCGCGGGCGCGGTCCTGGGTTTCCCAGGTGAAGCCCTCGCCCATGGCATGGAACTGGCAGAGATCGCCGAAATGCGAGGTCAGAAGCCGCCGCTCGCCGGTATCCCAGGCGCCCTTGACGAACTGGACGACGGCGCAGGGCATCTGATGGGCGATGCAGCGCAGGATCATCCCGAACCCCGCCGAGGACTTGCCCTTGCCGGTACCGGTATGCACGAGGATCAGCCCCTTCTCGCCGCTCTTGCCGGCCATGATCTTGTCGCGCGCGGCCTTCTTCCTGGCCATCTTGCTGGCATGGCGGGCGTCGTCGGCAGCGGTATCGGGGACGGTCTCGTCGGTCATGGGGGCTCCTTGCGCGTGTCGGGGACAGATTAGCGGGCGGGGCGGCCGCGTCAAACCCGCGCCGCGCCGCGGCGGTCGCGCCGATTGACAAGGCCCGAGCCGCTTGCAATGACGGAGCCGTGACCGGTTCGCCCGGGCCCCAAGGGTCCGGACGTGAAATGGGAACGCGGTGCGCCCCCGCAAGGGGCAAGTCCGCGGCTGCCCCCGCAACTGTAAGCGGCGAGCACGGCTGAGAACGCCACTGGGGATGACCCCCGGGAAGGCCAGCCAAGCTGAGACCCGCGAGCCAGGAGACCTGCCGGCCGCCCGTTTTCCCGCAAGGGGAGGCGGTTTCCACCGGACGCCGGGGTGCGCGTCTGGCCCGGATCGGCTGCGTTGCGGCCCGTTCGAGCCTCTCCTCCCCTCGTCCTTTCACCCGCGGCCCGTCCGGCCGCTCTTGTTGAAAGGCAACGACCTTGATCTTCCACGGCAATCTCCTGACCGCCGCGCTGGCGCTGACCCTTGTTCCCGGGGTGGCCGCCGCGCATTTCCAGCTGGCCTATACCGAAGAAAGCCTGATCGACGCGCCCGGCGACGTTCCGGTCAAGCTGATCTTCTGGCACCCGCAGGAAAGCGGCCCGGTCATGGACATGGGCGAACCGCTGGAATTCTACGCCATCCATCGCGGCGAAAAGATCGACCTTCACGCGACGCTCAGCCAGACGGTCTTCCGCGGCCCGACGAACGAGGCCGTGGCCTGGGATGGCAGCCTGCCGGTCAAGCGGATGGGCGACTACGTGCTGGTGACGGTGCCCGCGCCCTATTACGAAGAGTCCGAGGACATCTATATCCAGCAGATCACCAAGACCTATCTCAATCGCGGCCAGATGCCGACCGACTGGGACAGCCCGCAGGGGCTGAAGACCGAGATCGTGCCGCTGGTCAAACCCTATAACGTCATCGCGGGATCGACCTTCACCGGGCGGGTGCTGTCGGCGGGCCAGCCTGTCGCGGGCGCCGAGATCGAGATCGAATACATGGCGGCCGAGCCCGACATGGCGACGGGCGCGCCCAAGCCCGCGACCGCCGGGCCGCTGCCGGGCGGCGCCATCGTCGCCGTGTCGGACGAGAACGGCTATTTCACCTTCGGCGTGCCCAAGGCGGGCTATTGGGGCTTTGCCGCGCTGGGCGTGGGCCCCGATACCGAACATGACGGCAAGGAGCTCAGCCAGGATGCGGTGCTCTGGATCCGCGCCTTCGATCTGAAATAGGGGCAGGCCCATGCATATCGTGGACGGGGCGCTGGCGGCGCCCGTGGTGATCGGCGGCGCGGTGCTGGCGGCGGGGGGCGTGGCGCGCGGCCTGCGCGACCTGACGCTGGAAAAGACCCCGGCGGCCGGGATTCTGTCGGCCAGCTTCTTCGTGGCCTCGCTGATCCATGTGCCTATCGGCCCGTCCTCGGTGCACCTGATCCTGAACGGTCTGGCCGGGCTGGTGCTTGGCTGGGCCGCCTTTCCGGCGCTCTTCGTGGGGCTCTTGCTGCAGGCGGTCTTCTTCGGCTTCGGCGGGCTGACGGTGCTGGGGGTCAATACCCTGAACATCGCGCTGCCCGCGGTGATCGTCCATTACCTCTGCCGCCGGGGCCTTGCGCGCGGCACGCCCCGGATCGCGGCGCTTTGGGCCGGGATGGGCGGGGCGCTGGCCATCGCGCTGACGGCGCTTTGCGTCGGTCTCGCGCTGGCGCTGTCGGGCGAGGCCTTCCTGCCCGCCGCCCGGCTGGTCTTTCTGGCCCATATCCCGGTGATGGCGGTCGAGGGCCTTTTGACCGCCGCCGCCGTCTATCTTGCCGCCCAGGTGAAGCCCGACCTCTTCACGACAGTTCAAGGACCTCAACGATGATCCGTCCCCTTGCTTTGATGCTGGCGCTTGCGATGGCGCCGCTGCCTGCGCTGGCCCATAAGGTGGTTGGCGGGGCCTATGCCGATGGCGCGCTGATCGAGGGCGAGATCGGCTTTTCGAATGGCGACATGGCCGCCGATGCCCTGGTCGAGGTCTTCGACCCGGCGGGCACGCGGCTGGGCGGGACCCGGACCGATGGCGACGGCATCTTCACCTACCGCCCCACCGCCGCCGTCGCCCATGTCTTCCGCGCCGATCTGGGCGCGGGCCATGTTGCCGAATTCACCATGAGCGCCGAGGAGGTCGCCGCGATCCTCGACAGCCCCGCCGCCCGGGCCGCAGCGGAAACCGGGCAGGCCGCCGCCCCGACTGAAGCCGATGGCGCGGCCGGGATGGCAGGCAACCCCTCCACTTTCCCGCTGGGCCCGGGGCCTGCCGCGACTGCGGCCGCCGCACCGGGGCTGAGCGACGCCGACAAGGCCGCCATCGCCAAGATCGTCCGAGACGAGATGCGTCCGCTCAGGCGCGAGATCGCGGCTTATCGCGAGCAGAACGACCTGCAGTCGATCCTGGGCGGGATCGGCTATATCGCGGGGCTCTTCGGATTCGGGTTTTACATCGCCGCGCGCCGGCGTCTGAAGGCCTAGGGGCATGTCCGATATCCTGATGCAGGACCGCGCCGGGCCGGAGGGCGCCGCGCTTGACGCGATCGACCCCCGTGCGCGGCTGATCGGGGCGGCGGGGTTTGCCTGTGTGACCGTCGCCTGTTCCTGGTTGCCGCTGCTGCTGGCCGCGCTGATCCTTGCCATTGCCGTGATGGTGCTGTCGGGGCGGGCTGTCGGCCCGACGCTTCGACGGATGGCGGCGATGGACGGGTTCATCTTCCTGCTGATCGCCATGCTGCCCTTCACCACGCCCGGCGATCCTGTCTTCACGCTTTGGGGATTTGCCGCCTCGCGCGAGGGGATTGTCCATTCGGCCGAGATCCTCTTGACCGCCAACGCCGTGGTGCTGGCGCTCCTGTCGCTGGCGGGCACGCTGGAACCGGCGGTGATGGGGCAGGCGCTGCACCGGCTGGGCACGCCAGAGAGGCTGGTGCATCTGCTGCTGTTCACCATCCGCTATATCGAGGTGCTGCGCGCCGAACACCTGCGGCTGCGCCGGGCGATGAAGGTCCGGGGCTTCCGGCCGGGCACGTCCTGGCACACCTATCGCAGCTTGGGCTATCTGGTCGGCATGTTGCTGGTCCGCGCGGTCGAACGGTCCGAACGGGTGCTGGCGGCGATGAAATGCCGGGGCTTTTCAGGCCGGATGCCGGTCCTGTCCGCCTTCGCCTACGGCCCCCGCGATGCGGTCTTCGGCGCGGGGCTGGGGGCGGTGCTGATCGCGATGATTGCCGCCGAGGTCGCCCATGGCGCTTTTTGAACTCGACGGGCTCGTCTTCGGCTATTCCGGCCGGCCCGCGATTCTGCAGGGCGCCAGCCTGACGCTTGAGGCGGGCCAGCGGCTGTCGATCACGGGCGCGAACGGGTCGGGCAAGTCGACGCTTCTGCAGCTGATGGTGGGGCTTCTCGTCCCGCAATCGGGGCAGATCCGCGCCTTCGGGCAGGCGCGCCGGGCCGAGCCCGACTTCCACGAGGTGCGCCGCCGGGCGGGGCTGGTGTTCCAGGACCCCGACGACCAGCTGTTCTGCCCGACCGTGGCCGAGGACGTGGCTTTCGGCCCGCTCAATCTGGGGCTCGGGCGCGCGGCGGCGATGGAGCAGGTCGAGGCGGTGCTGACCCGGCTTGACCTCATGCACCTGAAGGACCGGGTCACCCACCGGCTGTCGGGCGGCGAAAAGCGGCTGGTGAGCCTTGCCGCCGTGCTGGCGATGGAGCCCGAGGTGCTGCTGCTCGACGAGCCGACCAATGCGCTGGATGAAGAGAATGCCGGGCGGCTGGTCGCGATCCTGCAAGGGTTGCCGCAGGCGATCCTGCTGGTGACGCATGACGCCGAGATGCGCGCGCAGGTCGCGCCTCAGGGGCTGGGGATGACGGCCGGGCGGCTGGTGCCCGCGTAAGCCGCCGGACCCCGCATCAGCGCTCCGCTCGCGCGTCAGCGGTCCGCCCCGGTGTCAGCCCTGCTTTTGACGTCGGCGCATCAGGTAGATGTCCATCAGCCAGCCATGCCGGGCGCGGGCCGCCTCGCGGGCTGTCAGGATCTCGGGTCCCGCCTCGGCCAGCGGCCCTGACAGGGCGATTTCCTCGGCCATGCCCAGATAGGCGCCCCACCAGATCCGGATACCCTCGGGGGCCAGGGTCTGGAAGGCGCAGCCGCCATCGAGCATCGCGACCACGGTATCGGCCCCTTCGGGCCAGCCATGGTCGCGGATCTGCCGCCCGGTGGTGATGACGACCGGCGCCCCGATCTCGTTCAGCGGAATGCGATGGGCGGCACAGAGCGCCTGGATCGCGGTGATGCCCGGAATGACGGTGATCCTTGGCGCAGGGACGAGCCGTGACGCGATCCTCAGCGAGCTGTCGTAAAGCGAGGGATCGCCCCAGATCAGCAGCGCCACCTTCTGCGGCGCGGGGCTGGCGGCGGCGACCGTCTCGGTCCAGACCCCGGCAATGGCATCGTGCCAGTCCAGAACGCCGGCGCGGTAATCGCCCGAGGCGTCACGGACGGGCAGGTCGAACTCGGCGATCCTGTCGCCTGCGTCCTCGCCCAGGACGCGCGCGCAGATCTGGCGGCGCAGGTCGGCGAGGTCGGCCTTGTCGGCCCCCTTGCGCGGGATCAGGATCAGATCGGCGCCCCGGATCGCCTCGGCGGCCTGAAAGGTGATGTGATCGGGGTTGCCGGTGCCGATGCCGATCAGGAACAGCTCATGCATCGGGGGCCTCCTCGACCAGCGGCCCGAACAGGATCAGCCCCGGCGCGGCCGAACCCGGGGCCTCGGCCAGACGTGCCGCCAGCGCCGCGACCGTGGTCCGGGTCAGCGCCTGATCGGGGGTGCCCACGCCCTCGGCCAGCAGCGCGGGCGTGGTTTCGGGCAGGCCGCGCGCGATCAGCGCCCCGGCCAGTGCGGGGAAGGTGCGCTTGCCCATGTAGACCACCGTCGTGGCATGTTCGTCGGCCAGCGCGGCCAGGTCGATGTCGCGGGGCAGATCGCCGGTCACGTCATGGCCGGTGACGAACTGCACCCGCCGCGCGGTCAGCCGCCGGGTCAGCGGAATGCCCGCCGCCGCCGCCGCCGCACAGGCCGAGGTGACGCCGGGGATGACCTCGTAGCCGATGCCCGCCGCCCGCAGCGCGGTGATTTCCTCTTCGAGCCGTCCGAAAAGGCCCGAGTCGCCCGATTTCAGCCGGACGACCCGTTGCCCCGAGGCGGCATAGTCCACCAGCAGGCGGCTGACATGGTCCTGTTTCGGCGAGGCCCGGCCCGCGCGCTTGCCGACGCCGACCAGATCGGCGCCCGGCCGCACGTGGCCGAGGATCGGCCCTGACGAGAGATCGTCGAAGAGAACCGCATCGGCCTTGGACAGCCGGTCGACCGCCTTCAGGGTCAGAAGCTCGGGATCGCCGGGGCCGGAACTGACGAAGCTCACGAAACCGCTCATCTTGGGTCCTCCGCGATCAGGTGAAAGAAGCTGCCCGTGACCGGGCCGCGCCGCGATCCGGTCTCGGCCACATCCGCGCCATTGGCATCGGTGACGCGGGCCAGCGCCGCGTCGGGCTGGGAAAGGATCGTCGAATAATGGAACTCATGGCCCCGCAGCCGGGTGCCGGGGGCATGGCCCGGCATCGGCGCCAGCAGTTCTGCCCGGCGATAACCCAGATGCAGGCGGCGGCTCTCGAAGCTGGTGACAAGGCCCAGAAGCCCCGCCATTGCGTGCGCCGTGCCGTCCTTGTCGATCAGGGTCTCGCCCAGCACCATGTAGCCGCCGCATTCGCCATGGATGGGGCCGGTTCTGGCATGGGCGCGGAGGCCCGCCAGAAACCGCGTGGCCCCGGCGATCCGGCCCGCATGCAGCTCGGGATAGCCGCCGGGCAGCCAGACCAGATCGGCGCCCTCGTCAGGCGCCTCGTCGGCCAGCGGCGAGAAGGGCAGGATCTCGGCCCCCGCGCGGCGCCAGCCCTCCAGCAGATGCGGATAGGCGAAGGAGAACGCCGCGTCGCGGGCAATGGCGATGCGCTGGGCCGGGGGGGCGGGCCAATTCCCGGCTGTGCCCGGAGCCCCGGGCCGGGCGGCGGCGCGGAGCGCGTCAAGGTCCACATGCCCGGCCACGAACCTGCCGATGGCGTCGATCCGCGCCTCCAGATCGGCCTGCTCGCCCGCCTGCACGAGGCCCAGATGGCGTTCGGGCAGCGTGAGGTCGGGGCGGCGGGGCAGGGCGCCGAGGGTCGCGATGCCGAGCCGGTCCATTTCGGGGCGGATCATCGCCGCGTGCCGCGCGCCCGCGACGCGGTTCAGGATCACGCCCGCAAGGGGGGGCGCGTCGGGATGGCTGGCAAAGCCATGGGCCACGGCCGCCGCCGATTGCGCCTGGCCCGAGACGTCGATCACCAGCACCACCGGCCAGCCGAAGCGCCGCGCCAGTTCGGCGCTGGTGCCGTGGCCCGCCACGCCACGCGTGAGGGTGCCGTCATAAAGCCCCATCGCGCCCTCGGCGATCACCAGATCTGCGCCTTGGGCCTCGGCCGCCAGCGTCGCCAGCAGGCCCTCGTCCATCGCCCAGGGGTCGAGATTGTAGGAGGCCCGTCCCGAGGCACGGGCATGGAAGGCCGGGTCGATGTAATCGGGGCCGTTCTTGAAAGGCTGCACGGCAACACCCGCCGCGCGGAAGGCCCGCAGGAGCCCCAGCGTGACGGTGGTCTTGCCGCTGCCCGAGGCGGGCGCCGCGATCACCAGACCCGGCGGTCTCTCAGCCATCGCTGCCCGACCGGGCAGAGCGCGGCCGGAACCGGCGGTCGTAATCGGGATCGTAAAGGCAGCTTTCGTCGAAGCCTTCGGCGCCGAGGCTGCGGCCGACAAGAATCAGCGCGGTGCGCTCGATCTCGTCGGGCAGGGCGGCTTCCAGCGTGGCAAGCGTGCCGCGCAGGATCTGCTGGTCGGGCCAGCTGGCGCGGTAGACGATGGCGGCGGGGCAGTCCGCGCCGTAATGCGGGGCAAGATCGGCGACCACCTTCGCGAGGTTGTGGATCGAGAGATGGATGGCCAGCGTCGCGCCGGTGGCGGCGAAATTGGCAAGGCTCTCGCCCTCGGGCATCGACGAGGCACGGCCGGGCGTCCGGGTCAGCACCACCGACTGCGCCAGGCCCGGCAGGGTCAGCTCGGTGCCGAGCGCCGCGGCGGCGGCGGCAAAGGAGGGCACGCCCGGGGTCACGCTGACCGGGATGCCTTCGGCCTTCAGGCGGCGGATCTGCTCGCCCATGGCCGACCAGACCGAAAGATCGCCCGAATGCAGCCGCGCCACGTCCTGCCCGGCCTCATGGGCGCGCTTGCATTCGGCGATGATGGCATCGAGATCCAGCGGCGCGGTGTTCACGATCCGCGCGCCCTCGGGGCAATGGCCGAGGATCTCTTCGGGGACCAGCGATCCGGCATAGAGACAGACCGGGCAGGCGGCGATCAGGTCGCGGCCGCGCAGGGTCAGAAGATCGGGGGCGCCGGGCCCGGCGCCGATGAAATGGACGGTCATGGCAGGTCTTTCGTTGCGATGGCGCAGGTGGACATCCGGTCGTTCGATACCCTGCGCGGGGTCAGAAGGCGAGCCCCCTCGCCGCAGGCGGCAAGGGCCGCGGCCTCGGCGACCGATCCGGTGCCGCGATGGGTAAGGCTTTGCGCCGATCGGGTCGCCGTGTCGGGGCGGTGCAGCGCGTCCGCGGTGACCGGGCATATGGGCAGGGCCAGCCGCGCGGCCAGTGCCGTCAGGCCGGGGGCAGAGGCCTTGTCGGCGGGGGCGGCCAGCGCCGTCAGCCCGGCCGGGCCTCCCGCGCGGTCCAGCGCGTCCGTCAGGCTCGCCTCGGTCGCGGCGGCGCGAAAGCCAAAGCCCGCGACCCTCACCGCCGGACTGTCCATTGCACGACCGGGAAGGCTGCGCGCCAGCCGCGCCTGCGGCCAAGCGGGCGGGCCTCGGCCAGTTCGATCCGGAGCAGCTCGCCACCATGGGCGGCGTGCCAGAGGGCCAGCAGCGATTCCGATTCGAGCGTGACCGCATTGGCGACGATCCGCGTGCCGGGGGCGAGCCGGTCCCACAGCGTCTGCAGCAGCTCTTGCGAGAGCCCGCCGCCGACGAAGACCGCATCGGGGGCGGCAAGCCCCTCCAGCGCCTCGGGCGCGCGGCCGGTGACGACGCGCAGCCGCTCGACCCCGAGGGCGGCGGCATTGGCGGCGATGCGTTCGGCGCGGACGGGCTCGGCCTCGATCACGCTGGCCTGCATTCTCGGATGACGGGCGAGCCATTCGATGGAAATCGAGCCCGACCCCCCGCCGATATCCCACAGATGCTCGCCCGGCAGCGGCGCCAGCGCCGAAAGCGTCAGCGCGCGGACGGGCCGCTTGGTGATCTGCCCGTCATTGTCGAAGTGGCTGTCGGGCCAGCCCGAGGCGGCGGGGATCGCGGGGCCGTCGCCTGCGGCCTCCAGCGCCACGGCGACGGGATGGGCGATGCCCTTCAGATCCATGGCGCGGGCGGTTGTTGCCCGGATGCGCTCGCGCGGCCCGCCAAGCGCCTCAAGCACGTGCAGGCGGCTGTCGCCGAAGCCCGCCCCGGTCAGGAAGGCCGCGAAATCCGCGACCGCGGCGCCGTCCCGAAGGGTCACGAGGGCGGTGAAGCCCGGCGCCAGCAGGGGACGCAGCCGGGCGAAGGGGGCGGCATGAAGCCCCGCGCAATGGGTGGCCTCCAGCGGCCAGCCGAGCCGCGCGGCGGCCAGCGAAAAGACCGAAGGGCCGGGCAGGGCACGCCACTCATGCGCGGCGAAGCTCCGAGCGATCACGCTGCCCGCGCCGAACCAGAACGGATCGCCCGAGGCCAGCACCGCGACCCGGCGCCCGCGCAAGCCCTGCAGGAGCGGCAGCCCGTCGGCGAAG
Source organism: Rhodovulum sp. BSW8 (assembly GCF_003314725.1). Lineage (NCBI taxonomy): Bacteria > Pseudomonadati > Pseudomonadota > Alphaproteobacteria > Rhodobacterales > Paracoccaceae > Rhodovulum > Rhodovulum sp. BSW8. Next base: position 118,673 of record NZ_QNVX01000049.1, read on the forward strand.
GGCACGGGCCAGTCGATCTTGTCTGCCACCAGATCCGGCAGAAGCGCCAGATGCCGGGCCGGACCCATGACGATTTCGGCCTCTTCCAGCGCGGCACGGCTTGCGGGCGGCAGCCCGTCCGGGCCATCTTCGCCGAGCCCCACGATGGTCAGCCACGGAGTCTCAGCCATGCGTCCCACCCTTCTGATCCTTGGCGGCACCACCGAGGCCACGGCGCTGGCCGCGCGGCTGGCCGGCACCGGCCTCAAGGCCACGCTGTCGCTGGCAGGCCGGGTCGAGACGCCGAAGGCCCAGCCCATTCCGATGCGGGTCGGCGGCTTTGGCGGCGTGCCGGGCCTGATCGCCTATCTGCGCGCCGAGGGCGTGACCCATGTGATCGACGCGACCCATCCCTTTGCCGCGCAGATGAGCCGGAACGCGGTCGAGGCCTGCACGGCCCTCGGCCTGCCGCTGGTCGCGCTGACCCGTCCGGCCTGGATGGCCGGGCTGCTCGACACCTGGCGGCATGTGCCCGACATCGCGGCCGCGGTCGCGGCACTGTCCGGGCCGCCCCGGCGGGTGTTCCTGGCGGTGGGGCGGATGCATCTGGAGGCCTTCGCGGCCCAGCCCCAGCACCGCTATCTGCTGCGTCTGGTGGATGCGCCGAAGGGGCCTCTGCCCTTGCCGCAGGCCGATGTCGTCGTCTCGCGCGGGCCGTTCACCGAAGCGGGCGACCGGGCGCTGATGGAGGGGCATGGCACCGAGCTCGTCGTGTCGAAGAACGCGGGCGGGACGGGCGCGCGGGCCAAGATCGATGCGGCCCGGGCGCTGGGCCTGCCGGTCCTGATGATCGACCGTCCCGTCCTGCCCGCGCGGCGGGAACTGGCGCATCCCGACGGGGTTCTGGACTGGCTTGCTCATTCCGGGGCGGATCTGGGGGTGTAGACCAGCGGCCGGTCGCCCGCGCGCAGCACCCGGGTCAGCGAGGACCCGACCAGCACCACGGTGCGCATGTCGGCCATCTCGGGGCGGGCTTCGGTCAGGGGCACCACGGTCAGCTTTTCCTCGGGCGTCGAGACCGCGCGGGCGAAGATCACCGGGCGGTCGTCGCCGCAGGCCGCGCGCAGGACCTCCAGCACCCTGGCGAAGCCCTCGGGGCGGGCTTTCGAGCGCGGGTTGTAGAAGGCCATGGCGAAATCGGCCTCGGCCGCCAGCCTGAGGCGCTTCTCGATAAGGGCCCAGGGCTTGAGATTGTCCGACAGGTTGATCGCGCAGAAATCATGGCCCAGCGGCGCACCCGCGCGCGCGGCGGCGGCCAGCATCGCGGTGATGCCGGGCAGGACCCGGATGTCGAGATCGCGCCAGTCGGGCGCGCCGGCCTCCAGCGCCTCGAAGACCGCGGCGGCCATGGCGAAGACGCCCGGATCGCCGGACGAGACCACGACGACGCGGCGGCCCTCGGCGGCCATCTGCAATGCATGGCGGGCGCGGTCGACCTCGACCCGGTTATCCGAGGCATGGAGCGTCAGCCCCGGCCGGTCCGCGACCCGCGCCACATAGGGGATGTAGCCCACCACGTCGGTGGCGTCGGCGAGCGTCGCGGTGACCTCGGGTGTGACCAGAGCCTCGGCGCCCGGACCAAGGCCTGCGATGGCGACCCAGCCGGTCACGGCCGCCGCCCCCGCCCGTGGATCAGGGCAATCGAGAAATAGGGGGCCGAGGTGCCGGGATAGTCCTTGAGCCGGGTCACCGTCTGGCCTTTCATCGAGGCATATTCGACGATCCAGGCCTCGTCGGCCCGGCCCGCCATCAGCAGCGCGCGGCGGAGCTTGCCCAGATGGCGGCCCATCTTCATCACCACGACCGCATCGGCGGCGCGCAGGCCCCGGATCAGGTCCTCCTCGGGCAGGGTGCCGGGCAGCACCGACAGCACGTCGTCGCCCCAGGTGATCGGCGCGCCGGTCGCGGTCCAGGCCGCCGACATGCCGGTGATGCCGGGCACGACCTCGACCGGGACATCGTCCTTGAGGCGGGTGTAGAGATGCATGAAGGAGCCGTAGAAGAACGGGTCGCCCTCGCACAGCACGACCACGTCCTCGCCGGTCTCGGCCAGCGCCTTCAGATGCGCGGTGCAGTCGGCGTAGAAGCTTGCGAGGATCTCGTTGTAGCGCGGATTGTCGAAGGGGATCTCGGTCGTGACCGGGTATTCCATCGGGTGCTCGGCGGCGCCCTCGGGGATCAGGTCGGCGACGATGGACCGGGCCTGGCCCTCGCAGCCCGCCTTGCGGAAGAAGGCCACATGGCGCGCGCCCCGCAACAGTCGGTCGGCGCGGACGGTCATCAGATCGGGGTCGCCGGGGCCGAGGCCCAGGCCGTAGACGGTGCCCATGGTCATTCCTTGCGGCTGGCCATCGCGTTGATGGCGGCGACGGTGATGGCGCTGCCGCCCAGACGCCCCTCGACGATGCAGCAGGGCACCGGCTGGTCGGCCCAGAGCGCCTCCTTCGATTCGGCCGCGCCGACAAAGCCCACCGGGCAGCCGATGATGGCAGCGGGGCGCGGGCAGGCGGGGTCTTCGAGCATGTTCAGCAGATGGAACAGCGCGGTCGGCGCGTTGCCGATGGCGACCAGCGCGCCTGCGAGATGCGGGCGCCACAGTTCCAGCGCGGCGGCCGAGCGGGTATTGCCCATGGCGGCGGCGCGCTCGGCGATGCCCTCGGCCTGCAGGGTGCACAGGATCTCGTTCCCGGCGGGCAGGCGCTTGCGGGTGATCCCTTCGGACACCATCCGCGCATCGCAGAGGATCGGCGCGCCGCCTTCGAGGGCCGCGCGGGCGGTGGCCACCATGCCGGGCGAGAACCGGATATGCGGCGCCAGCTCGACCATGCCCGCGGCGTGGATCATCCGGACGGCCACCTGCTCCTCGTCGGCATCGAAACGTGCCAGATCGGCCTCGGCCCGGATCGTGGCGAAGGAGTGCAGGTAGATCGCCGCGCCGTCCTTTTCGTAGTCATGAGGCATTCGGTGTCTCCAGATCTGTCAGCGCGGCGGCGATCGAGTTGCGGCGGGTCTGCCAGAGCCCGTCCCGCGCCAGCGCCGCGAATTCGGCCCGCATCGCCGCGAGCGCCTGCGGGTTGGCCTCTTCGAGGAAGGCCGTCAAGCCCGGATCGGCCAGGGTGGCCTCGAAATAGAGGTCGAAAAGGTGATCGGGCACGACCCCCGCCAATCGGGCGAAGGCCGCCATGTGGTCGAGCGTCGCGGCGATCTCGGCCGCGCCGCGAAAGCCGTGCCTTTGCATCCCCGCCAGCCAGGCCGGGTGGGTGGCCCGGGCGCGGACGACGCGGGCGATCTCTTCGGTCAGGGTCCGGGTGCGGGGCCGGGCGGGGTCGGTATTGTCCAGATGGTAGATCGCGGCGCGGCCTCCGGTGACATCTTGCGCCGCGGCAAACCCCGCCTCGTGGCGGGCATAATCGGCCGCCAGAAGCAGGTCGGTCTCGGGCAGGTCCTGGGCATGAACGAAGGCCTCGGCCCCGGCCACGCGGTCGCGGATGCCTTGCGCATCGCGCCGTGCCTCGGCCCCGTCCAGCGCCCAGGCGCTGGCGGCAAGCCAGGCGGCCCCGGCCGCCTGACGGCCCGCCTCGGGTGTTTCCATGCCGATCCCGTAAAGCCCCGGCGCGGGGCCGTAGACGCGCGGGGTTTCGGGGCGGCCCGCATAGGGGTTCCAGTCGGGGGCTTCGTCGCGCTGGGACAGCGCGCGGATGGCCTTCTGATAAAGCGCCGAGAGCGCGGGGAAGACATCGCGGAAGAGCCCCGAGACGCGCAGGGTCACATCGAGCCGGGGCCGGTCGAGCAGCGCGACGGGCAGCACTTCGATGCCCGAGACGCGGCCCGAGCCCTCGTCCCAGACGGGTTTCACGCCCAGAAGGTGCAGCGCCATGGCGAAATCCTCGCCCGCCGTGCGCATGGTGGCCGAGCCCCAGAGATCGACGACCAGCTGCCGGGGCCAGTCGCCATGGTCCTGCAGGTGGCGGCGCACCAGATCCTCGGCCAGCCGCACGCCCTGGGCATGGGCGGACCGTGTCGGCACCGCGCGCGGATCGGTGGTGAAGAGGTTCCGCCCCGTCGGCAGCACGTCGCGCCGCCCGCGCCAGGGCGAGCCAGAGGGGCCGGGGGCGACCGGGGCGCCCTGCAGCGCGCCGAGAAGGGCGGCGCTCTCGGCCGCGACGGAGGGAGCGGTGTCGAAGTCCGAGGCGGCCTCGGGGGGACGGCCGAAGACATGCAGCCCGTCGCCGAACTGGCTTTCCTTGACGTCGCAGACGAAGCGGTCGATGCGGGTGATGGCCTCGGCGGGCGAGAGCCCCGGGGCCAGCCCCAGATCGGCCTCGACACCCAGCGCCTGCGCCTCGGCGCGGATATCGGCCATCAGCCGGTCGCGGCGGCGCGGGTCGAGCCCGTCGGCATTGGAAAACTCGTCGAGCAGCGTCTCGAGCCGGGCCAGCCGTTCCGGGCTGCCCGCCTGCCGTTGTGGCGGCGGCAGATGGCCGATCGTGACGGCACCGATCCGGCGCTTGGCCTGCGCCGCCTCGCCGGGATCGTTGACGATGAAGGGATAGATCACCGGCAGATCGCCGATCAGCGCCTCGGGCCAGCAGGCATCGGACAGCGCCACCGCCTTGCCGGGCAGCCATTCCAGCGTGCCATGCGCGCCCATATGGATCAGCGCATCGCAGCCCATGGCGCGGCGCAGCCACAGATAGAAGGCGACATAGCCATGGCGCGGCACCCGCGACAGGTCGTGATAGTCGCCCTCGCGGGCCTCGGGCGTGCCGCGCTCGGGCTGAAGTGCCACCAGCGCCGCGCCGCGCCGGGTCGCCGCGAACTGAAAGGCACCGTCGCGGCAGGCGGGATCGGCCTCGGGCGCGCCCCAGACATCCGACAGGGCGTCACGCAGGGGGGCGGGCAGGGCGGCCAGCGCGGTCTGGTAATCCGCGAGAGGCCAGCTCAGGGTCTCGCGGCCGAGGGTGTCGGCCAGATCGCCGGTCGGTTCTTCCGCAGGGGCGCCGGGCAGCCCGGCCTGGGCCAGATCCTCCAGCACCGCCTCGGCCGAGGCCAGCGCGTCGAGCCCGACCGCATGCGCCATCTGCCAGGGGCGTCCGGGATAGGTCGACAGCACCAGCGCCGGGCGGCGCCCGGCCAGCGGCGCCCGGGCGAGGCCCACCCAGGCCATCACCCGGTCGGCGATGGCCGCGATCCGCGCCGGATGGGGCCGGTGGGCGATGCGGGCGAATTGCAGGCCGGGGTCGCGCGCGCCCGCCTCCTTGAAGGACGCCACGCCGGCGAAGATCCGGCCATCGACCTCGGGCAGGACCACATGCATGGCAAGATCGGCCGGCGAGAGCCCGCGCTCGGCCTCGGCCCAGGCGGTTTCGGGGGCAGAGGACAGCGCCACCTGGAAGACCGGCGCCCCGGCGGCATCGAGCGGCGATGTGCCATCCTCGCCCTTGCCGGAAAAGGCGGTGGCGTTGACGATGGCGGCGGGGGCGAGGGCTGCGATCTGCCCGGCCAGCCAGCGCGCCGCCTCGGGCGCCTTGAGCGAGGGCACGAACAGCCCGGTGACGGTGCAGCCGCGGGCCCGGAACGCGTCGAAAAGCGCCTCGACGGGGCCGAGATCGGCGGCGGTGACATAGGCCCGGTAGAAGGTCAGGACGATCCGGGGGGCGTCTGTCGGCGACAGGTCGGGCGCGGGCACGGCGCCGCCCTCGGGGCTCCAGGCGCCCATCTCGGGCACGGTCTTGGTGCCGATCACCGGGGCCGCGTAAAGCCCCGCCGCCAGCGCAAGCTGCGCAAGCGCTGCCTGGGCCGCGACCGCGCCGCCCTCGTCGCACAGCTCGGACAGGCGCCTGAGCGTCGAGACCGGCAGGGTCGAGGCGGCGTCGAGCCGGGGATCGGGGCGGCCGTCGGCGGGCAGGACGGCCAGCGCGATGCCGCGCGCGCGGGCCAGCGCCTCGATCTGGGTCAGCCCGTACTCCCAATAGGCGCGCCCGCCGATCAGCCGGATCAGGATGCCCTTCGCGCCCGACAGCGTGCGTTCGGCATAGGTATCGACCGAGAGCGGATGGAGCAGCGCCGCCAGATTGGCAAGCCGCAGCGTCGGCATCCGGCCTTCGGAGCCGCCGCCCCGATGCCAGCCCGCCGCGAAGGCCCCGAGATCGCTGTCGGAAAAGGACAGCACCGCCAGATCGGCCGGATCCTGACCCAGATCCGTCGGAACGGCGGTTTCCTCGAGCCCGTGGCTTTCGCGGAAGACGACATGCATGGGCGCGGCCTCAGGCGCTCAGAGCCGCACGGATCGCGCCCTCGTCGATATCGTCATGCTCGGCGATCACCACAAGCCGGGTGGAACGGGTCTCGTCCGGGGCCCAGGGGCGGTCGAACTGATGCCGCACCCGCGCGCCCACCGCCTGCACCAGCAAACGCATCGGCTTGCCCGCGACCGCGACATGACCCTTCACCCGCAGGATGTTCCGGCTGCGCGCCAAGGCCTCGATCCGGGCGGCCAGCGCCTCGGGGTCGTCCTGTTCGGGCAGGTCGATCACCACGCTTTCGAAGTCGTCATGGTCGTGATCGGCGGCACTGTCGTGATGGCTGGGCCGCGCGTCGAGATCGTCTTCGGCGGCCGCGCCAAGCCCCAGGATCACACGCGGATCGACCGCGCCCTCGGTCACCTCGACCACCGGCAGCTTGCGCGGCGCCTCGGCCTCGATCGCGGCGCGGGCGGCAGCCACGCCTTCGGGGCCGGCCAGATCGGGCTTGGTCAGGAGCACGATATCGGCGCAGGCGATCTGGTCCTCGAAGACCTCCGACAGCGGGGTTTCGTGATCGATGCTGTCATCGGCCGCGCGCTGGGCATCGACGGCGGCGATATTCGGCGCGAAGCGGCCCGCGGCCACGGCCTCGGCATCGGCGACGGCGATCACCCCGTCGACGGTGATGCGCGAGCGGATCGCGGGCCAGTCGAAGGCCTTCAGCAGAGGTTTCGGCAGCGCCAGCCCCGAGGTCTCGATCAGGATATGGTCGGGGCGCGGATCAAGCTGCAAGAGCGCCTCCATGGTCGGGATGAACTCGTCGGCGACGGTGCAGCAGATGCAGCCATTGGCAAGCTCGACCACGTTCTCGGCCGGGCAGTCGGGCAGGGCGCAGCCCTTCAGGATCTCGCCATCGACGCCGACATCGCCGAATTCATTGACGAGGACGGCCAGCCTGCGGCCGCCCGCATTCTGCATCAGGTGGCGGATCAGCGTGGTCTTGCCCGAACCGAGAAACCCGGTGACGACGGTGACGGGAAGTTTGGCGAGATCGGTCATTTCAGGGCCTCCATGGGCGGGATACGGGCGATACAGTTCTTGCGGAAATGCTCGGGGCGCTCGCGCCAGGGCACAAGCCCGTCCGGCGCGTCGCGATAGGCGCGGGCGCCCTCGGCGAGGATGGGCGCGCCGGTCGTCTCGTCGAGATTGCCATAGACATAGGTCCAGCGGCCGGGACCCCGCAGCGCCACGGAGCAGCCCGAGGAACAGGCCGAGAGGCATTCGACGGGCACAAGGCGCACGCCTTCGGGCAGGCCATGGGCGCGGACGGCCTCGTGAAGCAGGCTGCCCGGGCGGGGGGCATCGGGATCGGCGGGCTGGCGGCGCTTGCAGGTGGTGCAGACCAGCAGCTCGACCGGGGCGGGTTCGGGCGCGCTCAAGCCGGACAGGCCCGGCGGCAGAAGGAAACGGAAACACTCATCGTCGGGCCTCACGGGGTCGGGGGACAAGGGCGAAGCGCGGGCAGAGCCGAAGCCGGACCCGACACCGGAACACCCCGTCCGGTTCACGTCGTTCGGGCTGGCAGGTCTCCCGGCTTGCGGATGTCAGAGGCGGGGCCTCTGGCGGCGGCCCTGCCTTCCCGGCCTCATCGGGCCAGTGGCAGCGGGCGGCCTCTCCGGTCACGGTCGCGGGGGCGGCTGCGCTTGAAGGCCCGATGCATCGACTCCGGCCTCTGGCGCATTCCCTTTTCACCCGTCCTGAGGCGGGCACCAGCGCCGCGTGTCATGCCTGCCCCGCGCGGGTCTTGTCAAGCGCGATGGTCGGGGCCGGGGCGGCGGGCGGCCTCTTCGCCCGCATGGCGGATCAGCGCGAGGCTGCGAAACCCGCCATGGCCGAGCTTGCCGAAAGGCAGCGCCAGCACCAGCCCCAGCACCGCGCCCAGATGCAGTGCCAGCATCAGCCCCATGGCGGCGCCGTCGCGCAAGGCCAGAAGCGCAAGGCCCGAGGCGGCGACGATGGCAAGCTGCGCCCGAAGCCCGCGATTGGCGGCCTGCATGCGTGCCGCGGCCGGGCGGCGGTCGGCGGTCCGGTGCCAGCGTTCGAACCCGGCGAGCCCCGCCAGCATGGCGATGCCGCCGAGGCTGCCCAGCAGCACGGGCGCGCTGGCCACCGGATAGGGCGCCAGCGCGCCGCCCAGATGCAGGACGGCTCCGGCAAGGGTTGCGAGCGCGGTCAGCGCGGTGCCTGTGACCAGCAGGTGGTGGCTCCAGCGCCGCGCCCGCCCGACCGGGCCGTGCGCCCCGTCGCAGGCGCGCGCGGCCCCGAGATTGGCGAGCGTCAGCGCATCGCGACACCCTTGCCAGAGGCTTTCAAGCGACGGCCGGGCGGTCGGGCCGCCGGTTGCGCGCCAGAACCGCCAGAGCCGCAGCCCGAGGCCAAGACCGGCCCCGGTGAAGGCCAGGGCCGCGCCGCCCGCCATCGCCGCGTGTGGGATCACCGCGTAGAAGGCGCCCGGCCCGGTTTGGGTGGAAAAAAGAACCCCGGGCGGGAGCAGGGTCAGGGCGGCCAGCGGCAGGCCGATCAGGCATAGCAGGAAGATCAGGTCGGGCAGGCGCGGGGGCAGCCCGGCCGCGTGATCGGCGGCGCGCGCGGCGGCCAGCGCCGCGGGCAGGTTGACGGCCAGCGCATGGGGCGGCGCGTATTGGCAGTCGTAATGGCAGGACCGGCAGTCATGGCAGAGATGGGCCAGATGGCGCAGATCGCCCGCCGCGAGGTTTGGCCTCCGCTGGGCCGCCGGAAAGACCGCGCAAAGCCCGGTGCAGAAGCCGCAGGTATTGCAGATGTTCAGCGCGCGGGCGGCCTCGGCCCAGGGTTCGGGCGCTGGAGGAACGGGCTCGGTCGCCGCCGGGGCCGGAACGGCGGCGGGGCGCGGGCGGTTGGCGGCGGGGCCTGCGCACGCGGCCGCGCCCGCCCCGGCGATGCGGCCGAAGACGCCGCCGACGGTCAGCCCGGTGCCCGAGAGATAGCCCTCGCCCAGCACCGCGCCGGTCATCGCGGCGCCTGCGGCAAAGACCCGGTGCGCGGTGCCGCCGCCCGCGAGCCGGACCCGGGCGGTCGCGTCGACCGCGACCCCGTGGCGGGTGAAGCCGAGCCCGGGCACCAGCGGGATCGCCGCGACGGGCGACCCGGTGAGCGGCACGCCGTCGGAGCGGCTTCGGGGCGGGTCGAGCGGGGCGTCTTCCGTTGCTGCCTGCAGCGTCCGGGTCAGCCCCTCGGCATCGATGCCACAAAGCCGGGCGAGTTCGGCGGGGCTGTCGGCGGCCAGCGGCGGATATAGGAGCGGTGGCAGCCGCCCGGTGCCCTCGGCATCGAGGATCAGCCAGGCGCGCGGATCGGCGCGCTCTGCCAGCGCCCGGCCCCAGACCGAGTAGCGCGCGGATCCGGTCTCGGCGCCCTCGTCGCGGAACCGCCGCCCGGTGGCGTCGACGACAAGGCCGACCTGCATCCCGTCTGCGCGGCTGACGATGCCCGCGTCGTCCCGGGGCGCGCGCGCATCGACGGCGACGAGATGCCCGTCGCCGGGCCGCCCGGCCGTCTCGGCGCCATGGGCCATCAGCCACAGAAGCGGTGCGCCCTGCTGATACGGCGTGCCGCGATTGGCGAAGACGGCCGCGCCGGGGCCGAGGTGGCGGATCAGTTCGGCCCGGTTGGCCCCGTAGCCGCCTGAGGCGAGGATCAGCGCTTCGGCCTCGATGGGGTGGGGGCCATCGGGGGTGTCGGCGGTCAGCGCCAGCGCGCGATCCTTCGCCCAGCCTTGGGGAAGCACGTCGATCCGCCAGCCGCAAAGGATCTCGACCCCCAGCCCTTCGGCGCAACGGACAAGCGTGTTGGTCAGCGCCTGCCCGCCGCCCCGGAAGAAGGCGGTGCGGCGCGAGAAGGGCAGGTTGCCCTCGGCCCAGGGCTCGAAGGCGACGGCCCGGGCGGCCAGCCAGGGACCGAGCCCGGCCGAGCCCTCGGCCAGAACGGCCCCGAGCCCGGTTTCGGGCGGGGAAAGCCGCGCCAGATCGGTGGCGAACTCGGCCGCCGGATAGCTGCCCCGCTGCCAGGGCGTCTCGCGGTCATGAACCAGGCGGATGTTTCGGCAATGGCGGGTATTGCCGCCCAGAAGGGGCGGCGGGGCCGGGTCGATCAGCGTCACCGCCGCGCCGTGCAGACGCGCCTCGATGGCCGCGACGAGGCCCGCAAAGCCCGCGCCCGCGACCAGCACCCCGGTCGCGAGCGGGGCGGGGCGGGCGCCCGCGATCGGGGCGGCGGGGTCGGGGTCGGGCATGGCGGAACCTTCGCGGGGCCGGGTCGGACCCCGTTGAACCCGCCCGGGGCCGCAAGATCAAGCCGGAAGATCGGGCGCGCCCGCCGGGCGGGGCATCGTGACCGGACGGGCGAGGCGGGCGGCGCAGGGCGCGCCGCCCGGGCCGGGTCACTCGGTGGCGATGCGCCCGTCGAGACGGGGCGTATAGGGCGCCTGGGCGGCCAGATAGTCGGCCGTCACATCGGCCAGATCGGGGCCGAAATCATAAACCTCGCGCGCGTCGAGGAACATGGAATAGCCGTCGCCGCCGTTCCGGACATAGTTGTTCGACACCAGCCCGTAGGACCTGTCGGGATCGAGCGGCAGCCACGCGCCGCCCTCCTGCACCTCGACCTTGCGCAGCCGCTGGCCGGGCTCGGCCTCGGGGTTCCAGGTAAAGCGCAGACCCGCGACCTGCGGGAAACGGCCCGCGCCCTCCTCGACCTGGCTCAGCCCGTGTTCGAGCGCCGCGCGCACCGCCGCGCCGGGCACGTGGAACGTGGACAGCGTGTTCTGGAAGGGCAGCACGGTCAGCACCTCGCCCATGGTCACCGGGCCTTCGTCGATCGAGGCGCGCACGCCCCCGCCATTCTGAAGCGCGATCTGGATGCCCTGGCTGCGCACCCGGTCGAGCATCGCCTCGGCCACCAGATTGCCCATCGCGCATTCGCCCGCGCGGCAGGAGCCGCGTTCGCCGTCGATAGGGGCGGCGGTTTCGGCGACGACCTTCTGGCGGATCTCTTCCAGCGGCTGCGCCAGTTCGGCCACCCGGGCCTTGACGCCCGCGTCCTCGGCGACCGAGGCGTCGAGCAGGATCGGCGCACCCTCGGCCGAAACCAGCTTGCCCGCGTCGTCGAAGACCACGTCCAGCCGGCCCAGATACTTGCCGTAGCCATAGGCCTGCACGATGGCGGTGTCGCCCACCATGGTCGGGTAGGGGCCTGCAGCCGTGTCATCGGTATTCGACAGAAGTGTGTGGCTGTGGCCGCCGACGATCACGTCGACGCCCGTGGTCCCGGCGGCGATCCGCTTGTCGGCCTCATAGCCCGAATGGCTGAGCAGGACGATCTTGTCGATGCCTTCGGCGGCCAGGCGGTCGACCTCGGCCTGCACCGCGTCGAGGGGATCGGTGAAGACGATATTGGGGCCGGGGCTGGCCAGTTCGGGATTGTCGCGGGGGGTGAGGCCGATCACGCCGATCCGTTCGCCCGCTTCCTCGATCACCACCGATTTCCGGATCTTGTCCTTCAGCTGGGGCTCGGCCGAGAGATCTGCATTGGCCATCAGAAGCGGCATCGTCAGCCGGGCCGCAAACCCGGCCAGCACCTCGGGGCCGTCGTCGAATTCGTGGTTGCCGACAGCCATCGCGTCATAGCCCAGCCGGTTGACCATCTCGGAGGCGGCCTTGCCCTTGTAATAGGTGTAGAACAGCGTGCCCTGGAACTGATCGCCCGCATCGAGCAGCAGGCTCGGCCCGCCCTCGGCCCGGGCTGCGGCGATGGCGGTGGCCAGCCGGGCCGCGCCCCCGAAGCAGTCCCCGGCCCGGTTGTCCTCTTCGGGGCAGCCCGAATCGTATTTCGAGATCGGTTCCAGCCGGGCATGCACATCGTTGGTGTGCAGCAGGGTCAGCGCGAACTCGGCCTGTGCCGCGGCGCCGGACAGCAGCGCCAGCACCGCCGCCGAGGAGAGGATGCGCATGGTCATCGGTCAGGGTCTCCATCTGGGTTGACGCGGGCCAGAGTGGCGCGGTTCGAGGGGGCTGTCAAAGCCCGCCGCGCTTGACCCGGGGCGCGGCAGGGGGCATGTCGGGCACATGCTGATCTACAAGATTTTCCGCCGCGCCGAATGGGACGCGCTCCGCGAGCGGGGCGCCAGCCGCGGCGCGCCGGTCGATCTGGCCGATGGCTTCATTCACCTGTCGACCGCCGAGCAGGTGACCGGCACCGCAGAAAAGCATTTCGCCGGGGAAAGCGATCTGGTGCTGGTCGCGGTCGAGGCCGAACGGCTGGGGGCCGACCTGAAATGGGAACCCTCGCGCGGTGGCGCGCTGTTTCCGCATCTTTACCGCGAACTGCGGCTTGCCGATCTGGTCTGGGACAAGTCGCTGCCGCTGGGCGCGACGGGCCATATCTTTCCCGAGGGGGTGGTATGACGCCGCTCGAACGTGCGGGTCTTGCGGTGTTTCACCGGATGGACCCCGAACGGGCCCATGCGTTGTCGCTGACGGCGCTGCAAAGCGGGCTCGTGCCGTTGCCGGGGCGGCTGACCGGCCCGCGGCTGGCCACCGATCTGGCCGGGCTTGCGCTGCCCAATCCGGTGGGACTGGCGGCGGGCTATGACAAGAACGCGGTGGCGCTGGGCCCGCTGATGCGCGCGGGCTTCGGCTTTCTCGAAGTGGGGGCCGCGACGCCCCGCCCGCAGCCCGGCAATCCGCGGCCGCGGCTGTTCCGGCTGGTCGAGGACCGGGCCGCGATCAACCGCTTCGGCTTCAACAATGACGGGATGGAGGCGATCCGCGCCCGGCTGGCGGCGCGCCCCGAGGGCGTGCCGGTGGGGCTGAACCTCGGCGCCAACAAGGACAGCGCCGACCGTGCGGCCGATTTCGCCCGGGTGCTGGCGGCCTGCGGCGCGCATGTCGATTTCGCGACCGTGAATGTGTCCTCGCCCAATACCGAAAAGTTGCGCGATCTGCAGGGGCGCGAGGCGCTGTCGGCGCTGCTGGCAGGCGTGATGGCGGCGCGGGCGGAACTTTCCCGCCCGATCCCGGTTTTCCTCAAGATCGCGCCGGATCTGACCGACGCCGAGATCGACGATATCGCTCAGGTGGCGCTGGAAGCCGGGGTTTCCGGCATCGTCGCCACCAACACGACGCTGGCCCGGGCCGGGCTGAAAAGCCCGGAGGCCGGGCAGGCCGGCGGGCTTTCCGGCGCGCCGCTTTTCGCCCGGTCGACCCGGGTGCTGGCGCGGCTGTCCGCCGCGACCGGCGGCCGTCTTCCCCTGATCGGGGTGGGCGGCGTGGGCTCGGCCGAAGAGGCCTATGCCAAGATCCGCGCGGGCGCCTCTGCGGTGCAGCTTTACACCGCGCTCGTCTATGGCGGCATGAGCCTCGTGCGCGACATCGTCGACGGGCTCGACCGGCTGCTGGCGCGGGACGGCTTTGCGCATGTCGCCGAGGCCGTGGGCTCTGGACGAGAGGATTGGGAATGACCGGCATCGTTATCTGGCACAACCCGCGCTGTTCGAAATCGCGCGAGGCGCTGCGGCTTCTGGAAGAGACGGGCGCCGAGCCGACCGTGCGGCGCTATCTGGACGTGCCGCCGACCGAAAAGGAACTGCGCGAAACGCTGGACATGCTGGGCGGGTGTGCCATCGGCATGATGCGCACCGGCGAGGATCTCTTTTCGGAACTCGACCTCACCAAGGACGCGCCCGACGAGGTGCTGATCGCCGCGATGGCGGCCCATCCCAGGCTGATCGAGCGGCCGATCGCGATGGCCGATGGCCGTGCCGTTGTGGGACGCCCGCCCGAACGGGTGCTGGAGCTTCTGGAAGACTGAACCCGGAGGCGGGTGGGGACGGGGCCGAGGTGGGACGGGGGCCGAAGCCCCCTGTGAAGTCCCCAGTCCGGTCAGGCTTGCTTGCGCTCGACCATGGCGTCCGCGAAGCGTTCGAACAGGTAATAGCTGTCCTGCGGGCCCGGGCTTGCTTCGGGGTGATACTGCACCGAGAAGACCGGGCGGTCGCTCATCCGGATGCCGCAGTTGGACCCGTCGAACAGCGACACATGGGTTTCCTTGACGCCCTCGGGCAGGGTCTGGCTGTCCACGGTGAAGCCGTGGTTCATCGAGGTGATCTCGACCTTGCCGGTTTCCAGGTCCTTGACCGGATGGTTCGCGCCGTGATGGCCGTGGTTCATCTTGACGGTCTTGGCGCCCAGCGCCAGCGCCAGCATCTGGTGGCCGAGGCAGATCCCGAAGAGCGGCACGTCCTTTTCCAGGACCTTGCGGATCATCGGCACCGCATAATCCCCGGTCGCCGCCGGATCGCCCGGGCCGTTCGACAGGAACACGCCTTGCGGGTCAAGCGCCAGCACGTCCTCGGCGGTCGCGGTCGCGGGCAGGACGGTCACGTCGCAGCCCGCCGAGGCGAGGCAGCGCAGGATGTTACGCTTGGCGCCATAGTCGATGGCCACGACCCGGTGGCCGGGCTCGGTCCGTTTGGCGTGACCGTCGGGCCAGGCCCAGCGCATTTCGTCCCAGCGATAGCTCTGGGCGCAGGTCACGTCCTTGGCGAGGTCAAGCCCGACAAGTCCGGACCAGCCGCGCGCCTTGGCGACCAGCTTCTCGATGTCGAACCTGCCCTCGGGGTCATGGGCGATGGCCACATGCGGCGCGCCCTGCTGGCGGATCGCCCGGGTCAGCCGCCGGGTGTCGAGCCCGCCGATGCCGATCCGGCCGCGCCGGGCCAGCCAGGTCTTCAACTCTTCGGCGGCGCGCCAGTTCGAGGGCTCGGTCGGGTCCCATTTCACCACCATGCCCTCGGCGACCGGCTCGGCGGTCTCGTCGTCCTCGTCATTGACGCCGACATTGCCGACATGGGGGAAGGTGAAGGTCACCACCTGGCCGGCATAGGAGGGATCGGTCATGATCTCCTGATAGCCGGTCATCGCCGTGTTGAAGCAGAGCTCGGCCACCGTTTCTCCCACGGCACCGAAGCCCTGGCCGTAGAAGACGGTGCCATCTGCAAGGGTCAGGCAGGCGGTCGGGCGGGGCATGGCGGCGGGCATCGGGATCTCCTGGGCGCTGGTCGCGCGGACACTAGGTCGGTGCCAAGGAAGAATCAAGAGCCAGCGGCAAATTGTAGAACCGCGCGATTTCAAGGACTTGACGCGGGTCTTCCCGGGTTGTCACGGCAAGATCCTGCCCTTATCTTGCCCAACTTGACCTGGGCAATGACACGAGGCACCCGATGGACCTGCGCACCCGCATCTCGGCGGCGCTGAAGGCGGCGATGAAGGACAGGGAGGCCGACCGGCTGGGAACGCTGCGGCTGATCAATGCCGCGATCAAGGATCGCGACATCGCGGCGCGCACCGAAGGCGGCGAGGACGGCGTCGGCGATGCCGAGGTCCTGGCGATCCTCGCGCGGATGGTCAAGCAGCGTCAGGAAAGCGCGCGGGCCTATGAAGAGGGCGGGCGGCTCGACCTGGCGGAACGCGAACGCGACGAGATCGGGGTGATCGAGGACTTCCTGCCCCGCCAGCTGACCGAGGACGAGGTCGACGAGGCGATCGGCGCCGCCATCGTCGAGACCCAGGCCAATTCGATCCGCGACATGGGCCGGGTCATGGCGCTGCTGAAAGCCGAATATGCCGGGCGGATGGATTTCGCGGCCGTGGGCCCTGCGGTGCGGCAGCGCCTGGCCTGACCGAGGTGACGCGGACGGCCCTGCGGCAACCTGTGCCCGTTTTTTCGGCGGAGCCTGTCCTGTAAGTCTTGTGTCGCGCGCCTGCGGGGCCATCTGGAAAGCGATTTGGTAACGGATCGGCGGATAGGAAGGATCTGCGGGCACTTCCTCCCGGACCCGAGGGGAGATAACGTGGACGCTTACACGGAGGCGGGGACCAGCTCATGTTCACTTACCTGAAGAAAGTCAGACCGGAAGACTGGCCAGCTCTGGCGTTGCGCGCCGGAGCGCTCCTGCTGATCACGGTGCATCTGATCGTCTTCCTCTTCATCTATCAGCACCCGCTGTTCATCCTGTCCGCGCTGGTGATGGGGCTTTTGCTGGCGCGCGAGATGTACGAGGATCTGTCGCAGCGGTTCTTCCGCCTGAAGGCCGAGGAATACGAAAAGGAACTGCATGGCGCCCAGGAGGACGCTCCGCAGACCGAGCGCCATCCGCTGCTGATCGAAGGCGCGGCCTCGCTGAAAGACATCTCGACCCGCTCGACGCGGCACTGACCGGTCGCCGAAACAGGATATGCTGCGGAGGGGCCTCGGATCCGGGGCCCGTCCGCTTGCGAAGAGGCGGCTATCCCGTCGCCGTCTGGCGCGAGGGCAGCGGGCCGAACACCCTGGCGAAGCTGCGCTTCAGCGCCACGTCGACATCGCCCATCGTCACCGGAAGCCCCAGATCGACCAGACTGGTGACGCCATGGTCGCGGATGCCGCAGGGCACGATGCCGTCGAAATGGCCGAGATCGGGATCGACATTGATTGCCAGCCCGTGAAAGCTGACCCAGCGACGCAGCCTCACGCCGATGGCCGCGATCTTGTCCTCGCGCGGGGCGCCGTCGGGGCCGGGGGGCAGTTCGGGCCGCACCACCCAGACCCCGACCCGGCCCGGGCGCCGTTCGCCCCGGACGTTGAATTCGGCCAGGGTCTCGATCACCCACTCCTCGAGCTGCCAGACGAAGCGGCGGACGTCATGGCCGCGCTGGCCGACATCGAGCATCGCATAGACCACCCGCTGGCCCGGCCCGTGATAGGTGTATTGCCCGCCCCGGCGCGTCTCGAAGACCGGAAACCGGCCGGGATCGGTCAGATCGGCGGGCCGGGCCGAGGTGCCCGCGGTGTAAAGCGGAGGATGTTCGATCAGCCAGATCGCCTCGCCCGCGCGACCGGCAGCGATGGCATCGGCGCGCGTTTCCATCGCGGCAACAGTTTCCAGATACGGAGAAAGCTGTTCGAATTCAATCCATTCCGGCTCCATCTTGAGGCCTTCCTTGCTTTACAGGTATCGCGGTGCGCCCGGACAGTGGAGGGCATTCTGGTGCCTTCCGGGTGGGGCGGGTGCCTTCACGGCATTGCAGGAGAGACATGTCGGCATGAAGACGAAAGTTGCAATGGCCTGCCTCGCGGCCAGCCTCGCCCTCACCCCCGCCACCCGGGCCGCCGCCGATGGCGGCGATGTCGTCGGCGGACTGATCGCCGGGATCATCGGCGGCGCCATCCTCAACGAGGCCAGCAAGGGGCGGCAGCACCGTACCGGCCAGCACCGGACCTATGCCGACCCGGCCACGGTGGCGCAGAATCGCGAGGTCCAGACCTCGCTGAACTATTTCGGCTTCCCGGTCGGCGCCGTCGACGGCGTTCTGGGCAGCCGGTCGCGCACGGCCATTTCCGAGTATCAGGCGACCATGGGGTACCCGGTCACGGGACGGCTCCAGCCCTATGAGCGCGATTTCCTGACCGGTTCCTATCGCCGCGCCATCGCGGGCGGCCCGGCCACCGCGCAGATGATCGCCGGCGACCCGATGGGGCCGCGCGGTCTGCTGCGCACCTATCAGAAGCAGGCCGCCGGCATTGCGCCGCCGCCTGCGGTGCAGCCGGTGCCGAACACCACCGTCGTCATCGCGCCCGCCGCGCCTGCGCCAGCCCCGGTCCCCGCGACGATCCCGGTGATGAATGCCGCGCGCGCTCCGGGCCCGGGCGGCACGGCGCTGCCCAATTTCCTCGGGACGGGCACCGGCAAGTCGCTGGCCTCGCATTGCAACAAGGTCAGCCTGCTGACCAGCACCAATGGCGGTTTCGTCACCTCGGCGGCGATGACCGACCCCTCGGTCGCGCTGAACGAACAGTTCTGCCTCGCGCGCACCTATGCCATCGCCTCGGGCGAGGACATGGCGGGCCGGGTCTCGACCCTGTCGCAGGATCAGATCGCCGCGCAATGCGACCGCCTCGGGCCGGTGCTCAAGCCCTATGTGTCGGCGCTGTCCTTCCGGCCGCGTGCCGAGGTGATGTCCGATCTCGGCGGCTTCGTGCAGGGCTCGGGCATGTCGCCCGAACAGCTCGCGGGCACCGCGCGGATCTGCCTGTCGGTCGGCTATCGCACCGACAACATGGATGTGGCGCTGGGCTCGGCGCTGCTGTTGAACGTGCTGGGCGAGGCCGTTTATGGCGAACTGCTGGGCCACCATCTGAGCCAGGGATTCGGCACCGCGACCCGGGCCGATCTGGCGCTGGACTGGTACGATGCGGGGCTCGATGCCGTGGCGCGGGGCGCCGCGCCGGTCTTTGCCCCCGGCCAGCCCGAGCGGTCGGAACTGATCCGCCAGGCCGCCTACCGGATCGGCGGGCGCAGCGACGGGACCGCGTTTGCGGCGCCCGCGCCCGTTGTCTCGGGGCAGGTGGCCATGCCTGCGCTGCCGGCGTTTTCGGTCGCGGACTAGGTGTCCGCGAGGCCGGGTGTCGCACGTCTGCGGGACCCGGCCGTTGCGCCGCACCCGATGGGGCGAAAAAGGCAAGAATCCCCCTTCACATCCCCGAACCGACTCGCTATGAACCCCGGCACTACCAGACACGTGCGGTCGTGGCGGAATTGGTAGACGCGCAGCGTTGAGGTCGCTGTGGGGTAACTCCCGTGGAAGTTCGAGTCTTCTCGACCGCACCATAGTCCAAGCAAAATCAAAGGCTTGGCGCTATTTTTCCGGTTAGTCCCCCATCTTGTCCCCCAAGGGCGCTGCGGAAATCAGGGCGACCTGAGCATAACGACTTCATGCGTCGCCCCTTTCGAGCCAGGCTTGGACATCCTCGAATCTCGCGAGCCTCACGTTCCCGCGTTTGATGGTGCGCCACTCGTCTCCCGCACGGTTCATCCATCGGTGAAACGTCGATGTGCTGACCCCGAGCAAAGCAGGGGCATCCTTCGGACGAATGTAGATCGGTGCGGCTTGCGACGGATTCTCAAACATCGGTCTTTCCTTCCTTCATGACAGAATAAACCAGCTCGGCGACGGCCTCGCGGAACGTTTCGGCCGCGGGCTCTTCCACCGAATTGAGCATGGCGCCTGGTGCGGAGCAGCTGCGGCCGCAGGCGCTCTTGTCGTTCACCGGCGCGCCGCAGTCTTGTGAGAGCGGCGTCTCGCCCTGGGACCGCCCGGCGTCCATATCCCCAAGCAGAAGCCGCTCGGCGCGCCTCGGATCCCCGGCCAGGCGAAGGCGCGAGATGAGATCGCATGCGGCCATCACACCGGCGCGGAAGCGGAGATCCTCGCCGAGCCTGGCCTCGATCCGTTGGAGGCCCCAGCGGAGGGCGCGCTGCATGTCAGGGCACCAGCTGCCGCCCAGAAGCGTGCTGCGAACCAGATCGCGGCCGAAGAGCCGGATCACGGTCGCACCGTCCCTGCTGATTGTCAGGCGGGCTTCGGTCGGGACGGTTTCGGCCTCGAACCGGCCGAAGCTGGCGCGGAGCGTGTCAGCCATTGCCCCGGTCCCCGTGGTGGCGGGCGGCATCAATCGCCGCATCGAGATCTTCCAGGTTCAGCACGAGGTTTTCGGGCGTCCTGCCCGCGAAGATGCCCTCGGACTGGATCGTGTCGAGATCCCGGGCGCGCAGCCACCGATACCGTCCTGCGTCCTCCCGCAGCCGCTCGAGCTCGGTGCGGAGCCGGTCGCGTTCGGCCTCTGCGGCGTTGGCCCGGGCGCGCGAGGCGATCAGCATTTCGCGGTGGTAGCGATCCGCGCTGTCGACGATGTCGCCGTCGACATAGCGGTGGAACGCGCAATCGCGCTCGCTGTCGCCTTCGAAGCGCGGGACGGTGGCGTGTTCCGAAAAGACATGTCTGCCCTCTGCATCGTCCGGGTCGGGTTGGGCGGCCCAGATCTCGCGGGGCCATTTGGTCTCTTCCATCACGCGGCCTCCCGTCTTGCGTCGCCGCCCCATTGGGCGGCCGCGGCGGCGGCGAGGCCCTCGAAGGTGCGGGATCTGATCTTCCAGCGGTCGGGGCCGGGCGGCGCCCGGTGGACCGCGCTCCAGCGCTTGTGCGCCTCGGTGCCGGGCGCGGGCGGGGTCAGGCGGTCGGTGGCGCTCAGCGGCGCGAGACCGCGCAAATAGAGCCCGGTCGCCTTGAAGAAGGGCTCGCCGAACCACCAGGGCTGCACGATCTGGGGTTTGGGCAGATCGCCGGGCAGGCGGGCGCGGCCATGGGGGTGCATCACCGGGTTCTCGACCGCGACGCGCGGGATCGGCGCCCGCCAGCAGGCCGAGAAGAGCGCGGCACCTTCGTCGAGCAGCCGCCACATGATCGCGCGGCGGGCCTCTTCGGGCAGGTCGGGCCAGGCGGCCTTTTCGGCCGGGTGCGCCTCGGCTGGGGCGTTGGTCGGCGGCACATGCAGCCAGCGGACGCCCGAGTTGCAGAGCCGGGTGCAGGGCGGGTGCATCACCGCCAGCAGATCCCAGCCCAGATCCAGCACGTCGCGGATATCGCAGATCATGTGCCGGTTGGTGGCGTCCTCTGCGGGCAGCAGGTCGCAGGACCAGACATCGTGCCCGCGCGCGGCGAAGGCCCGGCGCATCACGCCTGAGGTCTCGCAGCCGATCAGGATCCGGAGGGGCGTCTTCATGCCCGCCCCCCGAAGAGCGGCAGGGCCGGGTCGCGGTTCATCCACAGCACCTCGGTCCGCGGGCGCGCGCCATCGGCGAAGGTCGACCGCTCGATCCGGTGCCAGCCCGCCAGCGCGCGGTCGTAGAGGGGCGCGGCATAGCCCGACAGCACCACCGCGCCTTGCAGCGATCCCAGAACGGCCAGCAGATCGGCATGGTCGGTCTCGGTCATTTCGTGGGTGTAATCGGCGCCAGCATCGCGGGTTTCGGGCAGATAGGGCGGATCGAGATAGAAGAGCGTCGACGGCCCGTCCTGCGCCGCGATCAGGTCGAGCGCCGGCCGGCATTCGATGACGACGCCGCGCAGCCGCTCGGCCACCTCGCGCAGCACCGGCGGGAACCGGCGCCAGTTTTCGGGCGGGGTGGTCCCGGCGCGGATGCCGCGACCGCGAAAGCCCGTCTTCTGGTGTCCGCCGCGGCCGCAGGCCCCAGCGTTGGAAAAGCCCATGTGCGAGCGCAGGAGCAGGCGAAGGCTGAGGTCAATCTCGTCCTTCGGTATCATGCCCGGGTCCTGGGCGGCATCGAACTCGGCCCGGGCGAAGGGCATCAACTCGACCCGGCGGATCAACTCGTCAGGGTGATCGCGCAGGATGCGGAAAAGGGCGACCACGGCGCCGTCGAGGTCGTTATAGACATCGAGCGCGGCGCGCGGCTTGCGCAGCAGCACCGAGGCGCCGCCTCCGAAGGGCTCGACATAGCAGTCATGCGGGGGAAACTGGGCGACGATCCAGGGCGCGAGGCGCCATTTGCCGCCGTGCCAGCGCAGCAGGGGGCGGGAGACGGTCACGCGTTCAGATCCACGTCAGGCGCGCCCGCGACGCGGTGTCCGACGGGCTCGGGGCGGCCGAGATCATCTGAACGTCGCTCAGATTGACCACCAGCCCGGGAAGGAAGAACCATCCCTCCAGATCGCGGTCGTCGTCCCGGTCCTGCAGGGCACGCAGGGCGCCAAGGGCTCTCGACTCCGTCAGGCTGAAATCGACGGTCTCGCGCCCCCTCAGGGAAATGCTCAAGGTCCATTTCGGCTCGGTGTCGGGCGCGGTGGTGTCGGTTTCGGGCGCGTCAACGCGGGTTTGAGCAGTCATCGACGGTCTCCTTTTCAAGGTCAGGCGAAGGGGCAGCGGCGGGCGGCCGCGTCCATCCAGGTGCGGGCGGCGTCGGCCTCGTCGCGACCGAGGGCCGCAAGGCCGAAAAGCTGGATCTCGTATCCAGCCCGCGCGGGATCGTCGGTCGCGGGCTGGGCGATGCCCTGGCGGCGGAGCGCGCCGCGGATCGCGGCGAGTTGCACCTCGGGGGCGGCGCTCTGCCATTCGGCGACGAAATCGGCCAGCGCGTCGGGCGGCGGGGCGGCGGCGAGGGTCGTGTCCATCAGAGGCTTCCGTGGGCGATTCCGGCCAGCGTGATGCCGCCCCAGGCCGAGCCGACGAAGAGCGCGCCGATCAGGGCGCCCAGCAGCGCATCGCGCCAGGTCCCGAAGCCGTAATTTGCGGGAAGGTCGGGGATTCTGGGCATGCGGGGCATGGGGTCCTCCGGAGAGCGAACGGGGTCTGGGCATGGGATGAGGGCCGACGCGCGGCCCGCACCGATGCTCAGAGACCGGCGTTCTCGCTGTCGTCGCCCTCGGCCTCGCCCGGATCGCCGGGCTCGGGATCGGCGGCCTCGACCTCCTTCGGGTCGGTGCCGGTGGGAGCGCGGTAATAGATGCAGCCCGGGGCGTGGGTGCGTTCGAAGGCGTTGGTGCCCGCGATGGCGGCAAAGCAGCCCGCGCCGTCGACCGAGGGCTGGCGGATCGCCGACAGGTCCTCGGTGGCGTTGACAGCGGCAAACAGCGGCGCGCCCAGCAGGGCCAGCGCGGCGGTGGCGGTCAGGATCGGTTTCATGGGTGTCCCCTTTCTGTTGTCGGTAAGGGGATGATGGTGGGAATTTATGCCCACGTCAAGAAGAATGTGGGCAAAAATTCCCACGCCACGCTAGCGCCGCCCCTAAGGCCGCGCTATTCTGCCCCCATCAGCGCCGGGCTGAGTGCACGAAAAACCCCGCGCGAGGCGGGGTCAGGACGGGGTCATCTGTTTTTTGGCGGAAGGGGCGGTCAGCTTGCGCCTATGGAAGAGACCCATGACGCGATCTCCGACCGCATGATCACGGCGATGATGCCGAGGACATAGACGGTCAGCCATTTGTAGTCGATCTTGCTGTCGAGCTTGGCCTCGATGCGAGCAAGCGCGGCCTTCACGTCAGTCATATCGCTTTGGAGCCTGTCCACCTGGGCCTGCCTCAAGGTAGCGGCGGGAACAGGCGAGACGCCGCGAGGAGCGCGCTGCCGATCCCCGCCATCAAGACGGCAAGGCCGGGATAGCCTGGGAGCATGGAGATCTTGCCCTTCATCTCGGCAACATCGTCCCGAAGGGCGCGCACGTCGCCGCGCATCTCCTTCACTTCATCCTCTAGGTGCTTGACGCGTTGTTCGAGCATTTCAGTTCCACCTCCGTCGCCACCATATGGGGCAACGGCACTGTCTTTCAATGCCTGAGCATTTTCGCCGAAAAGCGGCAAGACGTTGCTACTCACTGACGAACCCAATCTTTGACTGAATTTCTTGCACCGCGTCCAGATGTGCGTCGATCTCCTTCATCATCTCTGCGCGGCGTTCTGGGTCGGTCGTGCTCTTCATGGCTAGCGCCAACATCAGCATGTTGGTGCTTCTACCAAGGGCATAGTTCAACCGTTTGATGTCCCTAGTCAGTATCTGATGTCTGTAATCATAAGCAGTGCCTAGGGCCTTGACCACCTCAAGGACTGCCTTCGTCTGCTCATTCAATTCTGGAAATAGAGATTCGTAGTCAGGCTCGCCTTCACTCATCCGTCCACCTTCCTCGCCAGTTCCGCAGGCCAGTGCAGCTTGATCTGGGCCGCCCACTTGAGCCGGACCCCGTACATCGGCGGGGTCTGGTCGTTGAAGCTGTGCAGGTCGAAAAGCCCGGGCTCACGCCCTTCGCGGATCAGCTTCACCCAGCCCAAGCCTTCCTCGCATTCGCACACGCAGCGCTTGCCGACGACATCGCTTGGCACGCTCTCGGCTGACCAGCGGGTGTAGAACAGAAGGTCGCCCGCCGAGTAGACCGGCTCCATGCTGTCGCCCTCGATCTCGACGGCGACAACGCCATGTGGAGAGAGGCCTGGAGGGCACTCGACCTGCGGGCCGTCGCCCTTCTCGTAGGCGTCGAAGACCGGCACGCGGGCGCCAGCGCCGACCTTGCCAGCGATGGCTACAGTCCGGCCGCCCGACGCAGTGGCCGTACCGTTGACAATTTCCTCAATGCTCAAACCGAGCGCGTCGGCAATCTTCAATGATGTCGCTCGCCTCGGGGACTGGATTGCGCCCTCGAACATTCTGCGAATAGTTGACTTATCCAAGCCAGCCTTGGCGCTCACTGTCGCCGGGCGCAGCTCAGGATCGGCCTCAAAGACCGCGCGCAAGCCCGCAATGAATGGGTCCTCTGTCATGGGGATATATTCCCACGGCCGGGCGGCGCGCGCGATGGGCAAAAATTCCCTTGCCATCATGGGAATAAATACCCATCATGGCGTGCATGGAAGAGTTCCTCGCAGAAATCGAAGCCTACGCGGCGGCGTGCTCGAAAACCCCACAGAAGGTCCTGCGCGATGCAATCGGGGCCGGGTGGGGCCAGTGGGGGTCGTGGAAGTCCCGCGAGAGCAGCCCGACGATGCTTACCGCAGACAAGCTGCGCGACTACATGCGCGACCACCCTGCGCCCACGCCCGCCGGGGACGCCGCCTGATGCCGCGCGTCCCGTCCCTCGTGGGCCCCACGCTGCCCGGCTCCGTTCTCTCATTTTCCGCTCCGGAGGACGCCGCATGCTGACGGCGTCCTCTCCATCGATTTCGACCCCGAGTCATTTTGCACGAAGCCACCATAGGGATGTCGCTATGCAAAAGTCCTTCCAGAATTTGCGCGACCCGCAGGAGCGGGAGCGGAAGTGGTTCGCCTCGCTTCTGTGGCGGTCGTTCCCCGAGGCAACCAGCGAGGCCGAACTGGCCGATCTGGTGGCCGAGGCGCTGACCACGGCGCAGCGGTCGGTGAACCCGCGCACGGTGCGGAACTGGCTGCGATCCGAGAACGCGCCGGGGCTGCATTACGTCCTGGCGGTGCTGGCGCTCGCGGGCGCCGAGACCGTCTTCGAACTCTTCGACCCGGAGCAAACGGCATGACACTGGCAATTCGGATCTACTGGCGCGTCGCCGGACGCTTCAACCAGGTGCGCGCGGGCAGAGCCCGCGCCGCGGCCCGGGTCTTCGAGGCGCGGGCGGAAAAGTTTTTGGCGCGGTTCAAGGGGGGCCGGGCGTGACCGGCCCGACCGTCTCGCTCACCGGCCCGACCGGGGCGACGACCGGCCCGATCCCGCTCGACAGCTTTACCGCCGGGCTGCGGCCCCCGATGAAGGAGACCGCCGAGGATGAGGCGGTGCGCGACCGGACGTACCGCGTCGCGGCCGATGAACTGCGGGGCTTCATCGAACGGTTCGAGGCGCTGGCCGAAGAGAAGGCCCAGATCGGCGATCAGCAGAAAGAGGTGATGGCCGCCGCCAAGGCGCGTGGCTACGACACCAAGGCCCTGCGCCGGATCATCGCGCTCCGCAAGCGCCACGCGGACGACATCGCCGAGGAAGAGGCGGTCTTGCAGCTTTATCGCGAGGCCCTGGGGATGTGATGGCCACGCGGATTTACACCGACCTCACGATCCGCGGCACGACCTATCCCGATGCGGCCAGCGCCGCCCGGGCTCTGGGGGTGACCCCCGAAGCGGTGCGCTCGGCCGCGCGCAAGGGTCGGCTCGACCGGGTCGGCGCGGGCCGCAAGGGGGTCGAGCCGATGCCGGTCAGGATCCGGGGCGAGCTTTTTGCCGATGCCCATGCCGCCGCCGCCCGCTTCGGCGTGACGCCGCAGGCGGTCTGGAAGGCGCTCTCCGATGGCGATCCCGACCGGATCGGACGGCCGCAGCGCCGCCCCGGCCGGGACCCGCATCCCGTCGAGATCGGGGGCCTGCGCTTTGCCTCGCAGCGCAAGGCCAGCCGGGCGCTGGGTTTCTCGGACGACTATCTCTCCCATGCCCTGACCCGGGGCGGCCGCGCCGCCCGGGAACGCATTCTGGCCGCGGCGATGGCGCTGGCGGCGAAAGGGGTAACGCCATGACACTTGCCGCCTCCCGTCTTCGCCCGGTCGATGCCGCCGATCTGCCCGACTATCCGCTCGGCCCCGAGGACGACCTGAACGGCCATTACTTCATGACCTGGTATCACCGCGAATGGCTCAACAGCGAGATGCGGCTGAAGGGCACCGAGGAATGCCGGGCGCTGTATTTCGACCTGATCTGCCTGTCGCAGGACCAGAAGCCGGTCGGCACGCTGCCCGACGATCCCGAGCAGCTGGCCAAGCTGCTGGCGGTCGACGTGGCGCGGCTGCGGCGGCTGAGCGAGATGGAATACGGGCCGCTTCACCATTGGCAGCCCTGCCGCTGCGGCGATCAGATCCGGCTGATGCACGGCCGGGTGACCGCCATGGTGCTGGAAGCGCTCTCGCGCAAGCATGACAACCGGGCGCGGAACGAGGCGGCGAACGCCGCCAAGCGGCGCCAGCGGCTGCGCTCGGCCGTGGCCGGGATCCACCCCGACCTGGCGCAGAACGACGCGGCCGTCCTCTGGATGGATGACTGGCTGGTCGAGCAGGGCTGCGGCTATCGCGGCTCGGCCTGGGTCGAGCGGGCGATCACGGCCTGGTCCAACCACATGTTCGACATGACCCGGGCCGCGCGCCCCCGCGAGTAATTCCCAGACTGTCCCGAGACTGTCCGCAACTGTCCCGAGGACAGTTCAGGGACAGTCTCGGACAGTTTCAGACTGTCCTGCACGACAGGGACAAAGACAGAGAAAAGGACAGAAACATGGACGGTTCGCGTCGGTCTGACAGGGCAGGGCCTGTGGATAACCCCGCAAGGGCAGAGAAAGGGGCAGGACTGTCCCGACTGTCCCGAACTGTCCGCAAGTGTCCCGCAAATGTCCGCCGGACAGTTGCAGGACAGTCCTGAAACGGTTGGCAAGGCAGAGAGAAAGGAGCCGAGGATGGACGCGAGGGAACAGGCCGAGGGCGAAAAGCGGGTGCGGGCGCTGCTGATCGAGCCGCTGCTGCGGCGCGGGCTGGTGAAGCCGGGCGCGATGACCAAGGCGCAGTTCGACGAGATGCTGGCGGATCTCGCCAAGCGGCTGGCCTACATGACCCCGCCGAACCTCGCCGCGCTGGAAGAGATGGCGGCGGCCCAGCCCGGCGGCAAGGACCGCGACCGCTTCCCCATCGCCAATGCGATCCTGAAGGCGGCGGCGCAGATCCAGCCGCCCGCCGACGATGCCTCGCCGCTGATCCGGGCGGTCTTTGCCCATGCGGTGGGGCGGCAGGCGCTGGCCGAGGGCTGGGCGCCGGAGCTGCTGGACGATCTGCGCCGGACCCGTCGCTGGCCGGGTGGCTATGCGCTGGGGCAGATCCGCCAGGCGGCGGGCGAGGCGCTGCGCCGCCACGCGCATCTGGCGGGGGCCGATCCGGCCTTCCTCGATCCGGCCGAGGCGGCGTGGCTGCGCGACCGCGAGGCCCAGCTGGCCCGCTGCCGCCGCATCGCCGATCTGGCGGGGGCGGCGGCATGACCGCCGCGATCCGCCCCCCGGCGCAGACTGCCTCCCGGACCCGGCGCGCGATGCCGGTGCGCGCGGCGCTGGAATGGGCCTTCGGCACCGAATGCGCGCGGCTCGACCATGACGAGATCGAGGCGGTCGGCGGCACCGGCTGGCGGTCCTATGGCATGGAATATGTCGCGCTCGAACGTGCCCAGCTGGGCACCCGGGTCGACACCAGCCGCGGCCGGTCGAGCCCGCATGACGATGCCGAGCTGATCGCGACGGTGGTCCGGAACACGCTGCCCTGGTACGCGGCAACGCTGGTCGCCGACCTCGCCCGCGCGGGCCGCACGCCCGACTGGATGCCCGACGCCCGCCCGCGGCTGAAGCCGGACGACTGGACGGTGAACCGCTGGGGCCGCCACGCGAAGACGGCGGATGCGGCGATGCTCGGGGTCGAGGGCTGGCAAGCGATCCCGCGTCGCAACCGCAAGGGTGTGATCGTCCACGACGCGGTACGCTTCACGCCCTGCCACTGGGATCCGACCCCCGCGCAGATCGCGGCCGCGCGCCGGGCCTATCTCGACTGGTGGGGCTATCTGCTGGAGGTGCAGGCGGCGCTGAAGGGCGCGGACCTGACACGGATCGAGATCACCCGGGACATGCCGCCGATGCGGCCGTGGAAAGGCGCGCCTCAGCGCCTTTAGGCTTCTTTCTTACTCCTAGAGAAGGTTCATAATATCAGCGGCCTGGCCGTGGTTCATCGACAGGCCTTCCTTGGCGGTGACGACCTTGAAGCCATGGCTTCTAAAAAACTGGCTCAGATCTTTGATCGACATGCTGTCCCAGTTTCTGGGCAGGAAGCCCGCGATTGAACTCTCGGCCGTAAACCCACCGGCCATGAACCCGACCATCTGGCCGCCTTTATAGACGGCAAGCTCGACAGGCTGCGCATCCTGTTTTGCACGTTGCTCCGCCCGCCAGGCCTTGCCCTCGGCGGAGTCCATCCACGCCGCCTCGGCCTTCGATCTCGCCAGGATGGCCGTGAACTCACCGGAGCCCTTGGTGAGCTCGATGCCCAGCTCTTCCGGGGTTACCGGTCGAGCGTTCGCGAGCTTGAGCCTGAAATCGGCCTGAGTGGCTGTCTGCTGTTCTGTTTGTTCCTTGCGAACCGTCATCACGCTGGTCGCCGTTACGGGGCCGATCATGGGAGTCTCCTCATTGACACGACAGGGTGGTCCAGTGATGGCGGCGGCCGGTTAATAGAAGATTGCGCCACGTGTCGCTGGGCTTCAGCGCTTTTTGTCCGCTTTCCGAAAGCTAGGAACGGTTCAAGATATTGGCGGCCTGGCCGTGGTTCATCGACAGGCCATCCTTTGCGGTGACGACCTTGAAACCATGGCTTTGAAACACCTTCTTCAGGTCTTCGGTGCGCATGCTGCCCCAATTGTCGGGCAGGATGGCTCCCATGGAACCCAGGCCTGAAAACCCGCCCGCCATGAACCCGACCATCTGGCCGCCTTTGTAGACGGCAAGCTCGACAGGCTGCGCATTCTGCTTTGCCAGTTGCTCCGCCTGCCAGGCCTTGCCCTCGGCGGAGTCCATCCACGCCGCCTCCGCCTCGGATTTCGCCATCATGGCCATGAATTCGGCTGGGGCTTTGTATGGCTTGAAACCGGCCTCTTCCCCAGTTCCCGGTCGAAAGTTCGCGAGCTCGGGCCTGAACTTGGGCTGAGTGGCCGCCTGCTGTTCTGTTTGTTCCTTGCGAACCGGCATCACGCTGGTCGCCGTTACGGGGCCGATCATGGGAGTCTCCTCATTGACACGACAGGGTGGTCCAGTGATGGCGGCGGCCGGTTAATAGAAGATTGCGCCACGTGTCGCTGGGCTTCAGCGCTTTTTGTCCGCTTTCCGAAAGCTAGGAACGGTTCAAGATATTGGCGGCCTGGCCGTGGTTCATCGACAAGCCATCCTTTGCGGTGACCACCTTGAAACCATGGCTTTGAAACACCTTCTTCAGGTCTTCGGTGCGCATGCTGTCCCAATTGTCGGGCAGGATGGCTCCCATGGAACCCAGGCCTGAAAACCCGCCCGCCATGAACCCGACCATCTGGCCGCCTTTGTAGACGGCAAGCTCGACAGGCTGGGCATTCTGCTTTGCCAGTTGCTCCGCCTGCCAGGCCTTGCCCTCGGCGGATTCCATCCACTCCAAACGTGCATTGGATTCCGCCAGGATGGCCGTGAACTCACCGGAGCCCTTGGTGAGCTCGATGCCCAGCTCTTCCGGGGTTACCGGTCGAGCGTTCGCGAGCTTGAGCCTGAAATCGGCCTGAGTGGCAGTCTGCTGTTCTGTTTGTTCCTTGCGAACCGGCATCACGCTGGTCGCCGTTACGGGGCCGATCATGAGAGTCTCCTCATTGACACGACAGGGTGGTCCAGTCATGACGGCGGCCGGTTAATGGAAGATTGCGCCATCCACTATTGTGCGGTGCGATTTCGTCGCAACGTTGCGTTCTTCAGTTCGATGGGATTGAAACCTGCAATGCGGGGCGAGATCGGCGTTGCGGTTTTCTTGTAATTCCCTCGGAAACGGCGCGGCTATTGCGACGTGAGACGCGGCCCCGGAAACATTTTTCTTGACGGGATTCCAGCCCGGTTGACATAGTGCCGTCACCCAAGCTGCGCCCGGAGCGGATCACCCCGCTGCGGGCGTTCTGCGTTCCGGGAGGCCTCCTCCATGACGATCCGCAAGCTCTGCGCGGCCTCGGGCTGCGACGACCTCGCTGTGCCTGGCGCGGCGCTCTGCGAAGAGCATGAGGCCGAGCGGATCGCGCGGAACGGCGCGCGGCGGGCGAAGATCAAGACGGCCGAAGAGATCCGCCGCCGCGCGAAGCTTTATGCGAGCCCCGCTTGGAAGACCGCGCGGGCGGCGTTTCTTGAGGTCCACCCGCTTTGTGCCGATTGCGCGGGGCTGGGGCTCGTGACCCCGGCCACCGAGGTCGATCACATCGCGCGGCATGAGGGCGACCGGGCGAAGTTCTGGGACCGCTCGAACTGGCAGGCGCTCTGCAAGAGCTGCCACAGCCGCAAGACCGCCCGCGAGGTTCTCGGGCGCAACTGACACCGGGGGGTGTCCAAAAATCCGGGGCCCCCCTCGGGAACCGCGCATGGGAGCTTTCCTGTTGCGCGGGCCGAATTGGCAAAAAAAGCCCACGAACATAAGCCCATAAGGGAGGTCCGATGCGCGGTCAGAAGCCGAAGCTCGACAATGTCGTGCCGATGAAGGCCGACCAGACGGCGCCCGTGCCCGAGGCGCCCGACTGGATGAGCGCCGAGGGGCGCGATGTCTGGGACCGGCTCGCGCCGGTGCTGGTGGCGAAGCGGCGGCTCGATCCGGCCTATGAGGATCCGTTCGCGATGTATTGCGAATCCGTGGCCGATGTCATCCGCTTCACCGGCGACATCGCGGCCTTCGGCAGCTGGTACGAGGTCGAGACCCGGAACGGGCGGCAGCAGAAGAAGCGCGCGGTCTGGGGCCAGCGCCAGGACGCCATTGCCACCATGAACCAGCTCGCGGCGCGGTTCGGCATGACGCCGGTCGACGAGGCGCGGATGAGCGCGGGCGGCCAGGGCGATCTCTTCGGCGAGATCCTGAGGACCCTCGATGGAACCGATTGATCACCCGGTGTCGCGCTATGCGCTCGACGTGATCGAGGGCCGCGAGGTGGCGGGCGCGCTGGTGCGGCTGGCCTGCGAACGCCATCTGATGGATCTGGAAACGGGCGCCGACCGCGGGCTCTGGTTCGACTGCAAGGCGGCCTCGCGCGTGCTGAACTTCGCCCGGCTGATCCAGCACACGACGGGTCCGGCGGCGGGCCGCCCGCTGGACCTGACGCCCTGGCAGGTCTTCCGGCATGGCTCCGTCTTCGGCTGGAAGCAGGCGGACGGGCTGCGCCGGTTCCGCACCACCTATCACCAGGTCGCGAAGAAGAACGGCAAGACGACCGACACGGCGGTGCCGATGCTCTACACCCAGCTCTTCGACGGCGAGGCGGCGCCGCAGGGCTTCTGCACCGCGACGACGCGCGATCAGGCGGGGCTCTTGTTCCGCGAGCTCCGGCGGATGATCAAGGCCGCGCCCGCGCTCTCGGCCTTCATGGACACGGGCAACAAGCACCTGATCTCGACCGCGATCACCAATGGCACGATCCGGACGCTGAGCCGCGACGGCAATTCGGCGGACGGCATCAACCCCAGCTTCGTCGCCCGCGACGAGGTGCACCGCTGGACCGACCGGGAACTGGCCGAGGTGGTGGTCAATTCGATGATCGCCCGCGCCCAGCCCATCGACTGGGCGATCACCACGGCGGGGGCCGACATGGCCTCGATCTGCGGCGAACTGAGGGAGTATTCCGCGACCGTCCTGCGCGGCGATGTCGAGGATGACAGCTTCTTTGCCTATGTCGCCGAGCCGCCTGCCGATTGCGACGTGGGCGATCCGGTGGCCTGGAAGATGGCCAATCCCAATCTGGGCGTGGCCTTCAGCGAGGATCGGTTCGCGGAACTTTACCGCGAGGCGACGGTGATCTCGGGCAAGATGCCGAACTTCCGGCGGCTGCACATGAACCTCTGGACGGAAGGCGCGCAGTCCTGGATC
Organism: Rhodovulum sp. BSW8; assembly: GCF_003314725.1. NCBI lineage: Bacteria > Pseudomonadati > Pseudomonadota > Alphaproteobacteria > Rhodobacterales > Paracoccaceae > Rhodovulum > Rhodovulum sp. BSW8. Next base: position 151,028 of record NZ_QNVX01000049.1, read on the forward strand.
GAGCGCGAGATCTGGGACAAGGGCGCCGAGCCCTTCGCGCCCGAGGCGCTCTACGGCCGCCCCGCCTGGGTGGGGCTCGATCTGTCGAAGACGACCGACCTCACCTCGATCTGCGTCGCGATCCCGAAGGATGGGCAGGTGTTCCTGATCAGCTATTCCTTCCTGCCCTCGGGGCCGAAGGGCTTCATCGCGCGGGCGCAATCGGAAAAGCGGGAATACGTGGCCTGGCGCGATCAGGGCTGGCTGGAGGTGCATGGCGGCGGCGTGATCGACGAGGACCGGGTGATCGAGCGGCTGGAGTGGATCCGGGCGCGCTTCGATCTGCGCGAGCTGTCCTATGACCGCTGGGGGATGCGTTACGTGGCGAAGGAGCTGGTCAAGCGGCGGTTCCCGCTGGTCGAGCACGGCCAGGGCTATGCCTCGATGTCCTCGCCGATGAAGCGCTTCGAACGCGCGGTGGCGCAGGGGCGGATCCGGCATGGCGGCAATCCGGTGCTGGCCTGGGCGGTGGGCAATGTGCATCGCGACGAGGATGCGGCCGAGAACATCAAGCCCAACAAGGCGCGCTCGAAGGGGCGGATCGATCCGGCGGTGGCCGCGATCATGGCGCTCGGCCGCGCCGAGGCCGAGGCGGGCAAACGCAAGGCACGGGACGTGGCAACGGTATGATCGGACTTCCTTTCCTCACGCGCGGCCGGAAGGCCGATGCCCCCCGGCCCGAACCCCGGCGCGAGCCGCCGGTCACCGCCGCCATGGCTGCGGTCGAACCTTCGGGCACGCGCGATCCCGCGCCGTGGCTCAGTGATCTCTGGGCGGGCGGGCAATCCCGCGTGCGCTCGCTGCCGGTGGTGACGCCGCTGGCGGCCCAACGCCATGCCACGGTCTTTGCCTGCTGCAACGTGATCGCGGGAGATCTCGCCAAGGTGCCGCTCCGGCTCTACCAGCGGCTTGGCCCCAGCCGCGCCGAACCGGTGGTCGAGCATGCCGCCACGTACCTCCTGAACACGGAATCCGCGCCGGGCGTGGCCGCGAGGGTCGCGCGGTTCGCCCTCGTCTATGCCTTCGCGCTGCGCGGCCGGGCCTATGCCTATGCGCCGCGCGACGGGGCGGGCGAGCTGACGCTTCTCGATGTGATCCGCCCCGATCTCTGCGCCGAGCTCCGCGACGGCCGGGCGCGGTTCTATGCCTTCGAGGACGGGGCGGGCATCCAGCGCCGGGCGCCGTCGCGCGCCATGGTGCATCTGCGCTACATGGCCGAGGACGGCTGGACCGGCCGCAGCCCGCTTCAGGTCGCGGCCGAGTCCGTGGGCCTGGCGCTGGCCGGTCAGGAAGCCGCGGCGCGCGCCGCCTCGGGGGTGCAGATGCGCGCGGTCCTGAAGATGGAGGATGTCTACGAGGACGACGAGGCCTGGCACCGCAATGCCCGCCGGGTCCGCAATGCCCTGATCGACCCCGAGGCCAACGGCATCCCGATCATCGGGGCGACCGACGACATCAAGTCGCTCGATCTCTCGGCCGCCGATCAGCAGCTTCTGGAAAGCCGCAAGTTCGACCGCGAACAGATCGCCGCGATCTACCGGGTGCCGCCCTCGAAACTGCAGATGCTGGAACACGGGGTGAAGGCGAACGGCCAGCAGCAGGCCATCGACTACAAGACCGACTGCCTGTTGCACTGGGGCGGCTTCGTCGAGGCGCAGCTGGCGCTCGGCGTGCTGACCGAGGCCGAGCGGCGGGCCGGGCTGTTCTTCCGGCACGATTACGACGCGCTGATGCAGGCGACGACGAAGGAGCGGTACGACGCGCTGAAGGCGGCGGTGGGCGGCCCGTTCCTGACCGCGAACGAGGCCCGCGCCGAGGATGGCCGCGCGCCCGTCGACGGCGGCGACCGGCTGAACCCGGCCGCGAACATGACCCGCAAAGAGGATGCCGGGACCGGAACGGAAGAGGACAAGGACTGATGGAAACGACGATTGCCAGCCTTCTGGGCGCCGCCCCCCTGGCGCTTGACCGCAGCTTCGGGGCCGGGCTTCTGGGCCTGCCGTTGCCCGCAACCCCCGCCGCCGGGCCTGCCCTGGCCGGACCCGTCGAGGTGGCGCGCGGCGAGCGGTTCGCGGTCGCGCGGGGCGTGGCGGTGATGCCGGTGCGGGGGGTGCTGACGCCGAATGCCGAGATCCTCGAACGCTTCCTCGGCTGGGCGACCTTCGCCGGGATCGAGGCGTCCTGCGGGGCGCTGGCCTCGGCCGAGGATGTGGCGGCAGTGGTGATCGAGTTCGACACGCCGGGCGGGCTGGTGCTGGGCGGTGTGGCGGCGGCGGGGGCCATCGCGGCGCTGGCGGCGGTCAAGCCCGTGCATGCCCTGGTCAATCCGCTGGCGGCCTCGATGGGTTATCACCTGGCCAGCCAGTGTTCGGATATTGCGATGACGCCCGGCAGCCTCGCGGGCTCCATCGGCGTCATGCGCCAGGCGGGCTGGCCGGTCGGGCCCGATGGCGCGGGCAACCGGTGGCAGATCTTCACCTCGACCCATGCCCGGGCCAAGCTGCCGAACCCCGAGACCGAAGGCGGCCGGGCCGAGATCCTGCGCGATCTCGATGCCCATGAGGCGGCCTTCCATGCCGATGTGGCCCGCGGCCGGGGCATCGCCCCCGAGGATCTGGCCGCGCGGCTGTCGGTGACCGACGATCCGGCCGATGGCGGGGCGACCTTCGGGCCGGAAGCGGCCATCGCCCGCGGCCTCGCCGACCGCGCCGAGACCCGCGCGGCCTTCTATGACCGGATCTTTGCCACCCATGCGCCCAGGCCCGCCGCCCGCCGCAATTCCGGGCGGGGCCACCTGGCGCAAGCCGCCGCCGCGCAGGCCCGCGCCACGCTCTGAACTTCCCGACCTCGGGAACTTGCCGCCCCGTCCGGATCGCTCCGGGCGGGGCTTTTGCTTTTGCCAACCAGGAGACCGACATGCCCAAACCCCGTGACCTGAACGACCTGCGCCGCGAGCGCCGCGCGGCGGCCGAGCGGATGCAGGACCGCGCCGATGCGCTGGCCGCCCTCGAAGGCGCGGACACGCCCGATACCGAGGCCATCGCCGCGGCCGAGACCGCCTTTGCCGAGGCGCAGACGGGCTTCGAGACGCTGAATGCCCAGGTCGGCCGGGC
>NZ_QNVX01000050.1:0-118643 GCF_003314725.1 Rhodovulum sp. BSW8
AAGACCTTCCTCTCCGCCATAGCCCTCGCCGCAACCGTCATCTTCTGGCTTTGACGATCAATGAGTCTGGAGCCTAGGGCTCTTCGCAGAGCGGCACCGAAAAGGTCAGCCGGTTCTGGTTCGCCTGTCGTGTATAGTCAAGGTTCCGGGCAAAGGCCCGGATCAGGAACCAGCCGAATCCGCCTTCAGGGGCGTCGTCGGCCAGAATATCCGGTCCCGGCATGCTGCCATCGGGCAGGCTTTCGCCGGGCATCGGGCGGCCGTAATCGCGCACGTCGACCTGCAACCAGACCCCTTCGCGGGCAAGCCGCAATTCAATCGGGCCGTCCCGGTCGCGGGCATAGGCATGTTCGACGATATTGTTCAGGACCTCCGCCAGCACGGTTTCGGCCATGCCGAGCGTCCCGTCTGCGGTGATTGACGATCCGAACCGCGCGCGCATCTCTTTCAGGGCCGCCCGCACGCCCAGCGGAGTCGCCTCTATGATCAGCGGGGGGCGGGTCTCGACGGGGGCGCCGACCGACGCATCCTCAGCGGAGTCGGATCCATCCGCTTCCCCATCGGGCGCGCGCGACAGGGTCATGCGATCGTTTGCCTTTCGGGGAAGGCGCTTTCGTGGGTGTCGTGAATGGTGAAGACGCGGTCCATCCGCGTCAGCCGGAACACCTTGTCGACATTGGGCGTGAGATTGCACAGCTCCAGCTGGCGGCCCGCGCCGATCAGCTTCATCACCGCGACGACGGCGCCAAGGCCGCTACTGTCCAGGAATTCGACATTGCGCAGGTCCAGCACGACCCGTGCGGGTCCGTCCGCCGCCTGTTCGCGGACCGCCTCCTTGAAGCGGATGGCGACCGCGGAATCGATCCTTTCCTCGTCGACGACAACATGAACAGCGTCGCCGCGCAGCTGGGATTGCAGTTTCATGCCGTCCTGACTCCTGCTTACACCTCGTCGAGGCTAGACGCCATTCCTTACCATTCGGTAAGTGTACGTTGGGAAATGGACGGGAGGATGGCATGGACGAGGTGGTAATCTGCGGGGCCGCGCGCACCCCGATGGGCGGCTTCCAGGGCGCCTTCGCGGCGCTCGATGCGCCTGGTCTGGGCGGTGCCGCGATCCGCGGGGCACTTGACGGCGCCGGGGTCGACACGGTGGACGAGCTGCTGATGGGCTGCGTGCTCCCGGCGGGCCAGGGCCAGGCTCCGGCGCGGCAGGCGGGGTTCCGGGCCGGGCTGGGCGAGGAGGTGCCCGCGACCACACTCAACAAGATGTGCGGCTCGGGCATGATGACGGCGATGATCGCCCATGACCGGCTGGCGCTGGGGGCGGCCCGCATCCTCTGCGCGGGCGGCATGGAAAGCATGACCAACGCCCCCTATCTGTTGCCCGCGATGCGCGGCGGCGCCCGGATCGGCCATGGCCGCGCGGTCGATCACATGTTCCTCGACGGGCTCGAGGATGCCTATGACAAGGGCCGCCTGATGGGCACCTTCGCCGAGGACTGCGCCGAGGCTTTCCAGTTCACCCGCGAGGCGCAGGACGACTATGCTCTGGGCTCGCTTTCGAACGCGCTGGCGGCACAGGCCTCGGGCGCCTTCGCGGCCGAGATCGTTCCGGTCACGGTCGCCGGGCGCAAGGGCGAGACGGTGGTGCGCGAGGACGAACAGCCCGGCCTTGCCCGCCCCGAAAGGATCCCGCAGCTGAAACCCGCCTTCCGCAAGGACGGCACCGTCACCCCGGCCAACGCCTCCTCGATCTCGGACGGCGCGGCCGCGCTGATCCTCGCGACCCGTGTCGAGGCCGAGGCCCGCGGCCTGCCGGTCCGGGCCAGGATCCTCGGCCATGCCAGCCATGCCCAGGCGCCGGGCTGGTTCACGACTGCCCCGGTGCCCGCCGCCCGCAAGCTGCTGGACCGCATCGGCTGGTCGGTCGGTGATGTCGATCTCTGGGAGGTGAACGAGGCCTTTGCCGTGGTGCCGATGGCCTTCATGCGCGAACTCGACATCCCGCGCGAGCGGATGAACGTCAATGGCGGCGCCTGCGCGCTCGGCCATCCGATCGGCGCCTCGGGGGCGCGCATCCTCGTCACCTTGCTGAACGCGCTCGAAACGCGCGGGCTCCGGCGCGGCGTCGCTGCGATCTGCATCGGCGGCGGCGAAGGCACGGCGATGGCCATTGAGCGCGCCTGACCCTTCTTCTTGGCCGAAATACCCCGTGGAGCCGTCTTGAACCGCTCCGGTTTTGCCGGAGGCTCCAACTCCAGAGCAAGGTGGAGCATCATGAGCTAGACGACGAACGAGTTTTCTCCGGAAATGCGTGAACGTGCGGTGCGGTTGGCCCTGGACAATGAGGGTCAGCATGGATCGCGGCGGCAGGCGGTCATGTCAATTTCGGCGAAGATCGGCTGTGCGCCGCAGACCCTGAACGATTGGGTCAAGACGGCCGAGGTTGATGGCGGCAAGCGGTCGGGCGTCTCCAGCGAGATGGCTGAGCGGATGAGGGCCCTGGAACGGGAGAACCGCGATCTGCGTCAGGCGAACGAGATCCTGCGCAAGGCGTCAGCGTATTTTGCGATGGCGGAACTCGACCGCTGGTCGAAGGGATGGTGGGCTTCATCGACGCGCACCGGGATGCGCACGGGGTCGAGCCGATCTGCGACGTGCTGCCGATCGCCCCATCCACCTGCGATGATCATCTGGCGACGCGGGTTGATCCAGCTCGCCTGTCGGACCGCGCCCGCCTCGATGAAGCCCTGCGCCCGAGATCCGCAGTGTTCTTGAAGAGAACTGGCGCGTCTACGGCGGGCGCGAGATCTGGCACCAGCTGCGCCGCGAGGGCTTCGATGCCGCCCGCTGCACGGTCGCGCGGCTGATGAAGAGCATGGGTATTCAAGGCATTATCAGGGGCAAGCCGCATCGAACGACGATCCCCGACAAGAAGGCGCCGTGTCCGCTGGACAAGGTGAACCGCCAGTTCCGTGTTCCGGCACCGAACATGCCGTTGGTGTCGGATTTCACATATGTCGCCACTTGGAAGGGTTTCGTCTATGTCGCCTTCGTCATCGATGCCTATGCTCGCAAGATCGTTGGCTGGCGCGTCGGCAGATCGGCGCATGCGGGGTTCGTTCTCGATGCCCTGGAACAGGCGGTGCATGATCGCCGCCCCGGAAAGGGCATGGGGGTGGTTCACCACAGCGACAGGGGCTCCAATACCTGTCTATTCGCTACACTGAGCGCTTGGCGGAGGCCGGTATCGACCCCTCGGTGGGCAGCGTCGGCGACAGGTACGACAACGCCTTGGCCGAGACGGTCAATGGCCTGTTCAAGGCTGAGGTCATCCGCCGCCGCGGCCCATGGCGCAGCTGAGAAGCCGTGGAATACGCGACGCTCAAATGGGTGGACTGGTTCAACAACCGCCGTCTTCTCGAGCCCATCGGGAACATCCCGCCCGCAGAAGCCGAGGCCAACTTCTATGCAGCTCTGGAAACCGAAGCCATGACCGCGTAACCAACGTCAATCAGCCTCCGCCAAACCCGGAGCGGTTCGCTTGCGAGAGCGTTGAATATCAGCACGGATGCCCTGGTATTCGGCGAGTTCTATGAGATGACGGAGAAGGCCGCGCACAGAGCCGCCGTTGACGGGGTCATCAAGCTTCCACGCGGCCTCAAGTCGGACCCGGAGCTTTCAAGAACCTTTGCCGAACTCGAGCCCGGTTCCGATGCGCTCTCGGACTTCACTATGCGCGTTGCGCTTGACCGAGCCGACGACGTCCACCGGCAATTCGTTGGGCGGCACTTCCGCATTTTGCCCGCGACAACGACCATCAAGCGTTAAGTCTCAGCTTGACGATCCCTGCAAGCTCCCATTGATATCATTGGATTTTTTACTGAACCTTTGGGTGTTTTGCGGCGTTTCCGGCCCAAATCGGCCCAATCGGTATCGAGCCGTGTGAACCAATCCCATTGCAACCTACTGAAAAAGATTGCTATTTTTCCGCCCGGCGATCAGATGATCTGAACCGCGTCAGCGGCCGGGGCAGCGCCCCCTCAAAAAACCAGCGCCCCCTCAAAAAACCTCAGTCCCAGGGCGCCGGGCCGTCCGCCAGAACCTGGCCGAAAACGTTCTCCCGATGCCAGCGCAGATTGGCGGGATGGGGCAGGTTCCGCGGGTCGGCCGGGCGGATCAGCCGGCCCTCGGGGCGGATCAGCCGCGCGACCACATCGCCCGGAACCTTGTTGCGCGACACCAGGATCGTCTCGCCATCCTCGGCGACCGAAACCAGCCCGCGGTCGAACATCCAGTGCAGCGTGCCCGACAGCGCGAGCCCGTTGCGCACCCAGTCGCTGCCCTGCCGCTCGACCGGCCGGATATGCGCCGCCTGGACTTCGGGCCGTCCGCCACCATTGCGCAGGCGAAGCCCCGACATCGCACAGCGGTAATCATAGGCGTCGCGGACCTTGCGCCGGAAGGCCACGTCCCGATAGGGGCGGCGGGTCAGGCGCTCCAACACCGGGCGCGCAAAGGCGGCGGCGGGCTCGGCCAGCCCGTCCCCCGATCCCGGCGGATCGTAGCGGGTCTCTTCGAGCCGCTCCAGATCTTGCGGCAGGCCCAGATCCACGATCCGGGCGAACTCGGCCTCGGGCAGGCGGCGCACCGCCAGTTGCGTGGCGCCGCCCGGCTTGGGCCGCCCGTCCGGTCCGGCCAGTGCCGATTCAAGCGGCCGCCCGTCCAGAAGGCGCGGCACCGCGCGGTCGAACTCCAGAAAGCTGCCCGGGGCGATCAGCGCCAGAAACCGCCCCTCGGCGCCGGGCTTCGGGATCACCCGCTCGATCTTCGCCACCGCGAAATACCCGCGAGGCCCGGCCCTGACGGGCTCGTAATAGACGATCCAGTCGCCGACCGCCGCCTGCATCGCCTTCAGATAGGGGCGCGGGAAATCGTAGACGACGTCCGGTTCGTCCTCGTAGATCGAGTCCGCCTTGTGGAGAAGAACGAGCCTGGCCATGGGGCCAGGAAAGCACCGCTGCGGCAAAACGCAAGAGGGCGCGGACGCGGCGGACTGTCCGGGGGCGCAGGCAAGAAGGGGGCGAGGCGGGGGGGAACACCCGCACGTGACGACGCGCAGCACGCGGGCGCGTGACAGAGCCGCGCGGATCGGCGAGGGTCTGTCGCAACGTGGCGCTTCCGACGAAAGGACCCTCTCTTGCGCATCGACTATGACGCCCTCTCGAAAACGCTGGCGGCCCTCACCGAGGGCGAGACCGATCCGGTTGCGCTGATGGCGACCATGGCCTGCGAACTGCACCATGCCGACGACCGCTTCGACTGGACCGGCTTTTATCGTCATGTGGGGGATGAGACGCTCAAGATCGGTCCCTATCAGGGCGGCCATGGCTGCCTGACGATCCCGTTCTCGCGGGGCGTCTGCGGCGCGGCGGCCCGGACCGGAAAGACCCAGATCGTCGAGGATGTCGAGGCCTTCCCCGGGCATATCGCCTGTTCCTCGACCACTCGCTCGGAAATCGTGCTGCCCGTCCATGACGCGTCGGGGGCGCTTCTGGGCGTGCTCGATATCGACAGCGACCGGCCTGCCGCCTTCGATGCCACCGATGCCGAGGGGCTGGCGCGGCTGCTGGCCCAGACCTTCGCCCGATGAGCCTCGGGGCCTGGGCGGTCTTTGCGGTTTTCTGGGCGCTTTTTGTCACCACGCCCGGGCCGAACGCGGTCAACTGCATCACCAACGGCATGAGCCATGGCCTGCCGCGTGCGCTTTGGGGGGTGGCGGGCATCCTGACCCAGGCGGCGCTGTTCCTGACGCTGTCGGCGGCGGGCATCACCGCGCTGATCGCGGCCAGCCCCACGGTCTTTGCCTGGGCCAAGCTGGCGGGGGCTGCGGTGCTCATCTGGCTGGGCGTGCGGGGCTGGCGCAATGCGGCCATCGCGGTGGCGCCCCGGCCTGCGACCGGCGCCTCGATCTATACCCGTGCCTTGCTGATCGCGACGGTGAACGCGAAAAGCGTGGCCGGGTACCTCGCCGCCTTCTCGCAATTCGTCGAGCCGGGCGTGCCCATTGCCAATCAGATGACCGCCATCGTGCCGACCGCGCTGACGCTGACGGCGCTGTCCTACAGCACCTATACCGCGCTGGGCGCCTGGCTGGGCGGGCTTGCGCTTGGGGCGGTGATGAATACCCGGCTGCGGCAGGTCCTGGCAGCCTGCTTCATCCTGTACGGCGTCCTGCTGGGCGCCTCGGCGCTCTGAGCTTGCACCGTCCCTCCGAACCCGCTACCGCGCGGCCCATGGACAGCTACGCGCCTCCCGACACGCCGCTCGAGATCCTGCACCACGATCACGAGATCCTCGTGGCGAACAAGCCGCCGGGGCTTCTGTCGGTGCCGGGCAAGGGCGCGGATCTGGCCGATTGCCTGCTGGCGCGGCTGCAGGCGGTCTTTCCCGAAACGCTGCTGGTGCACCGGCTCGACCGCGACACCTCGGGGGTCATGGTCTTTGCGCTGACGCCCCATGCCCAGCGCCATCTGGGCCTGCAATTCGAGAAGAGGCAGACCAGGAAGACCTATGTCGCCCGGGTCTGGGGACGGCTCGAGCCCAAGACCGGGACCGTCGATCTGCCGCTGATCGTCGACTGGCCGAACCGGCCGCGGCAGATGGTCGACCATCAGAACGGCCGCCCGGCGGTCACCGACTGGCGCGTCGTGCGCTATGAAGAGACCGCGACCCGGGTCCGGCTGTTCCCGAAGACCGGGCGCAGCCACCAGCTGCGGGTCCACATGCTGGCATTGGGCCATCCGATCCTCGGCGACCCGTTCTATGCCGAGGGCCCGGCCCGCGAGGCGCCCCGGCTGATGCTGCATGCCGAGGCGCTGCGGTTGCGCCATCCCGATGGCGGCGCGGGCATGAATTTCGCCGCGAAAGCGCCGTTCTGAACCGCCACGCCCCTGATCCTGCCCAATTTGCGGTTGCAGCAAGAAAGGGGATGCAAGTGCAGAAACTGGAACCTATCTAAGGACTGGAACGCGCTTCATTGGCCGAAAAGGACTTCTCCCGTGGCTCTCCGCATCAACGATATTGCCCCGAATTTCACCGCCGACACGACCGAAGGTCAGATCGACTTCCATGACTGGATCGGCGACAGCTATGCGGTGTTGTTCTCGCATCCCAAGGACTTCACCCCGGTCTGCACCACCGAATTCGCCGCCGCCGCCCGGCTCTCGGGCGAGTTCGCGAAACGCAACGCCAAGATCATCGGCCTGTCGGTCGACCCGGTCGAAGAGCACCTGAAATGGAAGGCCGATATCGAGACCTATGCCGGTTGCGATGCGTCCTTCCCGATCATCGCCGATGACGGGCTGAAGGTCGCCAAGCTGTACGACATGCTGCCCGCCGAGGCCTATCTGCCCGACGGCCGCACCCCGAACGATTCTGCCACTGTGCGGACCACCTTCATCATCAATCCCGACAAGAAGATCGAGCTGATGCTGATCTATCCGATGACCGTGGGCCGCAATTTCGACGAGATCCTGCGCGTGCTGGACGCGATCCAGGGCAACAAGACCGGCCCCTTCGCCACCCCCGCCAACTGGCGTCCCGGCGAGGACGTGATCGTCGGCCTGTCGGTTTCGACCGAGGACGCGCGGGCGCAGTTCGGCGAGGTCGACGAGATCTTCCCCTATCTGCGCAAGGTCAAACGCGCCAGCTAAGCCCGGCCGCTCCTCCCGCTTGGCTTTGCCGGGAGGAGCGCCTATCTGGGGAACGTCATGTCCCCGGGGGCCAGCGATGCGATCCGAACTGATCCTTTCGACCTACAACAACCCGCGCTCGCTGGCGCTCTGCCTCGAGTCGGTGGCTTGCCAGCGGGTGCGGCCGGGCAGCATCTGCATCGCCGATGACGGCTCGGGCCCCGAGACGAAGGCGGCGATCGAGGACTTCGCCGCCGCCCATCCCGACCTGGCGGTCCGCCATCTTTGGCACCAGGATCGCGGCTTCGAGAAGGGCGCGATCCTGAACAAGGCCATTGCCAGCTCCGAGGCCGAGGTCATCGTCTTCATCGACGGCGATGTGCTGATCCATCCCGATTTCGTCGGGCGGCATCTGGCGCTGACCCGGCCGGGGCGGTTCGCGACCGGCAGCCTGATCCGGCTGGACGCCGAGGCGACCGCCGCTGTCACTCCCGAACTGGTGCGGGACGGCACCGTCTTCGACCGCCGCTGGCTGGCGGAACACCGCGCGATCCGCAAGCTGTCGATCTGGCTCAAGACCCGGCCGTTTCCGGTGCCGGTCATGGCGCTCTTCGACCGGCTCTCGCCGGTGACGCGGGCGCTTTGCGGCGCCAATGCCTCGGTCTGGCGCGAAGATCTGCTGAAGATCAACGGCTATGACGAGACGATCAAATATGGCGGGCAGGACAAGCATCTGGGCGTGCGGCTGAACAATGCCGGGGTGAAGGGCGTGCATCTGCGCTATTCGGCACCTCTGGTGCATCTCGATCACCCGCGCGCCTATGCCGACCCCGAGAAGATGCGCCGCCACAAGGCGCTGATCCGGGCCGCGCGCAAGAACGGCGCGTTCTGGACCCCGGACGGCATCGCGAAGGGCTAGCCGGCTAACCGTCTTTCCCGGAAACGGAAAGAGGCGCGGCCCTCGCGGCCCGCGCCTCCCTGTCCGGACAGTCCCGAAGCCTTATTCCTCGGCTTCGGCATCCTTTTCCTTCGGAGCTTCTTCGCCGGTCGTCTGGTCGATGCTCTTCATCGACAGGCGCACCTTGCCGCGATCGTCGAAGCCCAGAAGCTTGACCCAGACTTCCTGACCTTCCTTCAGAACATCCGACGGATGGTTCAGGCGGCGGTTCTCGATCTGGCTGACATGGACCAGGCCGTCGCGCTTGCCGAAGAAGTTCACGAAGGCGCCGAAATCGACGATCTTGACGACGGTGCCCTTGTAGATCTTGCCTTCTTCCGGCTCGGCCACGATCGAATAGATCATGTCATAGGCCTTCTTGATCGCATCGCCATTGGCCGACGCGATCTTGATCACGCCGTCATCGTTGATGTCGACCTTGGCGCCCGACACTTCCACGATCTCGCGGATGACCTTGCCGCCCGAGCCGATCACTTCGCGGATCTTGTCGGTGGGGATGGTCATGGTCTCGATCCGCGGCGCATAGGCCGAGAATTCGCCAGCTTCGGTCAGCGCCTTGGACATCTCGCCCAGGATATGCATCCGGCCGTCCTTGGCCTGGGCCAGGGCTTTTTCCATGATCGCGGGCGTGATGCCCGCCACCTTGATGTCCATCTGCAGCGAGGTGATGCCCTTCTCGGTGCCCGCGACCTTGAAGTCCATGTCGCCGAGGTGATCCTCGTCGCCAAGAATGTCGGTCAGCACCGCGAAGGAGCCGTCCTCTTCCAGCACCAGACCCATGGCCACACCGGCCACCGGGGCTTTCAGCGGCACGCCCGCATCCATCATCGACAGCGAGCCGCCGCAGACGGTTGCCATCGAGGACGAGCCGTTCGATTCGGTGATCTCGGACACCACGCGGATGGTGTAGGGGAAGTCGGTCGGCGCCGGCAGAACCGCCTGCAGCGCGCGCCAGGCCAGCTTGCCATGGCCGATCTCGCGACGGCCCGGGCTGCCGACACGGCCAACTTCGCCGACCGAATAGGGCGGGAAGTTGTAGTGCAGCAGGAAGTTCGACCGATAGTTCCCGTGCAGCGCGTCGATGATCTGCTCGTCATCGCCGGTGCCCAGCGTGGTCACGACCAGCGCCTGGGTTTCGCCGCGGGTGAACAGCGACGAACCATGGGTCCGCGGCAGCAGGCCCACTTCGCTGACGATCGGGCGAACCTGGGTCAGCGAGCGGCCATCGACCCGGCGCCCGTTCTTGACGACGTCCGACCGCAGCACGGTCGATTCCAGCTTCTTGATCGCCGAACCGAGGTTCGGGTCGGCCAGTTGCTCTTCGCTCAGCGCGGCCTTGATCTCGGTCTTGGCGGCCGAGACGGCGGCGATGCGTTCCATCTTGTCGGTATGGCCGTAGGCGGCGCGCATCTTCTCTTCGCCGACCGATTTCACCGCGGCGTAAAGCTCGGAATAGTCGGGCGGGGTGAAGTCGAAGGGTTCCTTCGCGGCGGCTTCGGCCAGGCTGACGATCAGGTCGCAGACCGGCTTGATGTTGTCATGGGCGAAGGTCACCGCGCCCAGCATCTCTTCCTCGGTCAGCTCATAGGCCTCGGATTCGACCATCATCACCGCGTCGCGGGTCCCCGCGACCACGAGGTCCAGGCGCTGGTCGGGATTGCTGCGCAGCCCCTGCATGTCCTCGACATCGGGGTTCAGCACGTATTCGCCATCGACGAAGCCGACGCGGCAGCCGGCGATCGGCCCCATGAACGGCACGCCAGAGATCGTCAGCGCGGCCGAGGCGGCGATCATCGCCACCACGTCGGGATCGTTGACAAGATCGTGGCTCAGCACGGTGCACATGACCAGAACTTCGTTCTTGAAGCCCGGCACGAACAGCGGACGGATCGGACGGTCGATCAGGCGGGCGGTCAGCGTCTCTTTTTCGGACGGCCGCGCCTCGCGCTTGAAGAAGCCGCCGGGCACCTTGCCCGCGGCATAGTATTTTTCCTGGTAGTGGACGGTGAGCGGGAAGAAATCCTGCCCTTCCTTCTGTTCCTTGGCGAAGGTCACGTTGGCCATGACCGAGGTTTCGCCCAGGGTGGCGATCACGGACCCGTCGGCCTGACGGGCAACCTTGCCCGTCTCCAGCGTGAGGGTCTCTTCCCCCCACTGCATCGATTTGGTCGTCACGTTGAACATTCAGCGTATCCTGTAAGGGAGCCCTCCCGGGCGTTCCCGGGTCTCCCGTTGAAATGGCGGCCCCATTGCCGCCGACCCCTCCTATCCTCTCGAGTGCCGGGGTCCGGGCACAACGTCTCAGATGCGTGCGACATAAGGAAAATCGCGCCGTTTGGAAAGGACGAAGTCGTTAATGCCCCGCGTCGTGGCGCGTATCCCTGCCAATGCGCGGCAATTGCACTGACCGAAAACCGGATATGCCCAGTTCGGTCTGGTGAGTGTAAAATTTTCTTGGATGTTTGCGGGTAATCAGGGGGCGTCGACTCACCTTAACGGGTTCAAAGGAGTTAACCTTATGGAAACGACCGCATTCGGGACGATCCCGCTGGAAGATGGCCAGGCGACGTTGCCGGTCGGACCGGGCATCGTCCGTCCGGCCGGGCTCGACGTTCTGGCGACGGTGCAGGATCGCGAGACCATGGCCGCGCTGTCCGAGTTCCTGGACCGGCTGCCGCGCCATATCGAAACGGCGCGCGAGCATTTTCTGGACAATTACGACCGGGTCGCCGCCGATGTGCCGGCCTGGCTTTACGAGAACGAGCCCGAGATTTTCGCGGCGATGTTCCCGGCCGCGCCCGATGCCGCCGCCGTCGATGCCGAGACGTTGTGGTTGGCGCTCGATGTCAATTCGATCTGGACCCGCGACCGAACCGCCGTCGTGCTGGATCTGGGCTTTCGCGACACGGCGATGCCCCATGCCTTCGCCGCCGAATTCCGGCTGGACGGCACGCTGACCCAGATGGGGCTGGCCAGCTGACCGTGGCTTGATCCCCGCCGGGCATCAGGCCCGGCCGGGACAGCGGACAAGACGCGCGCCGCACAAGAAAAAACCGCGCCCCTCGGGACGCGGTTTTCGTGTCGGGCGCTGCGGCCTGGCTCAGCGGCGGATGCCGAGGCGCTTGATGAGGTCCTGATAGCGGTCCTCGCTGTTGCCCTTGAGATAGTCCAGAAGCTTCCGGCGCTGGGCGACGAGCTTCAGCAGACCCCGGCGGGAGTGGTTGTCCTTCTTGTGGGTCTTGAAGTGCTCGGTCAGCGTGTTGATCCGGCTGGTCAGGATCGCGACCTGGACTTCCGGCGAACCGGTATCGCCGTCCTTGGCGCCGAATTCCTTGATCAGGCGGGTCTTTTCTTCGGCAGTGATCGACATCGGGGTCTCCTTGTCTGAGGGTGATGGCACAAGCCGGGATGTCGTCCAGCGAGGCCCTTGGAGAGAGTGCCGCCCCAGTGCGGGGCGGATGCGGGCGTATAGGGGATTCGCGGGCATTTTGAAAGCGGAACTTGCCGCCATCCGGTCCGTCGCAGTGGCCGAGACAGTGCGACGACGGGACAGACCGGATGGCGGAAGCCACCGGGTCCCGGGTCGGCCGGTCTGGCACGGGACGCAAGGCCGGTCGGTCAGGCCCCGGCGGCCAGCGCGTCGGATAGCAGCGTGTCGGGCACCAGGCTCAGATGGCTGGGCCGCAGGGTGGCCGCAGCTCCCGCGACGATGGCAAGCGGCATGCCGTCGATCGAGATCAGCGCGTCTTCCGCTCCGCTGTCCGCGGCACCGATCGACAGCACCGGGTCGGGATGGGCGGCGCTGTCATAGACCACGAACAGCGCGTCAGCGGTCTGGTCGTAATCCTCGATCAGCGTGGGCAGGGCTTCGCCGTCATCGAAAAGGTCCCCGATGGAAAAGCCGTCCTCTCCGTCGGCCAGGCCGTCATCGGCCAGAAGCCTGTCGTCCAGGACGCCGTCAGGTGCCGCGGCGGCCATTTCGGCACTGGCGGCCCGGTCGAGTTCGGCCAGCAGGTCTTCGCCGTCCTGCGGCGAAAGATCGGCATCCGAGAAATGGGCGTCGTCCGCATCCTCGCTATCGGCATCGCCGGACAGCCAGGAAAACAGAAGCTCGTCGGGGCGCGACAGGTCTTCGGTGCCGCCAGCCGGGGCGGTATCCTGCGGCGCGCCGAGCAATGCGGCGTCGAGATCCTGCAAGGCGATCAGGCTGTCGGGCGCGGGGTCTCGCGCGGCGTCGTCCGGCAGAGCGCCGTCCCTATCGTCATCGCCCTGGGCGTGAGATCCGACGCTGTCGTCCAGATCGGCCGTTGCGCCGGCCGCCATCAGGCCCAGGAGACTCACCGTCGTTATCATCGTCAACTCCGTCGCAAGAGTTCCGTCGAAAGGAGACGTCCGCAGATTGCGGTCGCAACCGGCCGTCCGCCACGCGTTTGACGGTCTGCGCCAAGATCATCCTACGCGTCCGACGGGCGCGCGACTATCTCAATCAGGTTAAGTGGTTACCGTTCGCTGAACAGCCCCCCGGGGACCTCGTCGCGCAAAAGACGACGTTGCGTACCGGGCACGGGGGGGGCGGGCGCCCGGCGCAGGATGCGCGGAAGAGGCGCCGGGTCAGTCTCCGTCGCGGAAGTCGAGGCCCATCTCGGAATAGCGCTCCGAGTCCTCGAGCCAGTTCGGGCGCACTTTCACATGCAGAAACAGATGCACGGGACGGCCGAGGAATTCGGCAATCTCGGCCCGGGCGGCCTGACCGATGGCCTTCGCGGTCTCGCCCTTGTGGCCCAGCACGATCCCCTTGTGGCCGTCGCGCGCGACATAGATCACCTGGTCGATTCGGGTCGAGCCGTCCTTGCGGTCTTCCCATTTCTCGGTCTCGACGGTCAGCTCGTAGGGAAGCTCCTGATGCAGCCGCAGCGTCAGCTTCTCGCGGGTCATCTCGGCCGCGATCATCCGCATCGGCAGGTCGGCGATCTGGTCCTCGGGGTAAAGCCAGGGGCCGTCGGGCAGGGTTTCGCCCAGCCAGGCGCGCAGGTCCTCGACCCCGTGGCCCCGTTCGGCCGAGATCATGAAGGTGCGGGCGAAGGGATAGGCCTCGTTCAGATCGGCCGAAAGTGCCAGCAACGCCTCGGCCTTGACCCGGTCGATCTTGTTGATGGCCAGGGCCACCGTCTGGCCCCCGGCGGCCCGCTCGCGCAGCGCCTCCAGAATTCCGTCGACGCCGTCGGTCCGGCCGCGATGGGCCTCGATCAGCAGCACGACGATATCGGCATCGGCGGCCCCGCCCCAGGCGGCAGCCACCATCGCCCGGTCGAGCCGACGTCTGGGCCGGAACAGCCCGGGCGTGTCGACGAAGACGATCTGTGCGTCGCCTTCCATCGCCACGCCCCGGATCCGGGCGCGGGTGGTCTGGACCTTGTGGGTGACGATCGAGACCTTGGCCCCGACCATCCGGTTCAGCAGGGTGGACTTGCCCGCATTCGGCTCTCCGATCAGGGCGACGAATCCGCTGCGTGTGCTCATGCGCGTAGACCTCCGGTTCAGCCCCGGGCTTTACGCGATAAGCGACCCCGGCGCCAGCCGGATGCGGGCAGGGAGCCTCAGTCCTCGCCGGCGCCCGGTCCCGAGACCTGCTTGGCGCTGTAGGCCTGTTCGCCGAGACGCTTGAGCAGCGCCAGCTGGGTGTCGAGCCAGCCCTTGTGGCCTTCCTCGTCCAGCACGATCTTCTCGAAAAGCGCCCGGCTGCCAATATCGCCCACCTCGGCGGCGCGTTGCGCGGCCTTGCTGTAGACGTCGATCGCTTCCTGTTCGTCGGCGGCATCCATCTCGAACATCTGTTCGAGGCTTTCCGCGCGCACCGGCTGTTTCTGGAAGCGGATCTCGGGCGTGCCGCCAAGGAAGATGATCCGTTCCATGAAGAGGTCGGAATGGCCGATTTCCTCGAGCATCTCTTCGCGCATCTTCGCGGCGAGCAGGTCGAGACCCCAGTCGTCGAGCACCTGCGCATGCAACTGGTACTGATGGCCCGCGGTCATTTCCATTTCGAGCGCGGTCTGAAGGTCCTTGATGGTCTGGTCATTGGACATGGGGGCTCTCCTGTTGTGGATTTTTCCGAAGCGGGCTGCCGGTTCCGGGTCCCGCCATGGGGCTGATGTAAGAAGCATCGGAGAGATTTCATTTGCGCGGGTTGTCGCAGCCGGAGGCGCGTCGGCCCGAAGCTCCCGCCGGGTCGTCCTCGTCTTCCTCGGTGGGGGGATCGGCGGCGCGGACCAGCCGGTATGCCGCGAAGCGGTCGGTCGGATCGAGGCTCAGCGCCTTGTCGAGATAGGCCCATCCCAGCGTCATGTCGCCGAGCCGCATATGGCAATAGGCCAGCGCGATCAGCGCCTGCAGATAGAGCCCGGGCGCGGTCTCGGGCGCGCTGAAGGCCGCGTCGGCGGGGCCGACCGCGCGCCAGTCGGCGGGGATGTTCAGCCGTCGGGCGGTCTGGGCCAGGATCGCCTCGGCCTGGGGGACGGCCTCGGCGAAGCGGTGGGTGTAGAAATAGAACCGGTAGGCCCCGAGCCGGATGTCGAGATCGTCGGGCGCCGCCTCCAGCGCCGCCGCGACTGCCCGGGCGGTGCCCTTCGGGTCGGATCTGGCCCCGGGGGCATTGGCGAGATGGGCGAAGGCCTCGCTTGCCCGGTCTTCCAGCCGCATGACGCTCTCCTCTGCGGGTTCGTCCGGTTCGAGCCAAGCGCCATTGGCGCCGAAACGCAACCGTCGCGGCGGCTGGGGATTTGCCTGACCGCACAGGGTGGCGTAAAGCCGGGCGAACCGACCGATCCGGAGACCCCGATGCGCAGCGTTTTGCCCGTTCCGATTTTCCGTCCCGCCGGGGACGGGGGCGCTCCCGCCCGTCGGCGCCGCTGCCGCGTCGCCTCCCGCTGGGCCCGGCAGCGCGGCGTGCCGCCGCGCTGCGCCCGCGCCGGACGGAGGCCTTGCGCATGATCCTGGGTATCGGCACCGATCTGGCCAATATCGAACGCATCGCCGCGACGCTGGAGCGATTCGGCGACCGGTTCCGGACCCGCGTCTTTACCGAGGCCGAGCAGGCCAAGGCCGAGCGCCGGGCCGATGCCGCGGGCACCTATGCCAAGCGCTGGGCCGCCAAGGAGGCCTGTTCGAAGGCGCTGGGCTCCGGGCTGAGAATGGGGATTTCCTGGAAGGACATGGCGGTCACCAACCTGCCGACCGGACAGCCGGTGATGCGGCTGACCGGCTGGGCGGCCGAGCGGCTGGCCGAGATGACGCCGCCCGGGCATGAGGTCATCGTCCATGTCTCGCTGACCGACGACCACCCCTGGGCGCAGGCCTTCGTGGTGATCGAGGCGCGGCCCAAGGGCTAGTCGGGCCGCGTGGCCGTCGCCGGCCCCCGGATCGGGGGGCAGGGTGTCGGTCGCCTTGACAGGCCGGGCGGGCGCGCCCATGAAGCGGGGGCATTTCCGGCGCCGTCTCTCGGCGCGGCTACAAGGCAGGACCGGGCGAATGGCGAAGACGGACGAAAAGGCGGGCGGCGGTCTCTGGGAGACGGTCAAGACGATCTTCTGGGCGCTGCTGATCGCGGGCATCTTCCGCACGCTGTTCTTTCAGCCGTTCTGGATCCCGTCGGGCAGCATGAAGGACACGCTGCTGATCGGCGATTTCCTCTTCGTCAACAAGATGGCCTATGGCTATTCGCGCTATTCCTGCCCGTTCGGGCTTTGCCCCTTCTCGGGCCGCATCATGGGCTCGGAACCCGAGCGCGGCGACGTGGTCGTCTTCCGCCACCCGGTCAGCAATTCGGATTACATCAAGCGGCTGATCGGCCTGCCGGGCGATACCGTGCAGATGCGCGACGGCGTGCTTTACATCAACGGCGAGGCGGTCAAGGTCGAACCCGCCGGGATCTTCAAGGAGCCCTACGAAAAGCAGGGGCCGATGGGCTATTACCCGGAATGCGAGAACGCGCCGGTCGGCATCGGCGGCACCTGCATGAAGGGCCGCTCGATCGAGACGCTGCCCAATGGCGTGAGCCACGCTGTGCTGAACATCACCGCTAACGGCGCGCGCGACACGACGCCGGTCTTTACCGTCCCCGAAGGCGAATATTTCGTCCTCGGCGACAACCGCGACAACAGCCGCGACAGCCGCTATGCTCAGGCCAATGGCGGCGTCGGCTTCGTGCCCGCCGAAAACCTGATCGGCCGGGCCGACCGGATCATGTTCTCGTCGGCCGGGCGGTCGCTGTTCTTCATCTGGACCTGGCGCCCCGACCGGTTCTTCAAGGCAATCGACTGACCGTGAAACTCGCCGCCGATCTGGTCGCCTTCTCGAAGCGGCTGGGCCATGACTTCGCCCGGCCCGAGCTTTTGCTGCGCGCCGTCACCCATTCCTCGCTGTCGAGCCCGACCCGCCCCGACAATCAGCGGCTGGAATTCCTGGGCGACCGGGTGCTGGGGCTGGTGATGGCCGAGGCGCTGCTGAAGGCCGACCGGGCCGCCTCGGAGGGCCAGCTTGCGCCGCGCTTCAACGCACTGGTGCGCCGCGAGACCTGCGCCGATGTCGCCCGGGAGATCGGGCTGGGCGATGTGCTGAAGCTCGGCCGGTCCGAGATGATGTCGGGCGGGCGCCGCAAGGAGGCGCTGCTGGCGGATGCGATGGAGGCGGTGATCGCAGCGGTCTATCGCGACGCCGGGTTCGAGATCGCGCGCGACATGGTGCTGCGGCTCTGGGGCGCGCGGATCGACAAGGTCAAGCCGGATGCGCGCGATGCCAAGACCGCGCTGCAGGAATGGGCGCAGGCGCGCGGGCTGCAGCCGCCGCTTTATGTCGAGATCGCCCGCGAAGGCCCCGACCACGCGCCGGTCTTCACCATTGCGGCCCGGCTTGAAACCGGCGAAGAGGCCCGGGCCACCGCCGGTGCCAAGCGCCAGGCCGAACAGGCTGCGGCGGCGGCCTTGCTGAAGGCCCTGGGAACCTAGCGCGGCGCGGGCCTGTCGGCGTCCGAACCGACGCGAAAGCGACAGGGCCGCCCGACCTGCGCAGCCGGGCGCGAGCGTCTAGCCCCGAGCGGCCTGCATCCGCGAACGCATTCCGGCAATCGAGGCCTCGAGGCCGAGGAAGATTGCCTCGCCGATCAGGAAATGTCCGATGTTCAGTTCGCGGATCTCGGGCAGGACGGCAATCGGCGCCACGGTGTCGTAGGTCAGCCCGTGACCCGCATGGACCTCGAGCCCCAGACCCTGCGCATGCGTCGCCATGGCGGCGAGACGCGCCAGTTCGGCGTCGCGGGCCTCGAACCGGCCCTCGTGGTGCAGGTCGCAATAGGCGCCGGTATGCAGCTCGACCACCGCCGCGCCGACCCGCGCCGCGGCCTCGACCTGGGCGGCATCGGCGCCGATGAACAGCGACACCCGGCAGCCCGCCTCGGCCAGCGGCGCAATGAACCGGGCCAGCCGCGTCTCGTCTCCGGCGACGTCGAGCCCGCCTTCGGTGGTGCGTTCCTCGCGCCGTTCGGGCACCAGGCAGACCGCATGCGGGCGGTGCCGGAGCGCAATCGCCTGCATCTCGTCGGTGGCCGCCATCTCGAGATTCAGGGGCACCCGCAGCGCCGCCATCAGACCGTCGATATCGGCGTCAGAGATATGCCGCCGATCCTCGCGCAGATGCGCGGTGATGCCGTCGGCCCCGGCCGCCTCGGCCAGTTGCGCCGCCCGGACCGGGTCGGGATAGGCCGACCCGCGGGCGTTTCGCACCGTGGCCACATGGTCGATGTTGACGCCGAGCCGAAGCGCGTTGCCGGTCGCTGCCATATCGTTTCTCTCCTCTGGGGCGCGCCTGGCCTGCGTCAGGTGGGGCAGGGGCGTCAGCCCCGGTCTTCCGCCTTGACCGCGGCGGCCGCGCGCAGCTCGCTCAGTTTCTTCTTCAGCCGCCCGCGGCGGCGGTTCTGATACGCAGTCAGCACCGGAACGCTGACATAGTACGAGATCAGCCCGGCGACCACACCGAGGATGCAGCCGCCCACCATGTAGGGCAGGAACACCTCGTGATAGAAGGTCGACAGCCGCGCCCAGTGCGGCACCGCATCGGTGAAAAGCGCGATCAGGTTGCTTTTGAGATCGAGCGCGGCGCCGGTGAACTTGGCCACGAGCGTCTCGTCGACATTCTCGTCGAAGCGGGTGCCCAGGAGGAAGTGCCCCAGCTTCAGCGACGCCACCCCGATCGGCACATAGGTCAGCGGATTGCCGACCAGCGTCGACAGAAGGCTGGCCAGGATGTTGCCCCGCATCGCCTTGGCCAGCACCGCGGCGATCACGAAATGCAGGCCGTAGAACGGGGTGAAGGTCGCGAAGACGCCCGCAAAGATGCCGCGGCCGATCTTGTTCGGCGTGTCGGGCAGGCGGCGCAGGCGGTGCGAGATGTAATAGGCCGCCCGTCCCCATCCGCCGCGCGGATACACGCTGTCGAGCAGGATCTTGCCGACGCTTCGTCTGTCGCGGCGCTTGAATACCAAGCCTTGGGTCCTTTCCGGCGGGTGGCCCCTTACATCGCGCGCTCGGGGTTTCGGTATCTCTCTATCTCGGCCACGTCGCTTTCGGCCTCAAGGGCGGTCATCACGGTGTGAAGATGTTCGACGTCCCGCAGATCCACTTGAACAAGCAAGCGGTAAAAATCGGGCTTCTTGTCGACGAATTCGAGATCCGAGATATTGGCCTTCTGTTCGCCGATCAGGGTGCAGATCCGGCCGAGCACGCCGGCATCGTTGCGGATTGTCAGCAGGAAGCCCACGTTATGCACCGCCGGGTGCTTGCCCGAATGCCAGTGCAGATCGACCCAGCGGTCGGGCTGTTCCTCGAATTTCTCCAGCACCGGGCAGTCGATCGCATGCACGATCACCCCCCGGCCGCGATAGGTGATGCCGACGATCCGTTCGCCCGGGACCGGCTGGCAGCAGGGCGCACGGGTGAAGGATTCGTCCGGGCTGAGGCCGATCACCGCGCGGGTCGCGTCGATCTCGTCGCCGGTGGTGTTGGCAAGCTCGGGGTACAGCGCCTCGACCACGTCCTGGGCGCGCAGCTCGGCCGAGCCGAGCCGGGCCAGCAGCTCGGCCGAACTGGAAAGCCCGAAGGTCTTGGCCGCCGTCCGAAGCGCCTTGTCGGTGGCCTTCTTGCCCAGATGTTCGAAGGCGACCCGCGCCAGTTCGCGCCCCAGCTTGATATACCGCTCGCGGTCTTCCTCGCGCAGCGACTTGCGGATCGCGGCCTTGGCGCGGCCGGTGACCACGATATCGATCCAGGTCGCCTGCGGGCGCTGGCCCTCGGCGGTGATGATCTCGACCGACTGGCCGTTCTTCAGCCGGGTCCACAGCGGCACGCGGATGCCATCGACCTTGGCGCCGACGCAGCTGTCGCCGATCCGGGTGTGGATCGCATAGGCGTAATCCAGCGGCGTGGCGCCCCGGGGCAGCTTGACCACATCGCCCTTGGGCGAGAAGCAGAACACCTGATCGGAATACATCTCGAGCTTCACATGCTCGAGAAACTCGTCATGGTCCTCGGTCTCGAACCGCTCGGTCAGCGAGGCGAGCCATTTGGCCGGATCGACCGCGAAGGGGTTCGAGGCCCTGACGCCATCTCGATAGGACCAGTGCGCGGCCACGCCCGATTCCGCCACCTCGTGCATTTGCCGGGTGCGGATCTGCACCTCGACCCGCTTGCCGTCGCGCCCCGACACGGTGGTCTGGATCGAGCGGTAGCCGTTCGACTTGGGCTGGCTGATATAGTCCTTGAACCGCCCCGGCACCGCGCGCCAGCGCTGGTGGATCGCCCCCAGCACACGGTAGCAGTCGCCTTCGGTCTGGGTGATCACGCGAAAGCCGTAGATGTCCGACAGCCGCGAGAAGCCCTGGCCCTTCTCTTCCATCTTGCGCCAGATCGAATAGGGCTTCTTGGCCCGGCCGAAGACATCGGCCTCGATCCCCTCGCGGTCCAGTTCCTTGCGGATGTCCTGGGTGATCTGCTGGATCACATCGCCGGATTCGCGCTGCAGCGTGATGAAACGGCGGATGATCGAGTTGCGCGCCTCGGGGTTCAGCACCCGGAAGGCCAGGTCCTCCAGCTCCTCGCGCATCCACTGCATGCCCATCCGGCCGGCAAGCGGCGCATAGATGTCCATGGTCTCGTGGCTCTTGCGGACCTGCTTTTCGGGCGGCAGCGACTTGATCGTGCGCATGTTGTGCAGCCGGTCCGCCAGCTTGACGAGGATGACCCGCAGGTCCTTCGACATCGCCATGAAGAGCTTGCGGAAGTTCTCGGCCTGCTTGGTCTCGTTCGAGGCAAGCTGCAGGTTGGTCAGCTTGGTCACCCCGTCGACCAGCTCGGCCACCTCGCGGCCGAACAGGCGCTCGATCTCCGAGAAGGTCGACTTGGTATCCTCGATGGTGTCATGCAGCAACGCAGTGACGATGGCCGCATCGTCCAGCCGCTGTTCGGTCAGGATCGCGGCGACCGCGACCGGATGCATGAAATATTCCTCGCCCGACCGGCGCAGCTGGCCGGCATGCATCTCGCGCCCATAGGCATAGGCGCGGCGGATCAGGTCTTCGTCCGTGCGGGGGTTGTAGTTGTGGACCAGCGAGATCAGGTCTTCGACGTCGATCATCTGGTCGCCATCTTGAAGGGGGGCGCGCCGGATCGCCAAATCCGTCCGCGCCCCGGCCGTCCTACTTTTGACCCTGTGCTTCCATCAGCGCGCGCAGGAGCTTTTCTTCCGACATGTCGTCGTCCGACGGGCGGTCGGGTTCGCTGACCGCGCCGCTGCCCATCAAAAGCGCCATCGAATCCTCTTCGGGTTCGTCGACCTCGATCTGGGTCTGGTGCGCCTCGATCATCCGCTCGCGCAGATCGTCGGCCGACTGGGTTTCCTCGGCGATTTCGCGCAGCGCCACCACCGGGTTCTTGTCGTTGTCGCGGTCCACGGTGAGGCTCGCACCCGAAGCGACTTCGCGGGCGCGATGGGCGGCAAGCATCACCAGCTCGAACCGGTTCGGTACCTTGTCGACACAATCTTCGACCGTCACGCGGGCCATGGGTCTCTCCGCTCCATTGGAAAGTTGAAGCCCCTATCTATTGGGTTGGATAGGTCTTGACAAGAGCGGATACACCTGTCCAAGGGCCGGAAACCGGGGAAATCCGTCCGATTTCGGCCTCTGGCAGGGCGGTCAGCAGCTCTGCCGCGGTCCGGTCCAGCACCGGGTGACGCCAGTCCGGCGCGATTTCGGCGAGCGGCACCAGCACGAACCCCCGATCCTGAATCCTCGGATGGGGCAGGATGGCCCGGTCCGGCGCCTCGCGTGCCTGCGTCTCGGGCGACAGCGCCATCCAGTGCGCCTGGGTGGCGGCATCGGGCAGCACCGCGCCGCCGAGATCGAGCAGATCGAGATCGAGCGTCCGCGGCGCCCAGCGGGTATGGCGTTCGCGGCCGAACCGGGCCTCGATCGCGTGCAGCCGGGCCAGCAGGGCCGGGGCCTCAAGGTCGGTCGCGATCTCTACAACTGCGTTCACGAAATCGGGGCCGGACCCTTCGGGCACGCTGGGCGTGTGGTAAAATCGGCTGATCCTTGCGACGTGCACCGATTCGCTGTCCAGCGCGACGAGGCCCGCGGCCAGGGTCGATTCAGGCGAACCTCCGCCGAAAGCGACATTGCCGCCGAGGGCAACCAGTCCTTTTGGCCGGGACGGGGTTGATTTTTCTGGTTGCGGCATAGGGTGCTATCCTTACATGTTCATCGGCAGCCCGCAGGACTTCGTTTTTCAAGCACGCGCCTTACCACGTTCCACTCTCGGCGTTCGTCCGGCGGGCGCTGACCAGAAGGACCAACGATGTTTTACAGAGACGAGCGCTTGGCGCTGTTCATTGATGGATCGAACCTTTATGCGGCCGCAAAGGCACTTGGCTTCGACATCGACTACAAGCTCCTGAGACAGGAATTCATGCGCCGCGGCAAATTGCTGCGGGCGTTCTACTACACCGCCCTGCTCGAGAACGACGATTACTCTCCGATCCGGCCGCTTGTCGACTGGCTGAACTACAACGGCTTCACCATGGTGACGAAGCCCGCGAAGGAATACACCGACAGCCAGGGCCGCCGGAAGGTCAAGGGCAACATGGATATCGAACTGACCGTCGATGCCATGGAGCTGGCCCCCCGGGTCGATCACATCGTCCTGTTTTCGGGCGATGGCGACTTCAAGCCCCTGATCGAGAGCCTGCAACGCCAGGGAGTCCGGGTCTCGGTCGTGTCGACCATCCGCAGCCAGCCTCCGATGATCGCCGACGAATTGCGTCGCCAGGCGGACAATTTCATCGAGCTGGACGAACTGAAAGAGGTGATCGGCCGTCCGCCGCGCGAACCCCGCGCCGAGCCCCGGTCGGAGCTGGCCCAGAACGACTGACCCCTGACCGCCCGCGGGGCCCCTGTCTCGTCCCCTTTTCGTGACCCGGTTCCGTGCTCGCAGCGTGCTTGAAAGACGGGCGTCGCATCTCATTTGATGAGGCGATGCCCGTCACCGCCGTCACCCTTCAGCTTGTCTCGCTTTTCGCCGCGGCCTTCGGGGCCGCGACGATCCTGCCATTCCAGTCCGAGGTGGTTTTCGTCGGGCTGCAACTGGCCGGGCAGATCGGCATCGGCTGGCTGATCCTGGTGGCCAGCATCGGCAATGTGCTGGGGGCCGTGGTGAACTACGTGCTCGGCCGCGGCATCGAGAGGTTCCGCCACCGCCGCTGGTTTCCTGCCAGCGAGGCGCAGCTTGCCCGGGCGCAACGCTGGTACGGGCGCTGGGGCGTCTGGTCGCTTCTGCTGAGCTGGGCGCCCTTTGGCGATGCCTTCACGGTGGTCGCGGGCATGATGCGCACGCCGGTCTGGCTGTTCGTGCTGCTGGTCACGCTGGCCAAGACCGGGCGATATGCCGCGCTTGCCTGGGCCACCGCGGCGGCCTCTGGCTGAGCCCCGGACTTTACCTGCGGCCCGGCCGGGTTTACCTCTGACAGTCGAACAGGAGACAGAGCCCATGACCAAGCCCCCGCTGACTCTCTATCTTGCCGCCCCCCGGGGCTTCTGTGCCGGTGTCGATCGCGCGATCAAGATCGTCGAGGCCGCTCTCGGGAAATGGGGCGCCCCGGTCTATGTCCGTCACGAGATCGTCCACAACAAGTTCGTGGTCGACCGGCTGCGCGACATGGGTGCCGTCTTCGTCGAGGACCTGGACGACTGCCCGCCCGACCGGCCGGTGATCTTCTCGGCCCATGGCGTGCCGAAGGCGGTGCCGGCCGAGGCCGAGCGCCGCGCGATGGTCTATGTCGACGCGACCTGCCCGCTTGTGTCCAAGGTCCATCTCGAGGCTCAGCGCCATCACGAGAACGGCAAGCAGATGGTGATGATCGGCCATCGCGCCCACCCCGAGACCATCGGCACCATGGGCCAGCTGCCCGAGGGCGAGGTGCTGCTGATCGAGACCGCCGACGAGGTTGCGGGGCTCGAGGTGCGCGATCCCGACCAGCTGGCCTACATCACCCAGACCACGCTGTCGATCGACGACACCGTGGGCGTGGTCGCGGCGCTGAAGGCGCGGTTCCCGAATATCGAGGGGCCGCACAAGGAAGACATCTGCTACGCCACCACCAACCGCCAGGGCGCGGTCAAGACGGTGGCGCCCAGGGTGCAGGCGCTGCTGGTGGTCGGCGCGCCGAACTCGTCGAATTCGCGCCGTCTGGTCGAGGTCGCCGCCAATGCGGGTTGCGACTACGCGCAACTGGTGCAGCGCGCCGCCGATATCGACTGGCGCGCGCTCGAGGGCGTCTCGGCCATCGGACTGACCGCCGGGGCCTCGGCCCCCGACGTGCTGATCGAGGAAGTGGTACAGGCGTTCCGCGACCGGTTCGACCTGAGTGTCGAAGAGGTCGTGACCGCCGACGAGACCATCGAGTTCCGCCTGCCGCGCATCGTGCGCGAGCTGGCCTGATGCTCTCGGCGCAGTTCCTGCTGACCGCGCTGGTGGTGGTTCTGGCCCCGGGCACGGGCGTCGTCTACACGCTGATGATGTCGTTGGGTCAGGGGCGCCGGGCCGCGCTGCCTGCCGCGCTGGGCTGCACCCTCGGCATCGTGCCGCATCTGGCCGCCGCCATGCTGGGGCTGGCGGCGCTTCTGCATTCCTCGGCGGTTCTCTTTCAGATCGTCAAGTTCGCGGGCGTCGCCTATCTGCTGTATCTGGCCTGGCAGGCCGTGCGGCAGGGCGGCGCGCTGCAGATCGGCGAACGGGCCGGGCGCGACGGCTTTTTCCGCATCGCCCTGCGCGGCGCGCTGATCAACATTCTCAATCCCAAGCTCTCGATCTTCTTCCTGGCGCTCTTGCCGCCCTTCCTGTCGGGCAATCCGGCCACGGCTACCGCCGAGATGCTGGCGCTGGGCGGGATCTTCATGGGCCTGACGCTGGCGGTCTTTCTGGGCTACGGGCTGTTCGCCGCCGCCGCCCGCGACCGGCTGCTGGCCAGTGCCCGGGTCATGGCCTGGATGAACCGGGGCTTTGCCGCCGTCTTCGCCGGGCTCGGCCTGAAACTGGCCTTCGAGAAAGCATGACCGGCATTCCCCGCGCGCCGCGTCTGCTGGGCCTGGCCGGGCTCGCGCCGCTTCTGTGGGGCACGCTCAGCGCGACCGTGCCGGGCCTTTTCGATATCGGCATCCAGACCGTCGGCCCCCGCTTCATGGGGATCTACCTGCTGAACTTCTACGGCACGGTGTTGCTGGTCTTCATGTCGGGCATCCTCTGGGGCTTTGCCAGCCGCGCTGACGGTCCCGTGGCTGGCCCGGCCTACGGGCTTTCGGCCCTGCCCGCGATCTGGGCCTTCCTGATGGTGGGCGGCGGCCCCGAAAGCAGCCTTGTCGCGCTGATCGGGGGCTATCTGGGGCTTCTCTTGCTCGACGGCTTCTTCTGGAAGATCGGGCTGGCGCCCGCCTGGTGGCTGCGGCTGCGCCTGCCGCTGGTCGCGGTCGCTGTGGGCTGCCTCGCGCTGCCGCTGCTGCTGTGAGCGACGCGAAGACGCTGGCCGTCTACGCGGCCCGGGCCGAAGCCTATTCCGCGATCCATCACGGTCAGGTCGCGCAGGACCGGCTGGCGGCCTTCATCGCGCGCCTGCCCAAGGGCGGCACCGCGCTCGATCTGGGCTGCGGGCCGGGCTGGGCGGCGGCCGAGATGGCGGCGGCGGGGCTTTGCGTCACCGCCCTTGACGCCTGCCCCGAAATGGCCGCCGCCGCCCGTGCCCGCTACGGGATCGAGGTCGAGGTCGCGGGCTTTGCAGACCTCGCGGCCGAGGCCGCCTTCGACGGGATCTGGGCCCATTTCAGCCTGCTGCACGCGCCGCGCGCGGCGTTGCCCGCGCATCTGGCCGCCATTGCCCGCGCGCTGCGTCCGGGCGGGATCTTCGCGGTCGCGATGAAACAGGGGCAGGGCGAGGCGCGCGACCGGATCGGGCGGCTTTACACCTATGTCGCTCCGGTCGAATTCCGCTGCGCGCTGGAGCAGGCGGGCCTGAGCGTCGAGGCCGAAGAGACCGAGCCCGGCACGGGTTTCGACGGCAGCCCTTTTGCCAGCCTCTATCTGCTGGCCCGCCGCGCCGCCTGATCCCGGGTCAGCGACGGGCGCCGATTGACCCCGCGCGCGCCGCACCCTACACCCTCCGGACCAGGAAGGACAGGATCATGGCCGAGCTTTTCGCCTATACCGACGGTGCCTGCAGCGGAAACCCGGGACCGGGCGGCTGGGGCGTTCTTTTGCTGGCGCGCGAGGGCGATGCCGTGGTCAAGCAGCGCGAGCTTTCGGGCGGCGAGGCGGCGACCACCAACAACCGGATGGAGCTTCTGGCCGCGATAAGCGCGCTGGAAAGCCTGAGCCGCCCGTCCGAAATCACCGTCGTCACCGACAGCGCCTATGTGAAGAATGGTGTCACCGGCTGGATTCACGGCTGGAAGAAGAACGGCTGGAAGACCGCAGCGAAAAAGCCCGTGAAGAATGTCGAGCTTTGGCAAAGGCTCGATGCGGCGCAGGCCCGCCACAAGGTGATCTGGACCTGGGTCAAGGGTCATGCCGGTCATCCCGAGAACGAACGCGCCGACGAACTGGCCCGGGCGGGCATGGCTCCCTACAAGCGCTAGGGTCAGGATGCATTGATTTTCGACGCGCTGCGTGATTCACGGCCTGTACAACGGAGCGGTGACATGCGCGACCTGTACTGGCCGACGAGCGGATGGCCAAGCTTGCCCCTTTCTTCCCCAAGTCCCACGGCAAGCCTCGGGTCGATGACAGACGGGTCTTGAGCGGGATTATCCTCCTCAATCGCAATGGCTTGCGCTGGCGCGACGCGCCCGAAGCCTACGGACCGCACAAGACGCTGTACAGCCGGTGGAAGCGTTGGAGCGAGAAAGGCATCTTCGCCAGGATGATGGCCGGGTTGGCGGCCGAACACGGCGAGCAGAAGACCGTAATGATCGATGCGACCTATCTGAAGGCGCCCCGCACAGCGACCGGCATGGCCGCGAAAGAGGGGGGCCGCCCGATCAGGCGGAGTTCTCAGGAAAACGATCCGGGGGATCGTTTTCCTGAGAACTGGCGGCATGAACACCAAGTTGCACGCCATCTGCGACAGCAAGGGACGGCCGTTCAACCTGTTCGTAACGGCAGGACCGGTGAGCGACGACATCGGCGCGCGGGCACTGCTCGGCCCCCTGCCAAAGGTCGGCTGGTTGCTCGGGGATCGCGGCCATGACGCCGACTGGTTCACAGACGCGTTGAAAGACAAAGGGATACGCGCCGTTCGGGGCAGATTTGATCCACTGGATCAAATCCTGTCGCCCGTCACCCCCGGCAGAAAGCAACGCAAGACCCCGGTCAAATACGACAGGCGCCGATACAAGCGGCGCAACCGCATCGAGATCATGTTCGGCAGGCCAAGGACTGGCGGCGCGTGGCGACACGCTACGATCGCTGTCCCAAGGTGTTCCTCTCCGCCAGCGCCCTCGCAGCGGTCGTCATCTGCTGGTTATGAATCCTGACCCCAGGGCCGGGTCACAGCGAACTGGGCGCGAAGACGGCCTCGCCCATCACCGCCAGCCGCCCGTCCTCGCCGCGGATCCAGTAGCGATCGCCCGCGCGGCAGAGCTGCACCGTCTCGAAATCGAAGACCGGCGCATAGGCGCGCAGGCTGAAATGCCGGATCGTGCCATGGGCATTGGCCCGCAGCATCAGGAACTGCGCCAGAAGCTGGCCATGAACCACAAGACCCGGATAGCCTTCGACCCGCTGGCAATAGTCACGGTCGTAATGGATGCGGTGACCGTTCAGAGTCAGCGCCGAATAGCGGAACAGGAGCGTGGGCGTGAAGGTCAGGTCGATCGCGTCGTCCCAGACTTCGGGCGCCGCGGGGGCGGGCGGGCGCGGGCGGGCAGGGTCGGGATCGGGCAGATAGACCAGATCCTCGTATTCGGTGACCCGCAGCATGCCCCCCTCGACGATGTCGTGGCGCAGCGTGACGAAGGCCAGTGGCCCCGACCGGCCGGTCTTGATCTGGACCTTCTCGATGGTCGAGGTCTTCTGCGCCGGCAGCCCCTGGCGCAGCGGGCCGAAGAAGGTCAGCCGTCCGCCGGCCCACATCCGCCGCGGAAGGCCCAGATCGGGAATGAACCCGTCGCCGCCGATATGCGGATGGCCGTCGCGCCCAAGGTCTTCGGGGCGGTGCACGTCCCAGAAATAGACCTGGTGGAAATAGGGCGGCAGCGGGTCGTAATGTCCCGGTGGCTTGCCGTCGAGGCCGAGGGCAAGGAACAGTGCCACGATCCGGGTCGGATCGAGCACATCCGTGGCGACCTGCGACTTTCCAACGGCGTCTTCCATAAGCGGGACCCTAGCTTTTCAACAGTTTTCGCGCAACGCGCATGCGCGCCCGTGATTAATGCCCGACAGCTGGTGAAATTTCGGTTTTCAACGCCTGCATCAGGGTCTCGAGAGCCTTGAGGTTGATTTCGTTCGTCAACCGCCCCTGGGCGTCGAACTGGCCGGGAGCCTGCCCCACCAGAACCTCGGGTCCGGCCAGCACCCGCGCCCGGAACGGCACCAGGCACAGCCTGAGTGCGAATTGCGTCCGCTCGCCCCCGGCCCGGCCGCCCGCCGCCGAAACGATGGCCACCGGCTTGTCGGCCCAGGGATTGCCCTCGGTCCGGCTGACCCAGTCGAGCGCGTTCTTCAGGACGCCGCTGATGCTCTTGTTGTATTCGGGGCCCGCGATCACCACGGCATCGGCCGCGGCGATCTGATCGGCGAGGCGCTGGACCTCGGGCGGAATGCCCGCCTCGTCCTGCAGATCCTGATCGAAGAGGGGCAGCCGAAGGTCGGCCTCGACGAACTCGGCCGGATCGAAGATCCGCGCCGCCTCGCGCAGCAGCATCCGGTTATACGACGCCTTGCGCAGCGCTCCGGCAATTCCCAGCAGCTTGTGGTCCGACATCTGTCCTCTCCATTCGGTTGCCGTCCGCAGCGGCGCGCCTTGCTCCTGCCGCAGGCTTGGCGCAGGCTGCGCCCGATGGGGAGCGGAGGAAAGGGAAAAACATGCGGCGTCATGGCGGAAAGATCCTGGCCGATCAGCTGGCGATCCAGGGAGTGGAGCGGGTGTTCTCGGTCCCTGGCGAAAGCTTTCTCGCGGCCCTCGACGGGCTTTACGATGTGGGCATTCCCAATGTGGTCTGTCGCCACGAGGGTGGCGCGGCGATGATGGCCGAGGCCCATGCCAAGCTGACCGGCCGGCCCGGGGTGCTTTTCGTCACCCGTGGTCCGGGGTCCTGCAACGCCGCCAGCGGGCTGCATGTGGCGCGGCAGGATTCGACGCCGATGGTGGTCTTCGTCGGCCAGATCGCGCGCAGCGACCGCGACCGCGAGGCATTCCAGGAACTCGACTACCGGCGCTTCTTCGGGCCGCTGGTCAAGTGGGTGGCCGAGGTCGACGAGACGCGGCGGCTGCCCGAATACATCTCGCGCGCCTTCCATGCGGCACAATCGGGGCGCCCGGGGCCGGTCGTGCTGGCCCTGCCCGAGGACATGCTGAGCGGCTTTGCCGAGGTGCCCGACATTCCGGCCCGGGTCTGGCCCGAGCCCGACCCGACCCCGGCGCAGGTGGCTGCGGTTCTCGCCGCCCTGGACGAGGCCGAGCGGCCGCTGGTCGTTGTCGGCGGGCCGCACTGGTCGGCGCAGGCGGCGGCCGATCTGGCGATCTTCGCCGAACGCCGTGACCTGCCGGTCGCGGTCAGCTTCCGCCGTCAGGACCGGCTCGACAACCGCCACCCGAACTATGTCGGCGATCTTGGCGTTGGCATGAACCCGGTGCTGGGCCAGCGTCTGCGGGATGCCGATCTGGTGATCGCGCTGGGCACCCGGCTGGGCGATACCGCGACGGCGGGCTATTCGCTGATGGACCCGGCCATGCAGGACAAGCGCGTCGTGCATGTCCATCCCGACCCCGACGAGCTTGGCCGGGTCTGGCGCCCCGATCCGGGCATCGCGCTGACCGCGCCGGATGTGGTCGCGGCGCTGGCGCGGGCGGACGGGCCGTCCACGCCGCCGCGCTGGTCGGCCTGGACCCGCGCCGCCCGCGCGGATTACGAGGCCTGGACCGCGCCGAAGCCGACGCCGGGCGCGGTGCGGATGGAAGAGGTCGTGACCCACCTGTCGGAGACCTTGCCGGAAACGGCGGTGCTGACCAATGGCGCGGGCAATTACGCGGCCTTCCTGCACCGCTATTTCCGCTATCGCGGGCCCGGCACCCAGCTGGCGCCGACCTCGGGATCGATGGGCTACGGCTTCCCTGCGGCAATCGCGGCCAAGCTGGCGCGGCCCGACGTTCCGGTGGTCTGCCTCGCGGGCGACGGGTGTTTCCAGATGACCCTGAACGAAATGTCGACGGCGGTGCAGCACGGCGCGAATATCGTGGTGATCGTCGCCAATAACGGCCGCTACGGCACCATCCGCATGCATCAGGAACGGAAATATCCCGGCCGGGTCAGCGGCACCGATCTGGCCAATCCCGACTTCCCGGCGCTGGCCCGGGCCTATGGCGGCGACGGGGTGACGGTGACCGATCAGGCGGCCTTCCCCGAGGCGCTGGCGCAGGCGCTGGGGGCCGACCGCCCCTTCGTGATCGAGCTGCGGCTGGACCCCGAGGCCCTGGCCACCGGGCTGACCCTGTCCGAGGCGCGGGCGCTGGGCGAGGCGGCGAAAACTGGCTGAGCGGTCAGGCCGCCAAAGCCAGTTCCAGCGCGGCGGCGCAGTGAATTTCGGTCGTGTCGAAGACCGGCAGCGGCGCGTTCGCGGCGTTCAGCAGCAGGCCCACCTCGGTGCAGCCAAGGATCACGCAATCGGCGCCGCGCTTGGCCAGCCGCCCGGCGATCTCGACATAGCTCTGGCGGCTTTCCTCGCGCACCATGCCGACGCACAGCTCGTCATAGATGATGCGGTGGGTCTCGGCCCGGTCCTCGGGGCCGGGCAACATCGGGTCCAGCCCGGCGGTGCGCAGCCGGTCGGTGTAGAAGCTCTGCTCCATCGTATAGGCGGTCGCCATCAGTCCCGGCCGTTTCAGCCCCGCCGCGCTGATCTGATGCGCGGTCGCGTCGGCGATATGCAGGAACGGGATCGACACGCCGTCCAGCATCGACTCGACCAGCTTGTGCATGGTGTTGGTCGCCAGCATCAGGAAATCGGCGCCGCCCGCTTCCAACGCCCGGGCCTCGCGGTTCAGCATCAGACCCGCCGCGTCCCAGTCGCCCGCCGCCTGCATTTCCTCGACCAGGGCAAAGTCGAGCGAGCGGATCAGCAGATCCGCCGAGTGCAATCCGCCCAGCCGCGCCCGCGCGCCCCGGTTCAGCACGTCGTAATATAGTGCCGTCGAGGCGGCCGACATGCCGCCCAGTATGCCGATGGTTTTCATTTGCCTGCTCCTTGGTCTTTTTTCACCATGCTCGCGCCGGGTCCCGGTCCGCGCAAGACGGCTGCGGGCGCGGGCGGGCATACCCTGCAGGACTCCTGCCGACTGTGGCGCCAACCGCACGTTTACTTAACGTAAACCATGTTCGGAGGAGCTTGGAGGATGGTCCGCATTCTGTGCATTGCCCTGATTCTCGTCGTTTCGGCCTGCGACTCGCCGGGCATGGACTATGCCGGCATTCCCCCGGTCATGGTCGAAATCGACGGCTCGCGCTTCGCCGTGCGCCGCAAGGGGGGCGAGGCGCAGGCGATTCGGCTCAACCGTGAATACCGCGCGGGCACGATGGCCCGGGCGTTCCGCGCGATCGAGACCGGCTCCGGCTGCGCGATCCGGCCCGATACGCTCAGGGGCGATCCGGCGGTGGCCTATGCCAGGCTGACCTGCCCCGGGGCCTGACCGCGCGGCGGCACCGCCCGGCCCGCCACGCCGGTCGCCGGGCCTAGCCCCTTTCGCCGCACGGTCCTTTGGGCTAGAGACAGGCCCGACCCGCGACCCCAGAAGGCTCATCCACGATGAAATTCACCCTGTCCTGGCTGAAGGAGCACCTCGAGACCGAGGCCACGCTCGACGAGATCCTCTATGCGCTGACCGACCTCGGGCTCGAGGTCGAGGGCGTCGAGAACCCGGCCAGGGCATTGCAGGACTTCACCATCGGCAAGGTCCTGAAGGCCGAACAGCATCCGGATGCCGACCGGCTTCGGGTCTGTCAGGTCGCGACCGGGCAGGGCGAGAAACAGATCGTCTGCGGCGCGCCCAATGCGCGCGAGGGCATCACCGTCGTGATCGCCCATCCGGGCATGTATATCCCGGGCATCGACACCACCATCCAGGTCGGCAAGATCCGTGGCGTCGAAAGCCATGGCATGATGTGTTCGGAACGCGAGATGGAGCTGTCGGACGAACATGACGGCATCATCGAGCTGCCTTCGGGCGAGGTCGGGCAGGGCTTTGTCGACTGGCTGGCGGCGAACGATCCGGCCAAGGTCGATCCGGTGATCGAGATCGCGATCACGCCGAACCGGCCCGATGCGCTGGGCATCCATGGCGTCGCCCGCGATCTGGCCGCGCGCGGCGTCGGGCGGCTGAAACCGGTCGAGGTGGCGCCCGTCGCAGGCAGCTTCCCCTGTCCGGTCGACGTCACCATCGACCCCGAGACCCGGGAACGCGCCTGCCCGGTCTTCTACGGCCGTGCGATCCGCGGCGTGAAGAACGGCCCCTCGCCGAAATGGCTGCAACAGCGGCTGAAGGCGATCGGGCTCCGGCCGATCTCGGCGCTGGTCGATATCACCAACTACTTCACCTATGACATGAACCGCCCGCTGCATGTCTTCGACATCGCCAAGCTCGCCGGAGGGCTCAGGGTCCATGCCGCAGAGGGCGGCGAGGAGTTCCTCGCGCTCGACGGCAAGACCTATGTCATGGACCCCGGCATGACCGTGATCTCGGACGCAACCGGCGTCGAGAGCCTGGGCGGCGTGATGGGCGGCGAGGCGACCGGCTGCACCGAAGAGACCGTCGATGTCTTCCTCGAGGCGGCCTATTTCGACCCGATCCGCACCGCCATGACCGGCCGCGCGCTGAAGATCAACTCGGATGCGCGCTACCGCTTCGAACGCGGCATCGACCCGGCCTGGACGCCCCTGGGCATCGAGGCCGCGACCCGGATGATCCTCGATCTCTGCGGCGGCGAGGCCTCCGAGCTGGTGGTCGCGGGCGCCGTGCCGGACGTGGCGCGGGCCTACCGGCTGGATACCGACCGGGTCGAAAGCCTGGTCGGCATGGAGATCCCGGCCGAGACCCAGCGCGCCACGCTGACGGCCCTTGGCTTCCGGATGGAGGGCGACATGGCTCATGTGCCCTCCTGGCGCCCGGATGTGCTGGGCGAGGCCGATCTGGTCGAGGAGGTGGCCCGCGTCGCCTCGCTGACGAAGCTCGAGGGCAGGCCGATGGCGCGGCCGCAGCCTGGCGTGCCGACCGCGATCCTGACGCCCATGCAGCGCCGGTCCTCGGCCGCGCGGCGGACCTGCGCGGCGCTGGGCTATAACGAATGCGTCACCTATTCCTTCGTCGACCGCGCCAGTGCCGCGCTCTTCGGCGGCGGCAGCGACGCGATGGCGCTGGAAAACCCGATCTCTTCCGAGATGAGCCATATGCGGCCCGACCTGCTGCCGGGGCTGTTGCAGGCTGCGGCGCGGAACCAGGCGCGCGGCTTTGCCGATCTGGCGCTGTTCGAGGTCGGTCCCGCCTTCCAGGGCGCCGAACCGGGCGAACAGCATATCCAGGCGGCGGGGCTTCTGGTCGGCGCCTCGGCCCCGCGCGATCCCTACGGTTCGCGCCGCCCGGTCGATCTTTACGACGCCAAGGCCGATTGCGAGGCGGTGCTGGCCGCCATCGGCGCCCCCGCCAGGGCGCAGATCCTGCGCGAGGCACCGGGCTGGTGGCATCCGGGCCGCTCGGGCCGGATCTGCCTCGGACCCAAGAAGGTGCTGGCCACGTTCGGCGAGCTTCACCCCAAGGTTCTGGCCGAGATGAACGTGAAGGGCCCCGCAGTCGCCTTCACTGTCTTCGTCGAGGAACCGCCGACGCCGCGCCGCAAGGGGGCCACCCGCGATGCGCTGACGGTTTCGGACCTGCAGGCGGTGGAACGCGACTTTGCCTTCGTGCTGGATGCGGGCGTCGAGGCGATCAACGTGGTCAATGCCGCGGCCGGGGCCGACAAGGCGCTGATCGAGGAGGTCCGGGTCTTCGACGAATTCGTCGGCGGCGCGCTGGGCGAGGGCAAGAAGTCGCTGGCGATCACGGTGCGGCTGCAACCGACCGACCAGACCCTGACCGAGAAGGACATCGAGGCTGTCGGTCAGAAGATCGTGGCCAAGGTTGAAAAGGCGACGGGCGGCACGCTCCGGCGCTGAGCCGCGCAGGGGGAGGGTGAGGCAATGTTTCAGTCCCGCGATGCGGCCGGACGGCTGCTGGCAGAAAAGGTTCTGGCGGCGGCCCCGGAAAACCCCGTGGTGCTGGCCCTGCCGCGCGGCGGCGTGCCGGTCGCGGCCCCCGTGGCCGAGGCGCTGGGCTGTCCTCTCGATCTGACTTTCGTGCGCAAGATCGGGATGCCGGGCAATCCGGAACTGGCTGCGGGCGCGGTGGTCGACGGCGCCGCGCGCGAGGTCGTCTTCAATGCCGAGATTCTGGCCGCCGCGGGGCTCACCCAGGCCGATGTCGCGCCCGAGGTCGAGGCCCGGCTTGCCGACATCGCCGAGGCGCGCCGCCGCATTCTGGGCGGCCGCACGCCCGAAAAGGTCTCGGGCCGGACGGCCATCGTCGTCGATGACGGGCTTGCGACCGGGGCTACCGCGCGTGCGGCGCTACGGGCGCTCCACAATCGCGGCCCGCTCGAGGTCTGGCTGGCGGTGCCGGTCGGCCCGCAGGAGACGGTCTGGAAGATGCGCGGCCTGACCGACCGGCTGATCTTTCTGGAAGCCCCCCGCCATTTCGTCGCCGTGGGCGCCCATTACGCCGATTTCGGTCAGGTCGAAGAAACCGATGTCACCCGGCTTTTGCAGGAGGCCCGGGCGCGGCGCTAGGGCCGCGCCGCCCGGCTCAGACGCTGAGCCCGCCCTGCAGCGTCGGCACGTCGAGCGCCGAAAAGCCGTAATGGCGCAGCCAGCGCAGGTCGCTGTCGAAGAAGGCGCGCAGATCGGGAATGCCGTATTTCAGCATCGCCAGCCGGTCGATCCCCATGCCGAAGGCAAAACCCTGCCACTGATCGGGGTCGACGCCCGCGGCGCTCAGGACCTTGGGATGCACCATCCCCGAGCCCAGGATCTCGAGCCAGTCGTTGCCCTCGCCGATCTTCAGGCTGCCGCCCGCCCAGGAACAGCGGATATCGACCTCGGCCGACGGCTCGGTGAAGGGGAAATGCGAGGCGCGGAACCGCAGCTCGACCCCCTCGACCTCGAAGAAGGCGCGGCAGAATTCCTCCAGCACCCATTTCAGGTTGGCCATCGAGATGTCGCGGCCGATCGCCAGCCCCTCGACCTGATGAAACATCGGCGTATGGGTCTGGTCATAGTCGCAGCGATAGACCCGGCCCGGCGCGATCACCCGGATCGGGGCGCCGGTCTCCTGCATCGCGCGGATCTGCACCGGCGAGGTATGGGTCCGCAGCACATGCGGCGGACGGTTGTCGCCTTCGGCGCGGGACATGAAGAAGGTGTCATGCTCCTGCCGGGCGGGGTGCTCGGGCGGGATGTTCAGCGCGTCGAAATTGAACCAGTCGGATTCGATCTGCGGCCCCTCGGCGACCGAAAAGCCCATATCGGCGAAGATCGCGGTGATCTCGTCGGTGACCTGGCTGACCGGATGGATCGTGCCTTGCCGCCGCGGCCGCCCGGGCAGCGTCACGTCCAGCCATTCGGCCTGAAGCCGTTCGTTCAGCGCGGCATCGGCCAGCGCCGCCTTCTTGGCCGCCAGCGCCGAATTGATTTCGTCCTTCAGCGCGTTCAGCTTCGGGCCCATCTGCTGACGCTCGTCGGGCGTCATCCTGCCCAGCTCGCGCATCATCAGGCTGACCTCGCCCTTCTTGCCGACGGCCTGCAGCCGCAGCTCTTCCAGCGCCGACTCGTCCGCCGCATCCGCAATCGCGCCGATATATTTCTGCCTGAGATCGTCCATGCGGGCCGCCCCTTCACATCCGTTCGGCGGCGTCGATAGCACAGGCCCTCGGGAAAGCAAATGCAGCGCTCAGCCGACGCGGGCCATGAGCCGCACCAGCCGCGCCCGCGCGCCCGGAAGCGGCCGGTCACCCAGCGCAGGCGCCAGCCAGGTGCCAAGGAAATGGCCCGTCAGCCGCAAGCCGTCGGCAATATCCCCGTCCCGGACCGGCGCTTGTCCCAAAAGGCAGGGCGGCAGGGGCAACAGCCGGTCGGCCCAGTCGCCCGCGCCCGCCGTGCTGACCGCCCGCCCCGTCCGGGGCGAGACATAGACCAGATCGTCGCGATCTCCGGTCACCGCGCAGCGGCTCAGATCAAGCCCGAACCCCGTCTCCTCCAGCAGCGCCAGTTCCCAGCGCAGATAAGCCAAAGGCCAGGGTCCGGGGGCGCCCAGAAGATCGAGCAGCGCGACCGACCGAGCGTAAAGCCCCGGATGCGGCGCTCGTTCTGGCAAGGCGAAGGCCAGCAATGCGGTCACCGCATCCAGCCCGGCCAGGGCCGCGGCATCGCCCAGCACATGGCCAAGGCGGCTTCGCAGCGGCTCGACCGTGTAGGCGCCCAGATGATCCTCGAGCCGCGCCTTCCACACCGCCGAAAGCTGCGCTCCGGGCTGCAGCACTGGCGCCAGCTTGCGGCCCGTACCGCCCCGCACCACTCCCAGATGGCGGCCGTGACCCGGGGTGAAAAGCTCGACAATGGCCGAACTTTCGCCATGCGGTCGCGCCGACAGAACCACACCCTCGTCATGCCACTCGATCACCGCCGTACCTCCGCTCCGGTCTTCTTCTTGGCAGAAATACCCATGACGCAACGGTGCCGTCATGCCAGGCCGGGGGCGTCCAGCAGGTGGCGGCCGCCCCGATCCTCGACCTCGATCACCCAGAGATCCGGGTCGAATCCGCGCTGCCGCCCGACCGCGCCATCGACCGCGGCCTCGTCGCCTTCGGCCAGCACCATCCACCGCCGATCGCCCGAGGTCAGGTCGAAAGCGCGCTGGAAGGCGCAGGCGTGCCCGTCGAGCGTGTTGAGCTTGACCAATACAGCTCCCGCCGTGTCGTCGCCATGCGCCACAACAAAGGCCGGAATGCCCTCCAGCCGCAGCCGCGCCAGATAGGCCTGCACCCAGAAGGCCGCAGTCAGGCGCATGCCACGCCCCCTTGGCCCGCCCGGCCCTTCGCCCTAAACTTCGAGACGACCGAATAAAAAGTCTTGCGACGCATGAAGGCCCTTCGCCAAATTCCGCCATTCTTCCTGATGATCTTCGGGGTCGGCATCCTGTTGAACCTCATCGTGCTGACCGGGCTCTCGCATGCGGCCATCCTCGTCATCTTGCAGCTTTTCGCGACGCTGGCCATGTGTGCGGCGCTTTACGCGCTGATCATCCGCCATTTCGTGACCCGGATCGGCGCGACGCCGTCCGCCGGTGCGGCCGAAACCGACGCGAAACACTCCGGCGGGTCCGAAACCCAAGTGGAGAGCGAGGCCGGTCTCGATCTGGGTGGGCGCGGGACCCGTTAGCTTTCCAGTACCTTTGGCACGGACCGGCGGCGATTCCCCGGAGGCGGCGGACCGGTGGCATGGCCAGGATCGGAGCAGGCGAGCGCGTCTCAAGGTTCCGTGCGCCGGGAGATACCGCGAGTCGTGCGAACCTGGAGCAGCAGAGCCGACTGACCGGGCATGGGTCGTGAGGACCCTGTTCGAGAAAGCGAAACCCGCTTTCTTCCGCCGGTCATTCTGGGCGTGCGATCCGGAAGACCGGAGCGGGGCTGGCGATGCGGCTCTGGAACGGCACCGACTTCACTCGCGTTGGCAGTTCCCGGCGCGCCCCGTGGATATCCAGAGGCACGCCGATAAAGCCCTGCGGCTGGGTCATAAGTTCGCTTTGGCGTTCGGGGATGGCCGGAGGATCCGTCTCATCGGCGGGCCGGATCGTTGCGGCCTGAACGCGTCTTGGCCATTTAAGGCAAAGGCTGGAATCCCGGATCGCGTTTCCCGCTCACTCGGCCGCGAAGCGGTGTGACTGCGCCTCCGATTCGTCGGGCAGACGGAACTGCTTGACCAGGTCGACCAGAGAGTCGGCCTCGCTGCGGAGCATCTGGCCCGCCGTCGCCGTTTCATCCAGGAT
This sequence comes from Rhodovulum sp. BSW8, assembly GCF_003314725.1. Taxonomy (NCBI): domain Bacteria; kingdom Pseudomonadati; phylum Pseudomonadota; class Alphaproteobacteria; order Rhodobacterales; family Paracoccaceae; genus Rhodovulum; species Rhodovulum sp. BSW8. The sequence goes on from NZ_QNVX01000050.1 coordinate 38,583, forward strand.
CGCCGCGTTCTGCTGGACATCGCGGTCGAGCGCGCCGACCGCGGTGTTGATTTCGGTGATGCTGGTCGACTGTTCGATGGTATTGGCGGCGATGGCTGCCACCTTGTCGCAAACGCTGGTTACCGAGTCCTGAATTGCCCCCAGCGCGGCCACCGTGTCCGAAACGAGCTTCACCCCATCGGCCACATGCGTCTCGCTGCTGCGGATCAGCGCGGTAATCTCGCGCGCCGCTTCGGTCGCGCGCTGGGCCAGGGCGCGGACCTCCGAGGCCACCACGGCGAAGCCGCGGCCGGCTTCGCCCGCCCGGGCCGCCTCGACGCCCGCGTTCAATGCCAGCAGGTTGGTCTGGAAGGCTACATCCTCGATCATACCGGTAATCCGGCCGATGGCGCTTGAGGATTCCTCGATCCGGCGGATCGCGCCCACTGTCTTGTCGGCCACGGTTCGCGTGTTTTCGGCGCGGTCTCGGGCGGATTCCACGAATTGTTCGGCGCTCTTCGCGCTGTCGGCCGCCCCGCGCACGTTGTTGGCAAGCGTTTGCAGGGCGGCGGCGGTTTCTTCCAGCGACGCGGCAGAGTTCTGGCCGCGATGCGAGGCCTCGTCCGAGGCCGAGGCAATCCTGCGGGCCGTGCTGTTCAGAAGATCGCTGCTGGCGGACAGCTGGCGCAGGATGCTCGAGAGGCTGGACACCAGCGTGTCGATGGACTCCGAGATTTCGCTGAACACGCCATGGTGTCCGGACGGCATGTGCACCGTGAGATCGCCCTTGCTGAGCGTGTCGAGCACGATCAACACGTCGCCAAGGCCCTTCTGGGCAGCATCGCCGATGGCATTGACGCCACGCACCAGCACCGCCGAATTGCTGTCTTCGCCGGGATCGGGCAGCCGCTTGGAGAAATCGCCGGCGGCGCAGGCATCGATCACTTCGGAGATGTCGCGGTCGAGGCGGTCCTTCTGTGCCAACTCATGGCGGAAGCTGTCGACGGCCGCGGCGATGGCCGCCGTTTCAGAAATGCGCGACGTGCCGATATGCGGGGTATAGTCGCCCTTCATCATCTGCCGAAGGGCGATATCGATCCGGCGAAGCGGCCGCGAAATGGCGAACGAAAGCCAGATCGCAAGCACCACAAAGACGACAAGCCCACTCGCCCCGATCCAGTTTGACAGCCGTTCGGCCCGCGCCTTGGCGATCGCGGCGGTTGCGTTGACCTCGTCGGCGCGGCCGCGGACCGTAGCAACCAGCCGCGCAAGGATCGGCTCGGCTTCGGCGTAATGGGCAGAAAGGGACGCGCGCAGCGTCTGTTCGGCCAGGTTTTCCTCGACAAAGGCGGTGAAGGCTCCCTGATAGGTCGCGAGAAGCTGGTCGATTTCCTGGCGCTGCGCCGCGTCGGCGAAAAGGCTGTCGGGGAAGGCGTGAAATTCGTCGACGCGCGCATTCAGACGGTCCAGATACTTGGGATCGCCACGCAGGATGAAATCCTTTTCGTGGCGGCGCATCATCAGCATCTTGACCTGCATCTCAGGGTTGCCGATTTCTTCCAGCCGAGCCTCGATGCCATGCACCGCGTTCCGCAACTGGCCCTGAAGCCCGCTCTCTTCGTCGTAACCGAGGCGGCGACGGATCTCGACCAACCGGCCGAACTCCTCTCCGTAGGTCCGGATCGCGGACGTCAAGGCCACGAAGTCACGCTCGGACGCTTCAAGACCGCCAACGCGCTTGCCCAGGGCCTCGGCCGCTTCGGTATTGCGGGCGATCCCGTCCAGCGCTGCCGTCTGCTTGTCGACGAAGCTGTCCTCGTGACGCAGCAGAAAGTCCTTTTCCGCGCGGCGCGCCTGAAGCAGGCCGATCTCCACATCGGCAAGGGTCCTGTCTTCCTTGGCGATCAGCGAGATCTGTTCCTCTGCGGCGTCCCTCAGGCTGTCGACATGCAAGGCCAGGCCGATCAGGCCCAGCATGACGGCCGAGGCGAGAAGGACGATGGCCAGTATGGCTGTACGGATCGAGGTGGAGAATCGCATGATGGGTCCGGAAGCTCCATGGGTGCACCTTACCTAAGGCAAGGTTCTTTAATTGTTCGTGACGCGGCGCGGCTGGTTTCGCGGCGATGCCGCGAGGTTTTCCCTGCATTCAAAAGAAATGCCTCAGGTCCCGGGCCGTTGCCGTCGGGACCTGTCCCCGTAAGCTGTCCGACCTTCTGTCACGAGCGCGCGGCATTTTTACATCGGGATCATGTCCTTAAGGCGGTGCGGTTGCGGCGCACCCCTGCGGCACTCCGCTTGCACAGCTTTGCGCGCGAATGAAGAGAAACCGTTACAATTGGAGATTAGGGCTGCGCGGGTCGCAACCAGAACAGCGGGAGGATCACTCCATGACGCGCATTCTTCTTACCGGCGCCGCGGCGCTTGCCCTGACCGCCACAGCGGCTGCCGCCAAGACCCAGGTGACCTGGTGGCACGCCATGGGCGGCGAGCTTGGCAGCAAGCTCGAACAGATCGTCGCGGGCTACAATGCCAGCCAGGAGACTTATGAGGTCGTGCCGGTCTACAAGGGCGACTATACCGAGACCATGACTGCGGCCATCGCCGCCTTCCGCGCGGGCGAGCAGCCCGATATCGTGCAGGTCTTCGAGGTCGGTACCGGCACGATGATGGCCGCCAAGGGCGCGATCTACCCGGTCTATCAACTGATGCAGGAGGCCGGGGCCAGCTTCGATCCCAAGGCCTATCTGCCGGCCGTCGTGGGCTATTACACCGATACCGACGGCAACATGCTGTCGATGCCGTTCAACTCGTCGACCCCGATCCTTTACTACAACAAGGACATCTTCGCCGCCGCCGGGCTCGACCCCGAAACCGCGCCCGCGACCTGGGCCGATGTCGAGGCGATGTCAAAGACGATCCTGGCCAGCGGGGCGGCCAGATGCGGCTTTACCACCGGCTGGATCAGCTGGGTCCAGCTGGAAAACCTGTCGGCCTGGCACAACCAGCCGATCGGCACCGACGAGAACGGGTTCGGCTCGGTCGAGGCCAAGCTGACCGTCGACGGTCCGGTGCAGGTGCGCCACTGGGACAACCTCGCCCGCTGGCAGAAAGAGGGCGTCTTCAAGTATGGCGGCCCGGGCGGCGGCAGCGACGCGGCGCCGGCCTTCTATGCGGGCGAATGCGCGATGTACATGAACTCGTCGGCCTCGCGCGCGGGCGTCATGGCCAATTCGCAATTCCCGGTCGGCTTCGGCATGATGCCCTATTACGACGATGTCGAGGGCGCGCCGCAGAACTCGATCATCGGCGGTGCAACTCTGTGGGTGCTGCGGGGCCATTCCGAGGAAGAATACAAGGGCGTGGCCGACTTCTTCAGCTATCTGTCCTCGCCCGAGGTGCAGGCCGACTGGCACCAGTTCTCGGGCTATCTGCCGATCACCCAGGCGGCCTATGATCTGGGCAAGGCGCAGGGCTATTACGACCAGAACCCGGGCGCCGACATGGGCATCCGTGAGATCACGCTGAATCCGCCGACCCCGAATTCGAAGGGCCTGCGCTTCGGCAACTACGTGCAGATCCGTACCGTCATCGACGAGGAATTCCAGTCGCTGCTGGCGGGCAAGAAGAGCTCGCAACAGGCGCTGGACGCAGTGGTCGAGCGCGGAAACGCGCTGATCGAAGACTTCGCCGACGCCGTGAACTGACGAAACGAACCCACGGGCTCGCGACCTCGATGGCGCGGGCCCGTTTCCTTCGCCGGGAAGGGACGGAAAATGCAAAGCAGACGCGCGACCTACCGCAGCCCCTGGCTGCCCTATCTCCTTCTTGCGCCTCAGCTTCTGATCACCTTCGTCTTCTTCCTCTGGCCCGCCGGTCAGGCCGTGCGGCAATCCTTCCTGCGCGAGGACCCGTTCGGGCTTTCCACGCGCTTCGTCGGGCTCGACAATTACACCCGGCTCTTTCACGACCCGGGCTATCTGAATTCCTTCAAGGTCACGCTGGTCTTCTCGGTCTCGGTCGCCGCGCTGTCGATCGGGCTGGCGCTGTTGCTGGCGGTGTCGGCCGACCGGGTGATCCGGGGCCATCGCGGCTATACCACGCTTCTGGTCTGGCCCTATGCGGTCGCGCCCGCCGTGGCAGGGGTGCTGTGGTGGTTCATGTTCAACCCGACCATCGGCATCCTGCCCTATCTGTTGGGCGGGCTGGGCTATGCCTGGGACGACCGCCTGAAGCCCGGCGACGCGATGATCCTCGTGGTGCTGGCCTCGGCCTGGAAGCAGATCAGCTACAATTTCCTCTTCTTCCTCGCAGGCCTGCAGGCGATCCCGCAAAGCCTGCGCGAGGCCGCGGCCATCGACGGGGCCGGGCCGGTCAAGCGCTTCGTCACCATCGTCTTTCCGCTCTTGTCGCCGACCACCTTCTTCCTGCTGGTCGTGAACATCACCTACACCATGTTCGAGACCTTCGCGGTGATCGACGCCACCACCGGGGGCGGCCCGGCCCAGGCCACCAATATCCTCGTCTACAAGGTTTATCAGGACGGGTTCATCGGGCTGAACCTCGGGTCCTCGGCGGCGCAGTCGGTGGTGCTGATGGGGATCGTGATGGTCCTGACCTTCATCCAGTTCCGCTTCATCGAGCGGCGCGTGCAATACTGAGAGGCCCGCCATGGTCGAAAACCGTCCCGTCCTGACCGCGCTGGCCCATGCCGTCCTGATCCTTGGCGTGCTGGTCGTGGCCTTTCCGGTCTGGCTGGCCTTCGTCGCCTCGACCCATGCCTCGACCACCTTCCTGTCGGGGCTGGTGCCGCTTTGGCCGGGCGATCACTGGCGCGAAACCTACGGGCAGATGTTCGGCGCGGGGCTGTCGACCTCGGGCGCGCCGCCCCTGGGGCTGATGATGGGCAACAGCCTGATCATGGCGCTGTCCATCGCGCTGGGAAAGATCGCGATCTCGATCCTGTCGGCCTTCGCCATCGTCTTCTTCCGCTTTCCCTTCCGGCATCTGGCCTTCTGGCTGATCTTCGTGACGCTGATGCTGCCGGTCGAGGTGCGGATCGTGCCGACCTTCAAGGTGGTGGCCGATCTGGGGATGCTGAACAGCTATGCCGGGCTTGTGGTGCCGCTGATCGCCTCGGCGACGGCCACGTTCCTGTTTCGCCAGGTCTTCCTGACGATCCCCGACGAGCTGGTCGAGGCCGCCCGGATCGACGGCGCGGGGCCGCTGAAGTTCTTTCGCGACATCCTGCTGCCGCTCTCGCGCACCAACATGGCGGCGCTTTTCGTGATCCTCTTCATCTATGGCTGGAACCAGTACATCTGGCCGCTGATCGTGACCACGGATGAAAGCCTTTACACCGTCGTGATGGGCATCAAGCGCATGGTCGACGTGGCCGATGCCGAACCGCAATGGAACTATGTGATGGCGACCGCGACGCTGGCGATGCTGCCGCCGGTGCTGGTCGTCGTCGCGATGCAGCGGCTCTTCGTGAAGGGCCTGATCGAGCAGGAGAAATAGACCATGGCGGCCATCGAGCTTGAATCCCTCGGCAAGGTCTATCCCGGCGGCGTCGAGGCGGTGAAAGGCGTCGATCTGGCGATCGGCGACGGCGAATTCGTGGTGCTGGTCGGCCCCTCGGGCTGCGGAAAGTCGACGATCCTGCGGATGATCGCGGGGCTCGAGCGGGTCAGCCATGGCGAGATCCGCATCGGCGGCGCCCGCGTGAACGAGCGCGAACCGGCCGAGCGCGACATCGCCATGGTGTTCCAGACCTATGCGCTTTACCCGCATATGAGCGTGCGGCAGAACCTGGCCTACGGGCTCCGGAACCGGCGGATGCCGAAGGCCGAGATCGCCCGCCGGATCGCGATCGCCGCCCGCATCCTGCAACTGTCGGACCTGCTCGACCGCAAGCCGCGCGCGCTGTCGGGCGGTCAGCGCCAGCGGGTCGCCATGGGCCGGGCCATCGTGCGCGAACCGGCCGCGTTCCTGTTCGACGAGCCGCTGTCGAACCTCGACGCCAAGCTGCGCATCCACATGCGCGGCGAGATCAAGCAGCTGCACCGGCGGCTGGGCACGACCTCGGTCTATGTCACCCACGATCAGCTCGAGGCGATGACGCTCGCCGACCGGCTGGTGGTGGTCAATGGCGGCCGGATCGAACAGCAGGGGGCGCCGCTCGATCTGTACCGGCATCCGGCCACGACCTTCGTGGCGGGGTTTCTGGGCGCGCCGGCGATGAACCTGTTCGACGCGACGGTCGAGGCGGGCGCGCTTCGGGTCGGCGACGCGGTGCTGGCCCCTGCGGTGGCGCATCCCGGGGGGGCGGTGACGGCGGGGCTTCGCCCCGAGGCGCTGCGGCTGTCGCCCGATCCGGGCGGCGCGTTCCATCTCGACTATGTCGAGGAACTGGGGGGCGCGCGGCTCTTGCATGGCCGGATCGGTGGGCAGGCGACGGTCGCCCAGACCGCGGTCGAGGCGCCGGTCGCAGACCGCATGGCGCTGGCAGCCGACCCGGCCGATCTGCATCTCTTCGATCCGGCCTCCGGGCGCAGGCTGGGCTGAGGCTCAGACCTGAGGTTCAGACCGGCAGCACCGTCGTCGCCTTGATCTCTTCCATCGACAGCAGGGCCGTCACGTTGAAGATTCGCACGTCCGAGATCAGCGCCTGATAGAACACGTCATAGGCGGTGGCATCGGCCACGCGGACCTTCAGGATATAGTCGATCTCGCCCGCCAGCCGGTGCGCCTCCAGCACCTCGGGGCGCTTCAGCAGCGCCTGCAGGAACCGCCTTTGCCAGTCGGCCTCGTGTTCCGAGGTGCGGATCAGCACGAAGAAGCAGGTCCCCCGGTCCAGCGCCTTCGGATCGACGATGACCGTCTGCTGCCGGATGATGCCCGCCTCGCGCATCTTGCGGATGCGGTTCCAGACCGGCGTCTTGGATGACCCGACCTTGCGGGCGATCTCGTCCAGCGACTGGCCGGAATCGGCTTGCAGCTCGCCCAGGATGCGCCGGTCGAGCGCGTCGAGCCTGTGCCGGGTCTGATCCTGCGCCATCGGGGCCTCCTGCGATCTGAACATCAAGGATCGGAATATCTTCCCCGGAACGCAAGGTAAATTTCCGATTATTGAGGAAAAATGTCCGCCGCAGGATGTGGCCTTGACCTCGGCCGGGCGGCCCGGACAAGGTGCCGCGACCAGGGGAACGGGGCAGGCGGGGGACGGTATGGCGGGCGGCATGTGGGATTTCTGGATCGACCGGGGCGGCACCTTCACCGATCTGGTGGCGCAAAGGCCCGATGGGCGGCTCTTGACCCACAAGCTCTTATCGGAAAACCCCGAACGCTATGCCGATGCCGCGGTGCAGGGCATCCGCGACCTGCTGGGCCTTGGCCCGGACGAGCCGCTGCCGCGAGGCGCCATCGGGGCGGTCCGGATGGGCACCACGGTCGCCACAAACGCGCTTCTGGAACGCAAGGGCGAACGGGTGCTGCTGCTGATTACCGAGGGTTTCGGCGATCTTCTGAGGATCGGCTATCAGGCGCGGCCCCGGCTTTTCGATCTCGATATCCGCCGTCCCGAGCTGCTTTATGAAGAAGTGGCCGAAATCCGCGAGCGGCTTGATGCCGAGGGCGAAGTGCTGGTGCCGCTTGACGAAGAGGCCGCCCGCAAGGCGCTGGAGGCGGCCCGTGGCAAGGGCATCCGCGCCGTCGCCATCGCGCTGATGCACGGCTATCTGAACCCGGTCCACGAGGATCGTCTGGCTGAAATCGCCCGCGACATCGGGTTCACCCAGGTCTCCGTCAGCCATCGCGCCTCGCGGCTGATCAAGCTGGTGGGGCGGGGCGATACGACCGTGGTCGATGCCTATCTCTCGCCGATCCTGCGCCGCTATGTCGACCGGGTGGCGGAGGCGCTCGATCTGGGGCAGGGGGGCTGCGAGCGGCTCTTGTTCATGCAGTCGAATGGCGGGCTGACCGATGCCGCGCTCTTTCAGGGCAAGGATGCAATCCTGTCGGGGCCCGCGGGCGGCATCGTCGGCATGGTCAGGACCGCCGAAGCTGCGGGGTTCGACCGGCTGATCGGCTTCGACATGGGCGGCACCTCGACCGATGTCAGCCATTACGCGGGCGCTTTCGAGCGCAGCTTCGAGACCGAGGTGGCGGGAGTGCGGATGCGCGCGCCGATGATGGACATCCACACCGTGGCGGCCGGGGGCGGGTCGATCTGCAAGTTCGAGGACGGCCGGTTCCAGGTCGGCCCCGAAAGTGCCGGTGCCGATCCCGGCCCGGCCTGCTACCGCCGGGGCGGGCCGCTGACCGTGACCGATTGCAACGTCATGCTGGGCAAGCTGACGCCCGCGCATTTTCCGGCCGTCTTCGGTCCCGGGGGCGATCAGCCGCTCGACGTTGCGGCGGTGCGCGAGAAGTTCGCGGCCCTTGCCCGCGAGGTCGCGGCCGAGACCGGCACGCCCGAACGCAGCCCCGAGGACATGGCCGAGGGCTTCCTGCGCATCGCCGTCGACAACATGGCCAACGCCATCCGCAAGATCAGCGTGCAACGCGGCCATGACGTAACCGGCTACACGCTGCAGTGCTTCGGCGGGGCGGGCGGGCAGCATGCCTGTCTGGTGGCCGATGCGCTGGGCATGCGCCGGGTCTTCCTGCATCCCTTCGCCGGGGTGCTGTCGGCCTATGGCATGGGGCTGGCCGAGATCCGGGCGATGGAGGAAGGCCAGCTCGACCTGCCGCTGTCCGACACGGCCGGGGCCGAGGCGGCGCTGGCCGATCTGACCGCACGGGCCGAGGAGGCTGTCGCATGTCAGGGCGTGGCCAGGCGGGCGATCCGCAGGCTGGTCCGCGCGCATCTGCGCTATGAGGGCTCGCACCAGACGCTGGAGGTGCCCTTCGGCCCCGCTGCCGCGATGCAGGCCGATTTCGAAGAGGTCCACCGGGCGCGCTTTGGCTTTGCCTCGCCCGAGCGCGCTCTGATCGTCGACATGCTGGATGTCGAGGCCATCGGCGAGACCGGGGCGGCGCCTGCCGCCATGGCGCCCGAGGCCCGTGCGGAAATCGCCGACCGGGTGGCGGTGCATCTGGGCGGCGAAACCGTCGAGGTGCCGCTTTATGCCCGCGCCTCGCTGGGGGCGGGCACCCGGATCGAGGGGCCAGCCATCATCTCGGAACCGACCGGCACCGACATGGTCGAGCCGGGCTGGGCCGCCGAGGTCGATGGCCTGGGCAACCTGATCCTGACCCGCAGCGCCACAGCCCAGCGCGCCCCCGCCATGGGGACCGAGGCCGATCCGGTGCTGCTCGAGGTGATGTCGAACCTCTTCATGTCGGTGGCCGATCAGATGGGGGCCACGCTTGCCAACACCTCCTGGTCGGTCAACATCAAGGAGCGGCTCGATTTTTCCTGCGCGATCTTCGATGCGCGGGGCGATCTTGTTGCCAATGCGCCGCATGTGCCGGTGCATCTGGGCTCGATGTCCGACTCGATCCGCACGGTGATGCGCGGCCATGCGGGCGCGATCCGGCCGGGCGATGCGTTCATGCTGAACTCGCCCTATAACGGCGGCACCCACCTGCCCGACGTGACCGTGGTGACGCCGGTCTTTCTGGAGGGCGAGATCCTGTTCTGGCTGGGGTCGCGCGGGCATCATGCCGATATCGGCGGGCGCACGCCGGGGTCTTCGCCGCCCGACTCGCGGCGGATCGAGGAAGAAGGCGTGCTGATCGACAACCTGCGTCTGGTCGATGGCGGGCGGCTCCTGGAGGCCGAGGCCGAGGCGGTGTTGCGTTCGGGACCCTGGCCCTGCCGGAACGTCAGGCAGAACATGGCCGATCTGAAGGCCCAGGTCGCGGCCAACGAAACCGGGCGGCGCGCGCTGCTGGAGGTGGTCGACCGCTACGGCCGGGATGTGGTGGTCGCCTATATGGGCCATGTCCAGGACAATGCCGAGGAAAGCGTGCGGCGGGTTATCGGCACGCTGAAGGACGGGCGGTTCCGCTATCCGATGGACCATGGCGCCGCGATCGAGGTCGCGGTGCGGGTGGACCGCGGGGCGCGCGAGGCGGTGATCGACTTCACCGGGACGAGCCCCCAGCACGAGGGCAATTACAACGCCCCCTTCGCGGTCTGCCGCGCGGTGGTGCTTTACGTCTTCCGGACGATGGTGGGCGCCGACATCCCGCTGAACGAAGGCTGTCTCAAGCCGCTGCGGATCATCGCGCCCGAGGGCTGCCTGCTCAACCCGGCCTATCCGGCCGCAGTGATCGCGGGCAATACCGAGGTCAGCCAGGCCGCCTGCAACGCGCTTTACGGTGCGCTGGGCGTCGTCGCGGGCAGCCAGGCGACGATGAACAATTTCGTCTGGGGAAATGACCGGTTCCAGAATTATGAAACCATCGCGGGCGGCACCGGGGCGGGGCCGGGCTTTGCCGGATGCGATGCGGTGCAGAGCCATATGACGAACACCCGGATGACCGACCCCGAAGTGCTGGAACGGCGGTTTCCGGTAAGGCTCGAGTCCTTCTCGATCCGCAAGGGCTCGGGCGGTGCGGGCCGCTGGGCGGGCGGTGAGGGCGCGATCCGGCGGTTGAGATTTCTCGAGCCGGTGACGGTGACGACGCTCTGTTCCCACCGCCGCATTCCGCCCTTTGGCGCGGCCGGGGGCGGCGATGGGGCGGTCGGCGAGAACTGGGTCGAATGGGCAGATGGCCGGCGCGAGCGGCGGGCGGGCAATGACGAGGTCGCGCTCGAGGCCGGGACGCTCTTCGAGATCCGCACTCCCGGCGGCGGGGGCTGGGGACGTCCCTGACCGCCCGGCCCCGAGTTTTCGCAGAAAACTCGTTTTCTCCCGGGCCCGAAAAATCCGCTACGCGGATTTTTCCCCCGCAGTCGGAAAACCCACCGTGCCGCCGATTGCGGCCGTGACCTGATCCGCAGCCGCGCGGACATCGGTCCCGATCCGCGCCGCGGCCTCCAGCGGGATCCGGAACGCGGGTCCCGAAACCGACAACCCCGCCACCGGCTCGCCATGGGCGTTGAAGATCGGTGCCGCGATGCAGCGCATGCCGTCGGCGCGTTCCTGATCGTCGATGGCATAGCCGCGTGCCCGGGTCCGGGCCAGATCCTCGCCCAGTGCCGCCTCGTCGGTGATCGACAGCGGCGTGAAGCCCGGCAGTCCCTTCGATTTCAGGATCGCCGCGACCCGGACGGGCGGCAGATGCGCCAGCAGCGCCTTGCCGATCCCCGAGGTATGCATCGGCCCGCGCGTCCCCGGCGGAAAGAAGGCCCGGATCGCCTCATGGGTTTCGACCTGGGTCAGGAACAGCACCTCGTCACGATCCTCGACCCCCAGATTGGCGGTCTCGCCGGTGGCCCGCATCAGCGCCTGCATCGCCGCCCGGGACCGCTCGGTGACATTGGTGCGCCGCAGAAAGCCCGACCCGATCCGGAATGCGCCGGGCCCGACATGCCAGCGCTGCGCCTCGTCTTCCAGTTCCACGATGTCGTGCCCCTGCAGCGTGATCAGCACCCGGTAGACAGTGGCCGGGCTCTGGTCGGTCAGCGCGGCCAGTTCCGAAAGCGTCAGCCCCTTCGTTTCGCTCAGCGCCGCCAGCAGTCCCATCGCCCGGTCGAGCGCGCGGACCGTGTTCTGCTCGGTCTTGTCGTGAAAGGCGCGCGGGCGGCCGCGCAGGCGGGGCTGGGTCATCCGAATCGATCCTTCGCGTTGAAAGTGAAATGTTTTTTCAAAATATGAGGCACGATAAACACATTGATAATTCGACACTTTATCGCATTTTTCGCCTTGCGGAAAAGCTTTTCAGAAAAAATTGCGCCGCAGCGCAACCGGGCGCTATCCGTTGGGAAGCCAGATGAAGGACCGCCCGATGCACGCCTTGAACCCCGTCTTCCTGCCCGGCCCGACCAACCTGCCCGAGTCCCTGCGCCGGGCCTGCGACATTCCCACGATGGATCACCGCTCGGCCGCTTTCGGGCCGATCCTCGCCTCCGCCATGGCCGGAGTGAAGCAGGTGCTGCACCTGTCCGAAGGCGAGGTCGCGATCTTTCCCGCGACCGGGACCGGAGGCTGGGAAGCCGCCATCACCAACACGCTCCGGCCCGGCGACAAGGTTCTGGCCGCCCGCCATGGCATGTTCTCGCGGAAATGGATCGACCTCTGCCAGCGCCACGGGCTCGACGTCGAGATCGTCGAGCGCCCCTGGGGCGAGGGCGTGCCGGTCGAGGCTTTCGCCGCGGCACTGGCGGCCGACAAGTCCCATGAGATCCGCGCCGTTCTCGTCACCCATAACGAGACCGCGACCGGCGTGACCTCGGATGTCGCGGCCGTGCGCGCGGTCATGACCGCGGCCAGGCACCCTGCGCTATTGATGGTCGATGGCGTCAGCTCGATCGGGTCGATCGACTTCCGGATGGATGCCTGGGGCGTCGATCTGGCGGTGACCGGCTCGCAGAAGGGCTTCATGCTGCCCGCGGGACTGGCCATCGTCGGGATCAGCCCGAAAGCCCTGGCGGCGATGGAAACCGCCGGACTGCCGCGCTGTTTCTTCGATATCCGCGACATGCTGGGCGGCAACTATCCCTATACGCCGCCGGTCGGGCTGATCAACGGGCTGGCGGTCTCGACCGGCCTGCTGATTGAGGAAGGCATGGAGTCCGTGCGCGCCCGCCATCACCGCATCGCCGAGGGCGTGCGCCGCGCGGTCGCCGCCTGGGGCATGACGACCTGCGCGGCCCGGCCCGAGCTTTGCTCGGACACGGTGACGGCCATCGTCACGCCTGACGGGGTCGATGCGGGCCGGATCGTGCGCCATGCGGCCGAGGCCTATGGCGTGGCCTTCGGCGGGGGCTTGGGCGAGGTCGCGGGCAAGGTGTTCCGGATCGGCCATCTGGGTCTGATGAGCGACGTGATGGCGCTGTCGGGCATCGCCACCGCCGAAATGGCCATGACCGATCTTGGCCTGCCCGTTCGGCTTGGCAGCGGCGTTGCCGCCGCCCAGGAGCATTATCGCAACAGCAAGACCGCGCCCGTGCGGGCGGCGGCGTGAGGATGCCATGAAGGATCACGGACCCCTCTATATCCCGACCTATGACGACGTGATCCGGGCCCATGAGCGGATCGCCCCCTACATCCACCGCACGCCGGTCCTGACTTCGTCCTGCATCGACGGCATGGCGGGGGCCTCGCTCTTCTTCAAATGCGAGAATTTCCAGAAGGCCGGCGCCTTCAAGGTGCGCGGTGCCTGCAACGCGGTCTTCGGGCTCGATGACGAGAGGGCGGCAAAGGGGGTTGCCACCCATTCCTCGGGCAACCATGCACTGTCGCTGTCTTACGCGGCGGGCCGCCGGGGCATTCCCTGCCATGTGGTGATGCCGCGCACGGCGCCGCAGGCCAAGAAGGACGCGGTGCGCGGCTATGGCGGCGAGATCACCGAATGCGACCCCTCGACCAGTTCGCGCGAGGCGGTCTTTGCCGAGGTCGAGGCCCGGACCGGCGCCGAATTCGTCCATCCCTACAATGACTGGCGGGTGATCGCCGGGCAGGGCACCTGCGCGCGCGAGTTGAACGACCAGATCCGCGATCTCGATGCGGTGATCGCGCCCATCGGCGGCGGCGGGATGGTGTCCGGGACCTGCCTGACCCTGTCGAGCCTCGCGCCGCATATCGAAATCTATGCCGCCGAACCCGAGCAGGCCGATGACGCCTATCGCAGCTTCAGGGCGGGCCATATCGTCGCCGACGACGCGCCCGAAACGGTGGCCGACGGGCTGAAGGTGCCGCTGAAGGATCTGACCTGGCATTTCGTTTCGTCGAACGTGACCGATATCCTGACCGTTTCGGAGGCCGAGATCGTCGAGGCGATGAAGCTGATCTGGAAGCGGATGAAGATCGTGATGGAGCCGAGCTCGGCGGTGCCTTTGGCGGCGGTGCTGAAGAACCGCGAGGTTTTCGCGGGCAAACGCGTGGGCGTGATCGTGACCGGCGGCAATGTCGATCTCGACCGTCTGCCCTGGACGGTCTGAGCCGCGCCGCAAGGCAGGACGTGACGACGCGCCTCGGGCGCGGAACGGGAAACACGGCGCGCGCGGCGCGTCTCGAAAGCTGGGAGAAATGCGATGAAGGACGTGACCGAGTTCGACGGGCTCGAGGTGGGCTATGACATTCCGGCCCTGCCGGGCATGGCCGAGGCCGAGATCCAGACGCCTTGTCTGGTGCTCGATCTCGACGCGCTCGAGCGTAACATCCAGAAGATGGGCGACTGGGCCAGGGCGCACGGGATGCGTCACCGCGTCCATGGCAAGATGCACAAGTCGGTAGACGTCGCCAGGCTGCAGGAGCGGCTCGGAGGGGCTTGCGGGGTCTGCTGCCAGAAGGTGTCGGAGGCCGAGGCGTTTGCGCGGGGCGGGATCAAGGACGTGCTGGTCTCGAACCAGGTGCGCGATCCGGCCAAGATCGACCGGCTGGCACGGCTGCCGAAGCTGGGGGCGCGGACGCTCGTCTGCGTCGATGACCCGGCGAACGTGGCCGAGCTGTCCGAGGCGGCTGAGCGGCACGGCACCGAGATCGAATGCCTGGTCGAGATCGACTGCGGCGCCGGGCGTTGCGGGGTGACGGAAACTGCGGATGTCGTCGCCATCGCCAAGGCCATCGACGCCGCGCCGGGCCTGCGCTTTGCCGGGCTGCAAGCCTATCAGGGTGCGATGCAGCATCTCGATTCCTATTTGGACCGGAAGGCCAAGATCGAGATCGCCGTGGCCATGGTACGCGAGGCGGTCGAGGCCTTGAAGGCCGAGGGACTTGCCTGCGACATCGTCGGTGGCGGCGGCACCGGCTCCTATTATTTCGAGGGCAGCTCGGGCGTCTATAACGAGCTGCAATGCGGCTCCTACGCCTTCATGGATGCCGATTACGGCCGCATCCTCGATGCCGAGGGCAACCGGATCGACCGCGGCGAATGGGAGAACGCGCTGTTCCTGCTGACCTCGGTGATGAGCCATGCCAAGGCCGACAAGGCGATCTGCGATGCCGGGCTCAAGGCGCAATCGGTCGATAGCGGCCTGCCGGTCGTGTTCGGGCGCGAGGATGTGCGCTATGTGAAATGCTCCGACGAACATGGGGTGATCGCGGATCACGAGGGCGTTCTGAAGGTCGGCGACAAGCTGCGGCTGGTGCCGGGCCATTGCGATCCGACCTGCAATGTCCATGACTGGTATGTGGGGGTGCGCAACGGCACGGTCGAATGCCTCTGGCCGGTTTCCGCGCGCGGCAAGGCCTACTGACTGGCGTTTCGGGGCCTCCGGGCCCCGATTTTTCTGCGAAAAATCGTGCAGGGGTAAGATGTTTGTCGTTCCGGAAAGCGAAATTGCGGGGCTCGTGTCAGCCGCTCAATGCTTCGAGGCGGTCGAGGCCGTCTTTTCTGCCATGGCCCGCAATGAGGCCTGTAATTTCCCGGTGATCCGCGAGGCGATCGGCCATGCCGACGCGCTTTACGGCTTCAAGTCGGGCTTTGATCGTGCCGGCAAGGTGCTGGGGCTCAAGTCGGGCGGCTACTGGCCCGGCAACGCTGAAAGGGGGCTGACCAACCATCAGTCGACCGTGGTACTGTTCGACCCCGACACCGGGCGACCCGCGGCTTTGGTGGGCGGCAACCTGTTGACCGCGCTGCGCACGGCGGCGGCCTCGGCGGTATCGATCCGCCACCTGGCACGCAGCGACTCGCGCGTGCTGGGCCTCCTGGGCGCGGGCCACCAGTCGGCCTTCCAGATGCGCGCCGCCGTCGCCGAGCGTCCCTTCGAGAAGGTGGTCGGCTGGAACTATCATCCCGAGATGCTGCCCCGGCTGGCCGAGACTGCGGCCGGGCTCGGCCTGCCCTTCGAGGCGGTCTCGCTGGAAGGCCTCGGCGCGCAGGCCGATGTCATCGTCACGATCTCGTCTTCCTTCTCGGCCCAGCTCATGGATGCCCATGTCCGGCCGGGTACGCATCTGGCCTGCATGGGCACCGACACCAAGGGCAAGCAGGAAATCGATGCGGCGATCTTTGCCCGCGCCAGGGTCTTCACCGACGAGGTGGCGCAGTCGGTCGAGATCGGCGAGGCCCAGCACGCAGTCGCGGCCGGGCTGATCGGCGCGGGCGACATCGTCCAGATCGGCGAGGTCATCAATGGCACCGCGCCGGGGCGCCAGTCCGAGGACGACATCACGCTTTTCGACGGCACCGGCGTCGGGTTGCAGGATCTGGCGGTGGCGGCCCGGGCGGTCGCAGCGGCCCGGGCCAAGGGCGTGGCAGTCGAGGTCGATCTTTGACCAGCGCCGCCCCCCGGTCGGGACTCAGCCGTCCGAGCCGGTGACGCAGTCGGCGATGGTCCGGGCGAGGCCCGTCAGCAGCGCCGGATAGAGATCGGGACCGTAGGCGAGTGTGCTGCCCGACGGATCGAGCGGCGCGCCCACCCGCACATCGGTGCCCTCGGCGATGGCCTCGGCATAGGCCGGGTCGTGCTGGGCCTCGGGGAAGAGACAGGCGACGCCGTCGGCGCGCAGCTCGTCCCGCAGCCCGGTCAGCCGGGCAGCCCCCGGATCGGCGGCATCGCCCATGGCGATGGACCCGGCCACGCTCAGCCCGAAATGCTCGGCGAAATAGCCGTAAGCGTCATGGAAGACCATGATCGGCCGGTCGCCCACCGGGGCCAGCACTTGCCGCGCCTCGGTTTCGGTTGTCGCGATCCGGTCGAGCGCAGACCGCGCATTCGCCTCGTAGACCGCAGTGTTGTCGGGGTCGGCCTCGGCCAGGGCACCGCTGATCCGAAGCACCCAGACCCGGGCGTTCTCGGGATCGAGCCAGGCATGGGGGTCGGTGCCTTCGTGATGGTGATGCTCTTCCTCGGCGGCGTGATCGTCCGCGTCGTGATCCGCGTCCGGCGCGGCGGCCCCATGATGCTGATCTTCGGCATCGGCCTCGCCCTCATGGTCATGATCGTGCCCGTCCGGCGTGCCGTAGCTGCGCCGGTAGGTGCCCGGGGCCTCGATCAGAGCGACGGCCTGCGCGTCGGGGCCGAGCCCCTTGAGCGCGCGGTCGAGCCAGGGCGTCAGCTGCGGGCCGACCCAGAACACCAGACCGGCCTCGCTGATCGCGCGGGCCTGCGAGGGCTTCAGCTGGAAGTGATGCGGGTCGCCGCCTTGGTCCAGCAGGATCTCGGGGCGGCCCAGATCGCCCATCACCGCGGCCACCAGGGACTGGACCGGGGGAATGTCGGTCACCACACGCGGCGGCTGGGCGCTCGCAGGGGCGGCGAGGGCCAGAAAAACAGGAAAAAACAGGGGGCGCATGGACCGACTCCTTCGAAATGGCGCTTGCGGAAGGTGCTCCGGAATGAATATGTTATAAAATAACAAGTCAAGAGGGTCCGGATGAGAATCGATGCCGAGCGGGTGTTTTCCGCCCATGATCATGCCGCCTGCCGCCGGGCGACGCTGGAGCGGGCCGAGGAAATCGTCGCGGCCGAAGGGTTGCGCCTGACCCCGGTGCGCCGACGCACTCTCGAGATCCTGCTTGAATCGCATCAGGCGCTCGGCGCCTATGAGGTGCTCGACCGGCTGGTCGCGGCGGGCTTCGCGCGCCAACCGCCGGTGGCCTATCGGGCGCTCGATTTTCTGGTCGATCACGGGCTCGTGCACCGGATCCGGCGGCTCAACGCGTTTGCGGCGTGCATGCGCCCGGGCGAGCCGCACCGCCCGGCCTTTCTGATCTGCGACACCTGCCAGGCCGTGGCCGAGGCGCCGGGCACGGGCGTCGCCGACGCGATGCTCGCGGCAGCCGGTGCGGTCGGGTTCGAGATCGAGCGGATGAGCCTCGAGGCTGTCGGCCGCTGCCCCGCCTGCCGCGAGGCGCGGGCATGACGCTGGTCGCCGCGCGCGGCCTGACAGTGCGCTATGGCGGTGTCGCCGCCCTGACCGGGGTCGATTTCGAGATCGGCGCGGGCGAGATCGTCACGCTTGTCGGGCCGAACGGGTCGGGCAAGTCGACGCTGCTGAGGGCTGTGCTGGGCGCGGTCCGGCCGACGGCGGGCGCCGTCACCCGGCGACCTGGGCTCCGGATCGGCTATGTGCCGCAAAAGCTGGCCGTCGACGACCGCATGCCGCTGACGGTCCGCCGCTTTCTGTCGTTGCCCGACCGGCACGGGGCGGCCGAGGTCGCGGCGATGCTTGATCGGGTCGGCGCGGCCGGGCTTGAGACCCGGCAACTGACCGCGCTGTCGGGCGGGCAGTTCCAGCGGGTGCTGCTGGCCCGCGCGCTGCTGGGCGGGCCAGAACTTCTGATCCTCGACGAGGCGACGCAGGGGCTCGACCAGCCGGGCACCGCGGCCTTCTACCAGCTGATCGTCGATCTTCGGCGCGAGACCGGTACAGCGGTGCTGATGGTCAGCCACGATCTGCATGTGGTGATGAGCGCGACAGACCGGGTGCTGTGCCTCAACGGTCATGTCTGCTGTCAGGGCCAACCCTATGTGGTGACCGCCGCGCCCGAATACCGGGCGCTGTTCGGCCATGGCACCCATGGCACGATGGCGCTTTATCAGCATGAACACGATCATGCCCATGACGGCTGCGGACACGACGCGGCGGCCGGGGCCGAGGTGCATCCCCATGCCCATGGCGCAAAACCGGAGGCGGCCGATGCTTGACGATTTTCTGGTGCGGGCGGCGCTGGCGGGGATCGCAGTCGCGCTGGCGGCCGGGCCGCTGGGGGCCTTCGTGGTCTGGCGGCGCATGGCCTATTTCGGCGAGGCCACGGCCCATGCGGCGATTCTGGGCGTGGCCATCGCGCTGGGCTTTTCGATCTCGATCTTCGCGGGCACGCTGGGGGCCGCGCTGGCCATGGCGCTGGCCGTGACCTCGCTGTCTGGGCGGAGGCTTGCCATGGATACCGCGCTGGGGGTTGCCGCCCATGCGGCGCTGGCGGTCGGTCTGGTCTCGGTGTCGTTTCTCAGCGGGGTCCGGGTCGATCTTTCGGCTTACCTCTTCGGCGACATCCTGGCGGTCGGCCGCACCGATCTGGCGGTGATCTGGGCGGGGGCGCTGGCAGTGGTGGCGCTGATCGGCTGGCGCTGGAGGGCGCTTCTGACGGTTACGGTCAGCGAGGAACTGGCGGCGGCCTCGGGGATCGATCCGGGGCGCGAGCGGCTGGTGCTGACGGTCGCGCTGGCGCTGGTGGTCGCGGTGGCGATCCAGGTGGTGGGGGCGCTTCTGATCGTGGCAATGCTGATCGTCCCGGCCGCCGCCGCCCGGCCCTGGGCGCGCACCCCCGAGGCGATGGCGCTGATCGCCTCGGGCATCGGTGCGGCCGCGGCCCTGGCCGGGCTTTGGGGATCGTACCAGTTCGACACGCCCGCCGGACCCAGCATCGTGGTCGCGGCAAGCTGTGCCTTCGCGCTCAGCCTGGCCGCCCCCCGGCGGGGCTGAGGCCCCTATTCCGGCTGGCAGATCTCGTTCCGGGCAATCGCCAGCAGCGTGCGCCCGACCAGCCCCGCGATCACCACGCTGAGAAAGGCCAGAAGCCCGCCGCCCAGCCACAGATGGACGGCCGAGCCGGTGGTGGTCGCGTACAGGAACGTGGCGATGGTCAGCGCGGCCAGCGGGAACGAGAGCGCCCAGAAGGACAGCGCGAAGGGCAGGCGCAGGATGCGCGGCAGCTGCGTCGCCACGATCAGCGCGAAGACATAGGCGGCGTTGAGAAAGAACATCGCCAGCGAATCGAGCCCGCCATTCAGCCGCATCCACGAGATGAAGCCGACGGCGGGGGGCGCGATCAGGATCACCAGCGTCGGCTGCAACCGGCTGGGCAGCGGATCGTGAAAGGTCAGCCGGTTCATGACCATCGTCAGCAGCACGATCCAGAAAAGCGCACCGCCCGAGAAGAAGAGCCACGAGATATCCGGGTGGCCCAGCGGGACGCCCGCGATGGGCACCAGGATGTTGCCGACCGGCGGGATGAACCAGGCGGCGTTCAGGTGGATCGGCTGGAAGGGACGGTGCCCGATCCAGTCGGCGATCACCAGAAGCGACAAGAGCCCCTGCAGCGCGGTCCCTGCGATCCAGACCGGCTCGGCCAGCGCGGGGTACTGGCCCAGCAACGCCACCGACAGCAGGATCAGCGAGATCGAGGCGGTGGGAAAAAAGGCCAGCCGAACCGGGTGATGCCATTCGGCCGCGGCCATCGGGAAGCGTGTCAGAAGCTTTGTCGCATAAAGCGCCGCGACCGCGGCCAAGAGCGCGGAAGAGGCAAACAGCAGGTAATGCGAGACGGGGAGGGTCAGCCCCAGCGCCTGTTCGCCCGCATGCCAGGCCAGCGTCAGACCCATCATCCCCATGACCGTGGCGAAGAAGGTGACGGGAAAATGCGCAAGCCGGCTTTCGTGGCTGCCCGGCTGGGTTTCTGCGGTCGTGCTCATGTCGGTCGCGCCTCCTGTGCGGCTTCGGTCCCAAGACATGCAAGAAAATGCATGTGTCCTGCGCCATATAGGGCCGACTCAAATAAGATGTCAAAGACTCATCTTTAAGGCTGCCATAGTCCGGCCGGACCCGAGGGGCATGGAAAAGGCCCGCGCCGGGGGCACGGGCCTTGCAGGCTCGGGGCAGGGCCCCGGTTCAGGACGGCGACCGGCCTAGCGGTCGTGGCGCGGCTTGCCGTCCATCATGGTGCGATCCGCGTTCAGCTCCAGCCACATCGCGTTGACGACGGCGAAGAGCGCGGCCAGCGGCAGGCCGAGAATCCAGGCGAAATACCACATCTTCGGGCTCCTTTCTCAGTAGACCGAGTCGCTTTTGTCGACCACGTCCGAGGCCGTGACCTTGCCCCAGAGCACCTTGTAGACCCAGGCGGTGTAGGCCAGGATCAGCGGCACGAAGATCACCGCCGAGACCAGCATCACGAACAGCGTCAGATGCGAGGACGAGCTGTCCCAGACCGTCAGCGACGAGTTGGGGTCGATGCTGGACGGCAGGATGAACGGGAACATGGTCAGCCCGACCGAAGCGATGATGCCGAGGATCGACAGTTTCGAGGCCAGCATGGTCCAGCCCTCCTTGTCGGTCCTGAAGCCGAGGAAGGCCAGCGCCGCGCCAAGGATCCCCAGCGCCGGGGCGACGACGATCCAGGGCCGCGCCTCATAGGCCGCCATCCAGGACCCGCCCCGGACGACCTCGTTCATCAGCGGGTTCGACGGTCCGTCGGTCGCGACCGCGCCCGCAAAGCTGTAGGCGTCGATCCCGCCCGCAAGCCAGAGGCCGGCCAGCGCATAGGTCAGGATGGTGGCAATGGCCGCCCAGGCGCCGAAGGTCCGCGCGCGGTCGGCCACCATGCCCTCGGTCTTGAGCTGCAGCCAGGCCGCGCCATGCATCACCAGCATCGAGACCGACACCAGCCCGACCAGGATCGCATAGGGGTTCAGCAGCCCGAAGAACGAGCCCTCATAGATCGACATGAGGTCCTCGGTCAGCCGGAACGGCACGCCCTGAAGGACGTTGCCCACGGCGACGCCGAAGACCAGCGCAGGCACGAAGCCGCCCACGAACAGCGCCCAGTCCCAGGCCGCGCGCCAGCGTTCGTCCTCGCGCTTCGAACGGTACTTGAAGCCCACCGGGCGCAGGATCAGCGCGGCGAGGATCAGGAACATCGCGATGTAGAAGCCCGAGAAGCTGACCGCGTAAAGCGGCGGCCAGGCAGCGAAGATGGCGCCGCCGCCCAGGATGAACCACACCTGGTTGCCTTCCCAGACCGGGCCGACGGTATTGATCGCCACCCGCCGTTCGATATCGGTCCGGGCGACGAAGGGCAGCAGCGTGCCGACCCCCAGATCGAAGCCGTCGGTCAGCGCAAAGCCGATCAGCAGGACGCCCAGAAGCCCCCACCAGATCACCCGAAGGATCTCGAAATCCACGAATTCATGCAGGATCATGGGTCTTTACTCCGCCGGTTCGAAGCCGCGGCCGCCGGTCAGGCGGTCGGTATGGCGCCGGGTCCAGTCGTCGGTTTCGGCGACGTCCATATAGGGCCCCTTGAGGATGTATTTCCGCATCAGCCCGATCTCGATCACGAAGAGGACCGAATAGAAGGTGATGAAGCCCGCGAGCGTGAAGGCGACCTGGGCCACGCTGAGCTGGCTGACCGACAGCGCGGTCGGCAGCACGCCGTCGACGGTCCAGGGCTGACGGCCGAATTCGGCCACGAACCAGCCCATCTCGGCCGCGATCCAGGGCGTCGGGATCGCCACCACGGCCGTGCGCAGCGCCCAGCGCGGAAAGCGCATGCCGTAGAAGTTGGCGCGGATGAAGAAGAACAGCATCAGCGCGATGAAGCCGAAGCCCAGGATCACCATCACCCGGAACGCCCAGAACAGCGGCAGGACGCCCGGCACCGTGTCCTGCGCCGCCATGGCGATCTGGTCATCGGTCGCCAGGCGCGGGTCGTCGAGATAGCGCTTGAGCAGGAAGGCAAAGCCCAGATCGGCGCTGTGCTGCTCGAATTGCGCGGTCAGCTCGGGCGCGGCTGCGCCCCGCTCGGCCCGGATCTGCATCAGCGCGTCATAGGCGATCAGCCCGTTGCGGATGCGGACCTCGGCCTCGTCCACCAGCTGGTTGATGCCCGGCAGTTCCTCGGTCAGCGAGCGCGAGCCGATCAGGCCCATCACCACCGGCACCTCGATCGCGTATTTGGTCTCGCGGTCGGCCTGGTCGGGAATGCCGAAGAGGTTGAACGGCGCGGGCGCCTCGTGGGTTTCCCACATGCCCTCGATGGCGGCGAGCTTCATCTTCTGGGTATGGGTGGCGTTATAGCCCGACTCGTCGCCGAGGACCACCGCCGACAGCGCGCCTGCAAGCCCGAAACTGGCTGCGACCGCGATCGACCGGCGCGCCAGTTCCACATGGCGGCCCTTCAGCAGGTACCAGGCCGACACGCCCAGAACGAAGATCGAGGCCGTCACATAGCCCGCCGAGACGGTATGCACGAACTTGGCCTGCGCCACCTCGTTGAACATCACCTCGAAGAACGAGGTCATCTCCATCCGCATGGTCATCGGATTGAACTCGGCCCCCACCGGGTTCTGCATCCAGCCATTCGCGATCAGGATCCAGAGCGCCGAGAAGTTCGACCCGATCGCCACGAGCCACGTGACCACGCAATGCCCCACCTTGGACAGCTTGTCCCAGCCGAAGAACATGAGCCCCACGAAGGTCGCCTCGAGGAAGAAGGCCATCAGCCCCTCGATGGCCAGCGGAGCGCCGAAGATGTCCCCGACATAGTGGCTGTAATAGCTCCAGTTCATCCCGAACTGGAATTCCATGGTGATGCCCGTCGCGACCCCCAGCACGAAGTTGATGCCGAAGAGCGTGGCCCAGAATTTCGTCATCTGGCGCCAGACGGGGCGGTTGGTCATCACATAGACCGTCTCCATGATCGCAACGATGATCGACAGACCAAGCGTGAGCGGCACGAAGAGGAAGTGATACATGGCTGTCATGGCAAACTGCAGCCGGGACAGCTCGACGATGTCGAGTTCCATTGATGGCCTCCTTTGGCCCTTTCCCCTCATTACATAATATGCGCGGATCCCAAGCCGTTGGTGTTAACGGTGGAGGGTGGGCATATTAGACGTGTTCCAGATATACCTTTGTATGCATTGGCGCGGCATGCCAATACGGCATAACTGCGATGCGTCTCGGACGTGCGACGGTCCCGGCCCCCGCGACGGCGGCGGAACCGTCAGGTCATGGCGATCAGCCGGTCGGCCCAGTCGCGCTCGGCCTTGCGGTGCGAGGCGGTCAGGATCGCGGTCTCGGGCAGGATCTCGCGGATCGCGCCCAGGACCCGGGTCGCGGTCGGCCGGTCGAGCCCCTCGGTCGGTTCGTCCAGCAGCAACAGCCGCGGCCGGCGCAGGAGCGCCCGGGCCAGGGCCAGGCGCCGCTGTTCGCCCCCGGAAAGCCCGGCGCCGTTTTCCTTCAGGGCCGCGTGCAGCCCGCCGCGTGCGGCCACCGTCGCGGACAGCGCCACCGCCTCGAGCAGATCCAGCGCCTCGCGTTCGTCGAGATCGGGATCTGCCAGCGCCAGCATGTCGAAGAAGCTCTGGCCCAGAAGCATGCTGCGCTGGGGCAGGTAGGTCATTTCGGCCCGCAGCCGCGTTTCGGACAGTTCGTCGATCGGGCGGCCTGCAAGCCGGATGGTGCCCGCCTCGGGCTGGATCAGACCGGCGGCCAGCGCCAGAACGGTGCTTTTGCCGCTGCCCGAGGCCCCGGTCAGCGCGACGCAGGCGCCGGGGGCGAGGGTCAGCGAAAAGCCCTGCAGCACCGGCGCCTCGGCGCCCGGGTGGCGGTAGGCGATGTCGGTCATCTCCAGAGCCGGGCTCGCCGCCTCTGGCGCGCTGGCAGGAGCCGGACAGGCGGGCGCCCCGGCCGCGGCCTCGTCGGGCAAGAGCCGGGTCACGCGGCGGGCGGCATCGAGCATCCGCCCCAGATCGGCAAGGCCCCGGCGCAGGGGCTGCACGGTTTCCGAAAGGGCCAGCGCCACGAAGAAACCCAACGCCGCCTGCGCGGGCGTGATCGCGCCCCGGGCGACGAGCACGCCCCCCAGCGCCAGCGCCGTACCGGTGGCCAGCGTGGTGGTCAGCGACAGCGCCAGCCCCGCCCGGCGTTCCAGCCGGTCGATGGCACCGAGGTTCTCGCGCATCCGGGCCTCGGCCAGCTGCACGGCTTCGGTCTGTTCAGGCAGGCGGCCATAGACCACCAGATCGTCGCGGGCGCGCAGCAGGTCGATCAGCCGTATGCGGAAGGCCTGCAGCGCCTTCTCGGCCCGGCGCGAGGGGGCCAGCGCATGGCGCCCGGCCCAGACCAGCACCATCCCGCAGCCCAGCGTGAAGCTGGCGAGGATCCAGAGGGCCAGGGTGACATCGGTCAGCCACCACAAAAGCGGGAAGGCGGCGACATAAAGGGTGACCCCGGTCACCGCCGGTATGAAGAGCCGCAGCACCACCCCGTCAAGTGCATCGACATCCGCCACCAGCCGGTTCATGGTCTCGGCGCCGCGCAGCCGCGACAGGGTCTGGAACGGCAGCGCCAGCACGCCGCGCAGCAACGCCACGCGAATATCGGTCAGGGCCTTCAGCGTCGCGTCATGGGTCAGCAGCCGTTCGCCATAGCGCGCGGCGGTCCGTCCAAGCGCCAGAAAGCGCACCGAGGCCGAGGGCTGGAAGACGTTGAAGGCGATGCCGATGCCCGCAAGCCCGGCCGCCGCTGCGGCGGTGATGAACCAGCCCGCAAGGCCCAGCAGCGCCACCCCCATCGCCACAACGATCACCGCAAGCGCGGTACCCCGGATCAGCGGGCCGCGCTGGGCGCGCCAGGTCAGGCGCAGGATCTGCAGGATATCCCTCATGCCGCATGCTCCGGTCTGATGGCGATCTGGCGATCCATCCGCGCGGCAAGCGCCGGGTCATGAGTCGCGACGATCAGCGCGACACCGCCCGCCGCGAGGCCCAGCAGCCCCTCGGTCACCAGCGTCGCGGTCTCTTCGTCCAGATCGGCGGTCGGTTCGTCGGCCAGCAGCAGGTCGGGATGGGCATGCGCCGCGCGCGCCACGATCAGCCGCCGCGCCTCGCCGCCCGACACGCCGACCCCGGTCTCGCCCAGACGGGTGTTCAGCCCGCGCGGCAGCTGCGCCACCACGCCGTCGGCCGCCGCCAGTTCCAGCGCGGTGTCCAGAGGCAGCTCATGCCCGGGCCGCAGCGCCAGCGTCAGGTTCTTGCGCAGCGACCCCGACACGAAGCGCGGCTGCTGCGGCAGCCAGCCCAGCCGCGCGCGCCAGGCATCGGCGGTCTCGGGGGACAGGACCGTGTCGCCGATCCGGATCTCGCCCTCGGCGGGGATCGCCATGCCCGCGATCAGCCGCAAGAGTGAGGATTTGCCGATGCCCGAGGGGCCGGTGATCGCCAGCGTCTCGCCAGCGCCCAGATCGAAATCCGGGAACCGGATCAGCCGCCCGCCCGGCGGGCGGTAGGCAAGGCCCCTGACCGACAGCGCGTCGGCGGTCTCGAGCGGCCGCGCCGAGGCGCCGAGCCCGAGGAAGGTGGTTTCTTCCTGCGCCTCGAGTTCGGCCAGTTCGCGCGCCACGGCATTGGCGTCGGCCTTGTCATGCCAGGCGGCGGCCAGATCGCGCAGGGGCTGGAAATAATCGGGGGCCAGCAGCAGCAGGAAGATCCCTTCGGTTGCGGTCAGCGGGGTGCCCCAGGCGCCGAAAGTCAGCTCGCCCAGCAGCGAGAAGCCGACATAGACCGCGACCATGGCGATGCCGATGGCCGAGAAAAGTTCAAGCACGGTCGAGGACAGGAAGGCCACGCGCAGCACCTCCATGGTGCGCCGGCGCAGCCGGTCGGCGGCCGAGCGGAAGCTGTCGACCGTGCGCTCGGTGGCGTCCAGCAGGCGGATGTCGACCAGCGCCGTCAGCCGCTCCAGCAGCAGCACGTTCATGTTCGACAGCTCTTCCATCTGCCGCTCGCTGGCCTTTTTGGCGGCGATGCCGACCAGCGCCATGAAGATCGGGATCAGCGGCCCGGCGAACAGCAGAACGAGCCCGATTGCCCATGAGAAGTAGAAGGTGACGCCGAGGATCACCAGCGGCACGAAGGTCGAGCGGCGCTTGGCCGGGGCATAGCGGGTGAGGAAGGGTGTCAGCGCGGCCAGCTTTTCGGCGGCCAGCGTCGCGGTCACCGCTGCGGGCGGGCGGGCCGGGTCGTCGGTCGCGCGGCGCGATTCCCGCGTGACGAGGCGCGCGCGTTCCAGCGCCAGCACGATATCGGCCGCGCGGAACGACAGCGCGCCTGCCTGATGGTCGAGCATCGCGCGCCCGACGCCCACCGCCACAAAGACGAGGGCAAAGGCCCAAGTGGGGCCCCAGGCGGTCTCTGGCTGCAGCATCTGGCCCAGAGCCAATGCCACCGCTGCGGCCTGGATCAGCCACAGCAGCGAGGCTGCGGTGGCCATCGCCCCCGCGCGCTCCAGCAGGCTCATCACCGGGGCCGTCATCTGGGAAAGCCGCCTGGCGGCCGGATCGTCCTTCTTCGCGCGTTTACGGCTCAAGTCCCGCCCCGTCACCCGTTTCTGAAGCGCCCCGCATCCGGGATCGGCGAAGGGCTTGCGTGATCTTTAACAGGCTCTATTCTCGTTTGAACCCGTATGTGAGATAGATCATTATCCCCCAGGACTGGAAAAGAGAACCCCGATGCGTCTGACCACCCGGACCAATATCGCGATGCGGGCGCTGATGTATTGCGCTGTGAATGGCGGGCGCACGGTTCGCAAGTCAGACATCGCCTCTGCCTGCAACACCTCCGAGAACCACATGGCGCAGGTCATCAACACGCTGGCGCATCACGGGCTGGTGAAGACGACGCGCGGCCGGAACGGCGGTCTGACCCTCAAGCGGACCCCCGAGGACATCACCGTGGGCGAAGTTTTCCGGCATCTCGAATCGGGGGTGCCCTTTGCCGAATGCTTCGATCCGGCGACGAATACCTGCCCGATTTCCTGCTGCTGCCTGCTGAAGGGCGCGCTGCAGCGGGCGCTGGCCGAATTCTATGCCACGCTCGACGGCGTCACCCTGGCCGATCTGGTGGCGGGCAACCGCGATCTGGAAGAGGCGCTGGCGCTGGCGTCCTGAGATCGCGGCCCATGCCGTTGGGTCACATCCGCCCGGGGCTCTTGCCAGCGGCCGAGGACGCCCCATCCTTTTCGACATGACAGTTTCGCTTTCCGTCGACCCCACCGAGCCCTCCGGCTTTCTCAGGGCGCTTTTCGACCTGGCTGTCGCCGCGGCAGATCCGATGCGGATCGTCCCGCCCGCTCTGCCGCCCCGTCCTGCCGGACGGGTGGTGGTGGTGGGGGCCGGCAAGGCCTCGGCGCGGATGGCCGAGGCGGTCGAGGCCGCCTGGGGCCCCTGCGAGGGGCTGGTGATCACCCGCTATGGCCATGGCCGTCCCTGCGCGGGCGTCGAGATCGTCGAGGCCGCGCATCCGGTGCCCGATGCCGCCGGCGAGGTCGCGACCCGGCGGATGATGCGCCTGCTGGACGGTCTGGGCGAGGAGGATCTGGTGCTGGCGCTGATCTCGGGCGGAGGCTCGGCCCTGCTGGTGCAGCCCGCCGGGCAGATCACGCTGGAGGAAAAGCGGCTGGTGACCTCGGGGCTTCTGGCCTCTGGCGCCCCCATCGGCGAGATCAACGGCATCCGCAAGGAAATATCGGCGGTCAAGGGCGGGCGGCTGGCGGCGGCAGCCTTTCCGGCGCGGGTGCTGGGCCTGCTGATTTCCGACGTGCCGGGCGACGACCCGGCCGACATCGCCAGCGGCCCCACGGTCGGGCACAGGGGCGACGCGGGCCGGGCTCTGGCGGCGCTGGCGCGCTGGGGCGTGGTGCCGCCGCCCTCGGTGCAGAGCTTTCTCGAGGCGGGCGGTGATCCGGTTCGCCCCGACGATCCGCGCCTCGGCCGGGTCGAGAATCTGGTGATCGCGGCGCCCGCCCGATCCCTGGAGGCCGCCGCCGAGGCCGCGCGCGCCGCGGGCTCGGCGGTCGAGATCCTGGGCGATGCGCTGGAAGGCGAGGCCCGCGAACTGGCCGAGGCCCACGCGGCGCTGGCCCTGGCGCGGCAGGCGGCGATGGCGCCGGGCGATCGGCCGCTTTTGTTGCTGTCTGGCGGCGAATGCACGGTGACGCGGCGGGGCGACGGGGTCGGCGGCCCCAATGCCGAATATGCGCTGGCCCTTGCGGTCGCGCTGGGCGGCGCGCCCGGGATCGACGCCATCGCCTGCGACACCGACGGGGTCGACGGCGCGGCCGAGGTGGCGGGGGCGGTGATCGGCCCGGACACGCTGGCCGAGGCGGCGGTGCTTGGGCTCGACCCGGCGGCGGCGCTGGCGGCCAATGACAGCCATGGCTTCTTCGCGGCGCTGGGCGCGCAGGTGGCGCCGGGCCCGACCCTGACCAATGTGAACGACTTCCGCGCCATCCTGATCCGCCCCAAGCCGTGACCGGCGCCCAAATCCTGGGCACTGACCCGGTCCGCGGCCCGTCCGGCGCGGCACGGGCTTGCAAGCCTGCCGCGCGCGGGCAACAAACAAGATCGGGAAACGCCTGGACGCCATGACAGACACGACGCAGACCCTGCGCATCAAGCTGGCCGGCCTCGTTGGCCGGATCTACCCGGATCAGGACCGCGAGCTTCTGATCGACCGGATCGTCGAGGCGTTCTGGCCCGAGGGTGCGCGCCCCCGCCGCCGCGCCCGGATGCCGTCGAACCGGCTGTGGTCCTCAGAGGACTCGATGGTCATCACCTATGGCAACAGCTTCACCGATGGCCAGCACAAGCCGCTCGATCTGCTGAACGATTTCCTGCACCGGCATCTCGAGGGCACGGTCGGGGGGGTGCATATCCTGCCCTTCTTTCCGTTCACCTCGGATGACGGCTTTGCGGTGACCGATTACCGCATGGTCAATTCCAACCTCGGCGACTGGGAGGATATCCAGCGGATCGCGGGCAGCTTCCGGGTGATGTCCGATCTGGTGCTGAACCACGTGTCCAGCCAGTCGCACTGGTTCAGCGAATACCGGCAGGGCCATCCGCCCTATGACCGCTTCTTCTTCGAGGCCTCGCCCGAGGACGATCTGGCCCCTGTGGTGCGCCCGCGCACCAGCCCGCTGCTGCGCGAGGTCGAGACCGCGAACGGCCCCCGCCATGTCTGGTGCACCTTCAGCCACGATCAGGTCGATCTGGATTTCCGCAATCCCGAGGTGCTGCTGGAATTCCTGCGGATCATGCGGCTGCATGTGGACAATGGCGTGCGCATCGTCCGGCTCGATGCGGTGGCCTTCCTGTGGAAGGAACCCGGCACGCCTTCGATCCACATGCCCCAGACCCATGCCATCGTTCAGCTGATGCGGGTCTTGTGCGATTTCGCGGTCGAGCCGGTCGTGCTGCTGACAGAAACCAACGTGCCGAACCACGAAAACCTCAGCTATTTCGGCAACCGGAACGAGGCCCATGCGGTCTACAACTTCTCGTTGCCGCCGCTGATCCTGCACGCGCTCCTGTCGGGCACGGCCGAATACCTGCACCGCTGGCAGGCGACGATGCCGCCCGCGCAGCTGGGCTGTGCCTACCTGAACTTCACCGCCTCGCATGACGGCATCGGCATGCGCCCGGTCGAGGGGCTTTTGCCCGAAGAGCAGATCGGCGACATCATCGGCGCGATCCGGTCCTTCGGCGGCGAGGTGTCGATGCGCACCACCCTTGGCGGCGGCGAGGCCGCCTACGAGCTGAACATCACCTGGTTCGAGGCGATGAAGGGCACCTTCGCTGGCGAGGACCAGTGGCAGGTCGACCGGTTCCTCTGTTCGCAGACCATCGTCATGGCGCTGGAAGGGATCCCGGCCTTCTATGTGCATTCGCTGCTGGCGACGCCCAACGATCATGCCGGGGTCGAGAAGACGGGGGTCAAGCGCGCGATCAACCGGCACCGCTGGGACTATCCGGCCTTGCTGGCCTTGCTGGACGATCCGTCCAGTCTGCAGGCGCTGGTGCTGCGGCAGATGAAGCGGCGGATCGGCATTCGCCGCCGCCAGCCCGCCTTCCATCCGAACGCGACCCAGTTCACGCTGCATCTCGACCACCGCCTGTTCGGGCTCTGGCGCCAGAGCCTCGAGCGCGACCAGTCGGTCTTCGCGCTGCACAATGTCAGCGCAGAGGATCTGTCGGTCTCGCCGATGGCGATCAACCTCATCGGCGGCGAGGACTGGGTCGACCTGCTGTCGGGCGAACGGATCTCGCCCACCGGCACCGAAATCCCGTTTGCGCCCTATCAGTGTCGCTGGATCTCGAACCGCGACGGCGCCGGGCCGGGCGCGGGCTAGGCGGCGATGACGGCGGAGGGGCAGAGGCCGCTGGTCGCGGTTTTGGCCGTGGTGATCCGCGCGGGCCAGGTGTTGCTGGTGCGCCGCGCCAACCCGCCCGATGCGGGCTTCTGGGGCTTTCCCGGCGGCAAGGTCGAGTTCGCCGAGCCGCTGCTGGCCGCCGCCGCCCGCGAGCTGTTCGAGGAGACCGGCATCCGGGCCGAGCCGCAGGCGGTGCTGACCGCGCTCGACGCGCTCGACCGCGGCCCGGACGGGCAGGTGCTGGGGCATTTCGTGCTGGTCGCGGTTCGCTGCCTCTGGCAGTCGGGCGCGCCTGTCGCGGCCGACGACGCGCTCGAGGCGCGCTGGGTCGCGCTGGACGAGCTTGAGGCGCTGGCCCCGCAAAGCGCCGACGTCACCCGGGTGGCCCGGCTGGCCGCCGGATGAGCTTTCAGTCGCCCGAGGGCCCGAAATCGGCCGCGTCCGCCGCCACCGCCGCCAGCATGTCGTCCATCAGGGTCGGGTCGGCCGAATGCACCCGGTTCCAGGTCGGGATGAAGGGGGTTTCGGCGGGGTTGTCCAGAAACACCCGACCGGCCTCGGTGATGTTCTGGGCGAACATCTCGATGATGTTCTCCTCGGCATGGCGGTCGAGGCTCAGCCCGTTCATCCGCGCGTCGTTGTAATAGCAGTCCAGAAGGTCCAGCGCCTCGCGGTAATAGGTGGCCTTCAGGGTGCGGAAGATCTCTTCGGAAAACACCGTGCCATCGGCCGCCAGCTTGCGGAAGATCGATTTGCAGATATCGACCGACATCCGCGACAGCCCGCGCGAGGCATCCTCGGGCGAGACCGGCTGGTGCTTGTGGTCATAGGCGTCCGAGATCTCGACCTGACAGACCGAGCGCGGCGCGAGATTGCGCCAGGCCTCGGACAGCACGCCGATTTCCAGCCCCCAGTCCGAGGGGATGCGCAGGTCGGGCAGGGGCGCCGTCCTGAGCGCGAATTCGCCCGACAGCGGGTAGCGGAAGGAGCGGAGGTAATCGAGGTAATCGCGGTCGCCGATGGTCTTCTTCAGCGCCAGCAGGATCGGGCTGACCAGCAGACGGCTGACCCGGCCGTTCAGCTTGCCCTCGCCGATCCGGGGATAGAAGCCCTTGGCCAGCTGATAGGGGAAATTGGGGTTCGCGACCGGATAGACCAGCCGCGCCAGCATCTCGCGCGTGTAGGTGACGATGTCGCAATCGTGCAGCGCCATCACCGCGCTGTCCTTGCAGGCCATGAGGTAGCCCATGCAGAACCAGACATTGCGGCCCTTGCCGGGGTCGCCCGGTGTCAGGTTGTGGACGTCAAGCCGGGCATGGATCGCCTGCATCCGCGGGCTGTCCTGCCAGATCACCACATGGTTCTGCGGCAACCGGCCGAAGAAGCGCAGCGCATGCGCGAACTGCGCCTCGTCGGCCTGGTCGAGCCCGATGACGATCCGGTGCAGGAACGGCACCTCGGCCAGTTCGTCGAGGATCTTCGGCAGCGCGTCGCCTTCAAGCTCGGAGAACAGCGAGGGCAGGATCAGGCTGATCCTGCGGGTCTGGGCAAAGGTCGTCAGCTCGTGCACCAGAAGCTCGGCCGGGGCCGAACGCAGGTTGTGCAGGGTGGCGACATTGCCGTTCTGGTGAAAATCGGCCATGGGCGCGGCTCCTTGCCGGGACAGGGACCGTCCCGAAGAAAGACAGGGCCGGGGCGGGGGCGCCCCGGGGACAGTCAGGGTCGGGACCGTCAGATCCCGAAATCAGCAATAACCTGCAGCACCGCCTGGTTCCAACCTTTCGGCCCGGCTGCGGCGATCCGCTGGATGCGGCCGGTTTCCTCGCCATCGAGGGGCGGCATCGGCGCGCGATGCGGATTGGCGATGATGAAGCCCTGATCGGCCTGTTCCAGCATCTCGCGGTCGTTCGGCGCATCGCCCAGTGCAACGACGTAGGGCGTCGAATAGCGCGCCGCGATCTCGGCCATCTGCCCGGCCTTGCTGGCGCCGAACGACAGGGTCAGGAACCGCCCGCCCTCGCGCCCGCTGACGCCTTGCGCCCGGAGGGCTGCCAGAAACTCGGTCTTCTCGGTCTCGCTGCCCGACCAGATGCCGGGTTCGGAATAAAGCCGTTGCGCGGCCAGGGCGGCGGCCCCGGGCGCCAGCCCCGTCGCGTCGGCGATCCAGTCCGCGCCGCCATCGCCAAACCCCCGGAACCGCTGACGCAGCGGGGCGGGCACCTGATCGAGTGCTGTGCGCAGCGCCCGATAGCGGCCGCCGGTCCGGGGGGCCTCGGCGCCCGGTTCCAGGATGCCCGCGCCGTTCTCGACAATGGCCGGATGCGCGGAAAGGCCCAGTTCGGTGCGCAGCGGCGCGATTTCGGCGGCGGTCTTCGACGAGGCGAGGATGACCGGCACCCCGGCCCCGCGCAGCGCCTCCAGCGCCGGGGCGGCGGCTTCGTGGGAATAGGTTTCGTGATCCAGCAGCGTGCCGTCGAGGTCGGTGAAGATCAGCAGGACTGGGCGGGGCATCGGCATCCTTCGAGGACAAGACGTGGGAACGCTTGGCACCGGGATACGCGGCCCGCGCGCCCATGGCCAGAGCCGGGTCGCGGAACCGTCCGCCCAGACATGCCAATGTGACAGGCACATGTCGGAGAGTGGCGAAAAATCACGCAGCGGTGTCGCGCGGCCTTCGGTCCCTGCGCCGCGGGTTTTCCCGACTCTTTTAGGGTGATACTTCTGGACCGTTGCCGCGCAAGGGAATGTCAGAATGTCCGATCCCGTCTCCGATGCGAAACGCGCCTCTGAAAACGCCTGGCCCCCGGGCGGCGCGGACCGGCTGCTGGAGGCGCTGCAGGCCGACCACATGCCCGATCTGGGCCATGTCGACATGGTGGGGCTGTTGCTTGACCCTCGGCTGGGCAAGCGCGCGCTGGTCTCGTCCTTCGGCACCGAAAGCGCGGTGCTTCTGCACTACGTGACCCGGATCTTTCCGCGCATTCCGGTGCTGTTCATCGAGACGGGGCGGCATTTCGCCGAGACGCTCGCCTATCGCGACCAGTTGGCCCGGCGGCTCGATCTCAACCTCGTCGATGTGCGGCCCGACCCGGCGACCGTCGCCGCCGAGGACCCGCATCACCGGCTGGCCCATGAAGACCCGAACATGTGCTGCCTCTTGCGCAAGACCTTCCCGCTGGCCGATGCGCTGGACGGGTTCGATACCTGGATTTCCGGGCGCAAGCGGTTTCAGGCCTCGACCCGCGCGGCCCTGCCCGCGATCGAGCGCGACGGCGCCCATCTCAAGGTCAACCCGCTGGTCTTCTGGACCCAGGCCGATATCGCGGCCTATTTCACCGCGCACCGGCTGCCGCGCCATCCGCTGGAGGCCGCGGGGTTCCGCTCGATCGGCTGCGAGCCCTGCACCCGGGCGGTGCGGCCGGGCGAGGATGCGCGGGCCGGGCGCTGGGCCGACAACCCCGAAAAGACCGAATGCGGCATCCATCTTGGCCCCGACGGGCGGTTCGTGCGCCGCCGTCCGGTCTGAGGCGGGTCAGACGCCCAGATAGCGATCGACCAGCGCGGGCGTCAGCCCGTCCGCGGGCCCGGTCCAGACGCTGGCGCCCTTTTCCAGGATGACCGCGCGGTCGGCGATGCGGACCAGTTCGGTCAGCGACTTGTCGACCACCAGGATCGCCAGCCCGGTTTCGGCCTTCAGCTGCCGGATCGCGGCCCAGATCTCGGCCCGGATCAGCGGCGCGAGCCCCTCGGTCGCCTCGTCTAGCAACAGCAATCGCGGATTGGTCATCAGCGCGCGGCCAATGGCCAGCATCTGCTGCTCGCCGCCCGACAGCGACCCGGCCTCCTGCCGCCGCCGTTCCGCAAGCCGCGGGAACAGCCCCGCGACCCGCGCCAGATCCCAGATCCCCGGCCGCGCCGCGGCGATCAGGTTTTCCTCGACGCTGAGCCCGCGAAAGACCCGCCGGCCCTCGGGCACAAGCCCCAGCCCCAGCCGCGCCGCGCGATGGGCGGGCATCCCGGCCAGATCCTGCCCGGCAAAGCGGATCGAGCCTCCCCGATGCGGCGAGAGGCGGCAGATGCTGCGGATCGTGGTCGACTTGCCCATGCCGTTCCGGCCCATCAGCGCCACGACCTCGCCCTCGGCCAGGCAGAAGTCGACCCCGAAAAGCGCCTGCGCGGGGCCGTAAAAGGCCGTCACGCCCTCAAGGTGCAGCAAGGTCACGCCAGCCGCTCCTCGCCCAGATAGGCGCGCTGCACCTCCTTGTCGGCCCGCACCGCCTCGACCGGGCCGCTGGCGATGATCCGGCCCGAGACCAGAACGCTGATCCGGTCGGCCAGCCGGAAGACGGCATCCATGTCATGTTCGACCAGCAGGATCGGCGCCTCGCGCTTGAGCAGATCGAGCAGCACAGTCATCTCGCGCGCACCGTCCGGTCCCATCCCCGCCATCGGCTCGTCCAGCACGAAGGCGCGGGGCGCCAGTGCCAGCGCCATCGCCAGATCGAGCCGTCGCCGTTCGCCATGCGCCAGATCGCCCGCCCGCACCGCGCGGCGCCCGGCCAGCCCGACCCGGGCGACATAACCGCTCGCCCGTTCGACCAGTGCCGGGTCCGACAGCGCGGGGCGCAGAAAGCGGTAGGGTGCGCCGCTTGCGCCTGCGACGGCCAGCATCGCGTTCTGCAGGACGGTCAGCTCGGGCGCCAGCGTCGTGACCTGAAAGGTGCGGGCCAGCCCGGCCCGGGCGCGCGCGGCGGCGTCGCACCCGGTCACGTCGCGCCCGTTCAGCCGGATGCAGCCCGCATCGGGGCTCAGCGTGCCCGCGATCAGCCCGATCAGGGTCGACTTGCCCGCGCCGTTCGGCCCGATCAGGGCATGGATCTCGCCGCGCCTGAGGGTCAGCGACACACCGTCGGTCGCCTTCAGCGCGCCGAAGGCGAGGTGCAGGTCCTGAACGTCCAGTACAGGCTCAGTCATGCGCCACCGCCCGTCCCGCCAGCGCGCCGATCAGGCCGCCGCGTGCGAAAAGGACAATTCCCAGAAGCGCAAGCCCAAGGAAAAGCTTCCAGTAGTCGCTGACCCCGCCCAGAAGATGTTCGAGAAGCACAAAGATCGCGGCCCCCGCCACCGGCCCGAAAAGGCGCCCCGCGCCGCCCAGAATGACAAAGACCATGATCTCGCCCGAGGTCTGCCAATGCAGCATCGAGGGGCTGACGAAGCGGTTCAGATCGGCGAAGAGCGCCCCCGCCAGCGCCGTGACCGCGCCCGAGACGACGAAGGCGATCAGCTTCAGCCGGGCGGGGCGCAGGCCCAGCGCCG
Source organism: Rhodovulum sp. BSW8 (assembly GCF_003314725.1). NCBI lineage: Bacteria > Pseudomonadati > Pseudomonadota > Alphaproteobacteria > Rhodobacterales > Paracoccaceae > Rhodovulum > Rhodovulum sp. BSW8. The sequence goes on from NZ_QNVX01000050.1 coordinate 74,876, forward strand.
CCACACGCTCGGGGTTCTGCCGCGCGCCGTCCAGCGCAAGCCCGAAACGCGAGCGCGCGATCAGGTGCATCGCCCCCAGCGCCAGCAGCAGGACGCCGAGGCAGAGCCCGAAGAACTGCAACGGATCGAGTGTGTCGAGCCCCGGAAAGCCGTTCCGGACATAGATCGAGATCCCGTCCTCGCCGCCATAGGCGGGCCAGGAGACCGCAAAATAGTAAAGCATCTGGGCAAAGGCCAGCGTGATCATGATGAAATAGACCCCGCCGGTGCGCAGGCTGAGCGCCCCGATGACCAGCGCGGCCAGCGCGCCCGCCGCCATCGCCGCCAGCCAGATCGCGGGCATCGACTTGGTGCCCGGCAAGTCCATCGGCCAGGTCATCAGCGGCTCATAGGCCTGCACGGGGGCTGCCAGCACCGCCATGGCATATCCGCCGATCCCGAAGAAGGCGGCATGGCCCAGCGAGACCATCCCCCCGAGCCCCAGCGCGAGGTTCAGCCCGACTCCCGCCAGCGCGAGGATCGCGGCCTTGGTCGCCAGCGTCACGAGGAAGGGTTCGTCCAGCGCCTGGGCGGCCAGCGGCACCGCCAGCAGCGCGAGCAGGATCAGGGCGTTCAGAAGGGGTTCGCGCCGCATCGCTCAGGCCCGTCCGAAAAGGCCGCCGGGCCGGATCACCAGCACGCCCGCCATCAGGATGTAGATCAGCATCGACGCCAGCGCCGCGCCGACCGAGCCCGCCTCGGCCGGGGGCAGCACTGTCGCGAAGGCAACCGGCAAAAGCGCCCGCCCCAGCGTGTCGGTCATCCCGACCAGCAGCGCACCGAACAGCGCCCCCCTGATCGAGCCGATGCCGCCGATCACGATCACCACGAAGGCCAGGATCAGCACCGGCTCGCCCATGCCGACCTGCACCGATTGCAGCGCGCCGACCAGCGCGCCCGCCAGCCCGGCCAGCGCCGCGCCCAGCGCGAAGACCAGCGTGTAAAGCCGCGAGATGTCGACGCCGAGCGCCGCGATCATCTCGCGGTCGGCCTCGCCCGCGCGGATGCGGATGCCAAGCCGCGTCCTGCCGATCAGCAGGAACAGCCCCGCCGCCACCGCCAGCCCGAACCCGATCAGCGCGAGGCGGTACAGCGGATAGTCGATGCCGCCGGGCAGCCGCACCGGCCCCGACAGCGCAGCCGGGATGTCGAGATACAGCGGAAACGATCCGAAAAGCCAGCGCGTGCCCTCGGACAGGATCAGGATCAGCGCGAAGGTCGCCAGCACCTGGTCAAGATGGTCGCGCGCATAAAGCCTGCGGATCACCGACAGCTCGATCAGCGCGCCCGCGGCGGCGGCGGCGGCAAGGCTGGCGACCAGGCCCAGCCAGAAGCTGCCGGTCGCGGCGGCAACGGCCGCGCAGGCGAAGGCGCCCAGCATGTAAAGCGAGCCATGCGCAAGGTTGATCAGCCCCATGACCCCGAAGACCAGCGTCAGCCCGGCGGCCATCAGGAACAGCATGATCCCGTATTGCAGGCCGTTCAGGGCCTGCTCGATCAGAAGCATCGCGGACAAGGGGCCTGTCTCCGGCGGGGCGGGCGGCGCCGGGCCGCCCGCCATTGGGTCACATCTTGCACGCGTCCTCGTAGGGATTGCCGCGATCGGTCATCGCGGTGCCGACGATCTTGTTGGTGTAGATGTCGCCCTCCTTCACCACCTCGCGGACGTACAGGTCCTGGATCGGGTGGTTCGACGGGGCAAAGCTGAACTTGCCGCGGACTGAGGCGAAATCGGCCTCTTTCAGAGCCGCGCGGAAGGCCTCGGTCTCCGAAACCGGCGCCTTGGCCATGGCCGACAGCAGCAGGTTCGCGGTGTCATAGCCATAGGCGGCGTAGACCGAGGGCAGGCGCCCGTATGCGGCGCGGAAGCTCTCGACGAAGGTCGCGTTCGCGGCAGTGTCGAGATCGGGCGACCAGTTCGCGCCGTTCAGCACGCCCACGGCAGCATCGCCCATCGCCTGAAGGATCGACTGATCGAAGCTGAAGGCCGGGCCGATCAGCGGCAGGCCGACGCCGGAATCGGCGTATTGCTTGACGAAGGAAATCCCCATGCCGCCCGGCAGGAAGATGAAGACCCCGTCGGCGCCCGAGGCGCGGATCTGCGCGATCTCGCCGGCATAATCGGTCTGGCCGAGCTGGGTATAGACCTCGGACACCACCTCGCCCTCGTAGAACCGCTTGAACCCGCTCAGCGAATCCTTCCCGGCCGGGTAGTTCGGCGCCAGGATGAAGGCGCGTGTGATGCCCGCGGTCGCGGCATAGGCCCCGGCCGCCTCATGCAGGTTGTCGTTCTGGTAGCTGACCGAGAAATAGCCCGGATTGCAGCCCTTGCCCGCCAGTTGCGAGGGAGCGGCATTGGTCGAGAGATAGGTCTTGCCCTGCGCAGTTGCCGCCGGAACCACGGCCATGGCGAGGTTCGACCAGACGATGCCGGTCAGCACATCGACCCTGTCGGACTGGATCAGCTTGTCGGCCAGTTGCACGGCGATTTCGGGCTTCTGCTGGTCATCCTCGATCACGACCGTCAGGTCGGGATTGGCGGCGGCCTCGACCGCCAGCATGAACCCGTCGCGCGTGTCGATCCCGAGGCTCGCGCCGCCGCCCGAAAGCGTGGTGATCATGCCGACCTTCACCGGATCGGCGGCGGCGGACCCCGCCAGCGCAAGCGCGGCCCCGGCCGCCAGAAGCGTTGCCTTGAATGCCATTGTCGTCTTCCCCGTTCTCTGCCCGGCTTCTGGGCCCCCTGGTCCCGGCCGGTTGGCGGGCATGCTAAGCCGGGCCTGCGTCCTGCGGCAAGCGGCGAATGGCCACCCGAGGCGGGGCGGGGTCCCGGCGGCGGCGGCGCGGCTGGCCTCGGCGGCATGGCCATAGCGGCCGGTGAAATTGCGGGTCCGCGCGACGCGGCCATAGCGGGTTTCCCAGGGCACGAGGCGCGGATCAAGCGTCGATTGCGGGCTGATCGCGACCACCGTGGCGCCCGGCACCGCAGCGGAATAGGCCGCGGCCCCATAGCCGCCCATCGAGGCGCCGCAGAACACCACCCTCTCGAACCGGGCGAAGAAGCCCGAGGTCGCCAGGCGGCCGAATTCGCCCGCGACGGCCGGGTCGCGAAACCAGGTCCAGCCGAAGGTCATCACCCCCAGCATCGACCAGCCGTTCCGGGCGATGACGTCGAAGCCCCGGGGGCTTTGGCGCGGCGTCGGGGGCGGGGCGCAGGGCGACAGTCCGGTGCCTGGGCCCGGTGGCCAGAACGCGGGTTTGCCCCATCCGGCGCAGGTCGGCCAGCCGACCCGAGCCGTTGCGGATGTCGGCGATCAGCGTAGCGCCCGCCGCGATCCCCCGGCGGAACAGCCGGTCATAGGTCGAAACCGGGTAGTGATAGCCGCAGGAGAGCAGACTGATCGCTGCGTCGGGCGCGAGGTCCGACAGATCGTCATGGCGGGGGGTGAAGGTCGCGATCATCGCTTCGGGCACGCCATCGGCGACAAGGAAGGCGCGGGTGCGGGCAGGATCGGCAAAGCCCGCGCCGGTATCCTTCAGGCCGAAATGGCGGGCCTCGGTCGTTTCGATGTCGATCAGGTCAAGCGCGCAGCCGAAGCGGCGATACAGGAATAGATCGACCAGCCCGGACCCGCAGCCGATATCGGCAAGCCGGGTGGGCGGCGGCTCGGCCAGCGCGTCGCCCAGAAGCCGGGCGGCCGTCTCGGCCTCGGTCAGGGCCCGGCCGAGGATTTCGTCCCGCCGCGCGCGGGCCAGCGCCCGCAAGGGGCCATCGGCCCATGGCGAGCCGGGACAGGGTCAATGCCGGGCTTCGTCTGGCGGGACGGTAAAGAAGAAATCGGCGGGTGGATCGGTTTGCAGCAGGCTGTCGGGGATTGCGCCCGGCCCGGCCGGAAAGACGCTCGGCCCGAAATGCGCCAGCATCCGCGCCAGCATCCGCGACAGCCGCCGCAGCCGCTCGCGGGTCAGCTCGGCATGAAAGGCTGCGGGCTCGGGCGCGGCCATCCGGTCGGCGATGCGCGCGCGATGGGCGGCGACGCAGGTCAAATGAGCGGCGGCGATTTCGGGATCGGCCATCAGCCGCGCCCGCTCGGCCTCCATCGCCGCAAGGCGGCGCCGGACCGACAGGTCGTCTTCGGCGTTACGGTTCATCCGGAACCAGTAGCCAAGCCCCTTGTCGCGGTCGACATGGTTGACCCGGCCGCGGTCGCGCTTGACCAGAAATCTCTGGGCCGAGCGCAGGGCGAAATGGTACATCTGCACCAGATCGTAGCCCGCCGTTCCGGGCGGGCGAGCGGCAGGCGGTGCGGTACATCTGGGGCGGCAGCGGCCGGCCAGAGCCATCGACCCAGCGGATCTCGTTCAGCCGCCCGGGTTCCAGCCCCCTGGGGCGGTGGACGCCCGGCTTGCGAAAGAGTCCCTTATCGCGAAAGAGCGTCTTGACCCCCCCGGGTCTGATGCGGCTTGCGCGTCATCTTGGTCGCGCAGAGGGTGAATTGGGCCATCGCCGGGCGATCCTCGTAGCCGTCGATGTCGGCATTGCCGAACAGCCGCCAGGTCATCGAGATCGGGTTGGCGCCCCGGGTCGCGGCAAACAGCGCGGCCAGCGTGCCGTCGCCGGTCGTGATGGTGATGAACCCGTCGACATCCATGCAGACGACCCAGCCCGCCTCGCGGATCGCGGGCTCGTCCTCTGCTGCCTGCAGCGCGGCATGCCGGGGCTTCAGCCCGGTGGCGCGGTAGGGGTTCGTCCGGTGCTGCACCAGTCCCTTGCTGTCAAGACGCGCCAGCAGCCGGTCGGTGCCGTCGGTGCAATCGTTGGTGTGGACCAGAATGTCGTCGACGCCGATGGCGCGGTGATGGGCCAGCCATTGAGGCTGACGGGGCCTTCGTTCTTCATGGTAGTGACGATGGCCACGCGCCCGGGGCTTGGGTCGGGGCCTTGGTGGGCGGCGGCCCGTGTCGGGGCGGGGCGCGGAACTGCGGGGGCATGGCCGAATTCGCGGGCGACCGGATCGGCCAGCGCGAGCGCGGCCGCAAGGCTTGTCCTGGGCACGATCCGGCCGGCCGGATGGCCGCGATGGCGCATACCGATGCAAAGGAAAAGACTGCCTCGGCCGTGGCCTCGCCTGCCCGGTGCGCGCGCCAGGGCCGATTGTCGGGCATCTGGGCCGGCACGACGCACCAGCGGCGCAGCCCGCGCGGCCGGTCGAACTGGAGGCACCCGTGATCGGCAAAGCCCGGCCGGGCCGGGTCGCGGGATTTCCACGGAAAGACATGGCGCCCCAGCAGCGCCAGCGCGCCCGAGGCCCGGGCGGTCTCGAAGACAGTGGTGCCGGACGGGGCGGGGCACAGCAGGTCGCAAAGGTCGAGCGCGGCGACCGCGTGTGCCCCGGACAGCCAGGCATGGGGCAGCCATTCGTACAGATGCCCCTCGCCCAGCGGCGCCCGCCAGCGGTCGGGGGCGGGCGGGGTCATGCGGGCCTTGCCCGGGGCCTCGGGGACATTGAGCGGATGGCTTTCGGGGGCCGCGCCGGGGGGGCCAAGCGGATGATCGAAGCCGACCAGCAGCACCCGGGGCAGCCCGTCGAGCCGGGGGCGAAGGACGGCCAGCGCCTCGGCGAACCTGTCGGCCTCGGGGCCGGGCGGGGCGCGCTCGACGATCAGCGCGGCCTGAAGCTTCTGGGGGCGGCGGTGAAAGGCCAGCCAGTCTGGGGGGCCGTCTGCGGCCCCGTCTGCGGTTTCGCCGTTCCGAAGCGCGACCAGAACGTTGAGCCCGGCAAAAAGGTGGGTCCGGGCCGGGCGCGGATCAGGCATGACGGCCCCGCCGTCGAGCGTCAGCGGAACCGGGCCTTCGTCGCTGCCGCAGGTCAGCGTCAGAAGCGTCGCGCCCGCGACCGTGCGAAGCGTGGTGGCCGTCGTCTCGCCCGCCGGACCGACGGCGCCCGGCAGCGCGGTTCCGGCCAGCATCGCTGTGACCTCTCGTCCGCTGCCTGCGGGCGTGGCGACCGTGTCCAGGCAGATCGCGGCCAAGCGGCCGGGCGGTCAGCGCGACGGGCAGGATCTCGGGACCGGGGGCCATCGGCTCAGAGCCTCCCCCGCGCCACGCGGATACAGTGCGTACATGGCGGCCGCCCGGTCGGGCGGCAACGCCCGGCTGCCCCCGGCCAGCACAAGCTGGCTGCAGAAGGCATGGCGCTCGGGCGTGGCGATCTGGCGCGCGGCCTCGGCCCGATGCCAGTCAAGCGTGGCCTCCTGCAGCGCGGCCAGCCCGGGCAGGGCGGTGAGGCGCGCGCGCACCGCGGCGGTGGCGGGGGCCATCGCGGCGATCGAGCGGTCTTCGACGGTGTTGAAATTCCGTTCGACCCAATGGCCCAGATCGACCGCGCGGTCCGTCCGGTTCGGCAGGCCGCGGGCGCGTTTGACGACGAAGGCCTTGGGCGACTTCACCGCGTAATGGTTGATTTCGGCCAATGCCCGCCCGGCCTGCCCCCCCCCAGAGCGAGAGCCGCCCGGGGTGTGCCGCGAAGCGTTCTGGCAGGGGCGTGCCGCTGCCATCGACCCAGCGGGGCGGGGCCCGTCCGGGCACCGGGCGCGGGCGGTGGATGCCGATCCGGCCGAAGGCCTCGATACGGTAGAGCGTCTTGAAGAAGCTTGCCGCGACCGGGAAGGCGGCATCGGGGGGCATGGCGGCGGTGAAGACCTCGGTCACCGGTTGGTCAGGATCCCGGTTTCGCCGTTGCCGCCGGAAAGCCGCCAGGGCAGGGCCGCGATCAGTGCCGCCAGATCGTGGCCGGGGACGTGGATGTTGAGATATTCGTCGAGGTCGATGCCGAGGATCCAGTCGGCCCCGGCCGCGCGGGGGGGGGGCCTTCAGCGCCTGTCATTGCAGGCTTTTGCCGCGCCGCGCGGGGCTCTGCAGATGGGGCACCAGACCGGCGGTGTCGAGCAGGTCGAGCATGTTGTCGGTGCCGTCGTCGCAACCGTCGGTCACGACGATGATGCCGTCCGCGCCCGCGCCCAGAGGATGGGCGAGCCAGTCCGGCGGATAGGGGCCCTCGTTCCGGGCCCTCGTTCCGGGCCGTCGTGACGATCAGGACGCGCGCGCAGCGGCGCGCCTTCTTGCCGCCTGTGCCCCCGGCGGGGGGCTAGTTTCCGGGGACGACACCGGCGAGGGTAAACAGCGCGTCAATGTCGAGATGGGCTTCGAGATGGGAGGCCAGCGCGTCGAGCGTGTCCTCGACCGCCTGGCCGTAGCCTTCGGTGCCGGTCTCGACCCCGAGCCGGGCCAGCCAGGCGCGGCGGAAGCCGTCTTCGGAGAAAAGCCCGTGCAGATAGCTGCCCGCAACGCGCCCGTCGGCCGAGACCGCGCCTTCGGCGCGGCCCGCGACATGGGCAAAGGGGCGGGCGCGGTCGGGACCGTCGGTCGCGCCGATATGGATCTCATAGCCGGAAAACGCGGCGCCGGTGGCGGCATGGGTGGCCGCGACCCGGGTCAGGGTCTTGTCGGCATGCATCACCGTCTCGACCTCGAGCAGGCCGAGCCCCTCGGTCAGGCCCGGCGGCCCTTCGAGCCCGTGCGGATCGGCGATGCGTCGGCCGAGCATCTGATAGCCGCCGCAAAGCCCCAGCACCCGCCCGCCCCGGCGCAGATGCGCGGCAAGGTCGATATCCCAGCCCTGGGCGCGCAGGAAGGCCAGATCGCCCCGGGTCGATTTGGTGCCGGGCAGGATCACCAGATCGGCATCGCCGGGCAGGGCGCGGCCGGGCGGGATCATGGTCAGCCGGATCCCGGGTTCCAGTTTGAGCGGGTCGAGATCGTCGAAATTGGCGATCCGCGACAGCATCGGGCAGACGACGTGAAAGGCGCCCCGGCCCGCGCCGCCCAGATCGACCGCATCCTCGGCGGGCAGGCGGCAGGCGTCTGGAAACCACGGGATGACGCCGAAGCCGGGCCAGCCGGTGCGGTCCGCGATCAGCCGGTAGCCGTCGTCGAAAAGCCGCGGATCGCCGCGGAACTTGTTGATGGCAAAGCCCCGCACCATCGCCAGATCGCCCGGGTCGAGCACCGCGCGCGTGCCGACGATCTGGGCGATCACGCCGCCCCGGTCGATATCGCCGATCAGCACCACCGGCACATTCGCGGCCTGTGCAAAGCCCATATTGGCGATGTCGCCCGCGCGCAGGTTGACCTCGGCCGGGCTGCCCGCGCCCTCGACGATGATCAGGTCCCGTCCGGCGGCGAGGCGGTGGTAGCTTTCCAGTACCGGGGCCATCAGCTTCGGTTTCTCGGCGGCGAAAGCACGGGCGCGCAGCGCGCCCCGGGCGCGGCCCTGCACGACCACCTGGGCGCCGGTATCGGTTTCGGGTTTCAAGAGGACCGGGTTCATATCGGTCAGCGGTTCGATCCCCGCGGCCCGGGCCTGCAGCGCCTGCGCCCGGCCGATCTCGCCGCCATCGGCGGTCACCGCGGCATTGTTCGACATGTTCTGCGGCTTGAACGGCGCGACACTTAGCCCGCGCCGGAGCGCCGCGCGGCAGAGCCCGGCGACCAGAAGCGACTTGCCCACGTTCGAGCCTGTGCCTTGCAGCATGAGTGCGCGTGTCATCGGGAGGGGCTTTCCTCGGAGCTTGGGCCCGTGGCGGGCGTTGCGTCCTGGGTATTTGGACCAAGAAGAAGCCGCAAGCGCATCGGGTGTCAGTTCTGGCCGGGGGGCGCGGCGAGGGCATCGCGGCGGCGGGTCATTTCGGCCAGGGCGTCCAGCACGAGGGGGGTGCCGCAGACCCAGTCGGGGCCGGACAGGGCCGGGGCGGCGGCGGCGGGCAGGGCGCGGAGCGCGGGATGGGCGAGGATCTCTTCGGCGCGGGAGGTTTTCGGATAGGGGCGCGAGAGGATCAGCAGGTCGGGATCGGCCATCACCAGCTCTTCGAGCGCGAGATCGAAGCCGCCGCTGCGGCCGCGCGCCGCCTGGCCGGAGCCCGCGAGGTTGCTAAAGCCCGCATGGGTCAGGATATCGTCCGACAGCGTGCCTTTGCCCTGGGTGTAGCCGTTGGCATAGAAGAAGGCGGCCAGCGGCCGGGGCGGGCCGCTGCGCGTGAGCCGGGCGAGATCCCGGACGAAGGTCTGGGCGAGCGCCTCGGCCCGGGCCTCGCGGCCCAGAAGCCGACCCGCCTCGCGCAACCGCTCGGGCACCTCGTCGAGCCGCGTCGTCAGCCCGATCCGCGCGACCCGGATGCCGAGCCGTTCCAGCATGGCGACCGTCGCCGGGTTCGAATAGGTGCCGGCCAACACCAGATCGGGGCGCATCAGAAAGATCTCCTCGGCGCCGCCGGTATTGGCGGGGTAGGCGCGGGCGGCCTCGGGCATGGCCGAGTTCATCGGGTTCGCGGCCAGGTCGCTGATCGAGACCAGCTGACCCGGCGCCGCGACCAGCATGGCAAGCTGGTCTGTGCAGAGGTTCATCGATACGACCCGCGCGGGCGGGTCGGCAAGCACCGCGGCCCCGGCAAGGGCCAGGGCCGCGGCGAGACCGATCGCGCTAGAAGGAGGCACGCAGCCCCACATAGAGCGCCCGGCCCGTGGTGTTGTAGTGATAGGCGCCGCCATAGCCATAGGCGACGGCCGAGTAGAACTCCTCGTCGAAGAGGTTTTCGACCCTTGCATAGGCCTCGGTGCCGTTGTCCAGCGCGTAGGTGATCTGGGCCGCGGCAAGCCCGGCATCGGGCAGAGAGCCGTAAGGGTCGAGGCGTCCGGCCAGATACTGGTAGGAGACATCGGCCGTGAGCCGCGGCGTCACCTCGCTGCTGACGCCCAGCAGAAGATCGTGGAGCGGCACGCGGTCGAGCCGCTCGCCCTTCCAGCGGACGTCGGTATAGGTGTAGCTGCCGTAAAGCGCGATGGCGGAGGTCATCTCGTGGCGGCCGGACAGTTCCAGGCCCTGGCTGCGGGTGGTTCCGTCGAGCTGGCGGTAGCAGCCCCAAGCATAGCTGCAGATGGCGGGGTCGGCTGCGCCATAGTCGATCTTGTCATCGATTTCCGCAAAGAAGGCGGTGGCCTTCAGGAACCCGTCGCCCGACAGGCGCTTTTCAAGCCCGATGTCGAAGCTGGTGCTGGTTTCGGGGTTGAGGTCCGGGTTGCCGACCGTGTCGCCGGTAATGGTGCCGTAAAGTTCGTAAAGCGCGGGGACGCGATAGCCGGTGCCCAGAGAGGTGCGGAAGATCAGGTCGGGCTGGAGCCGCCAGGCCAGCGCGGCGCGGCCGGTCACCTGATCGTCAAAGCTGGAATAATTATCGTAGCGCAGCGAAAGCGACAGATCGATGTCGTCGGTCGCGGCCTGGCGAAGCTCTGCAAAGAGCGCGCGGTTGATGACCGAATAGGTCTCGCCGTCAAGCGTGGCCTCGTCCTGTTTCCAGTCGGCGCCGAAGGAGAGGTCGGTCCCGGCCGCCAGAGAGGCCGTCCCGAGATAGCTGGCGGCGCGGCTGGTGCCATCATAGGAGGACGTCCCGAAACTCGAACGGTAGCTGCGCTCGGTCTGCGTGCGCGCCAGCGACAGTTCGTTGTCGACCGTCCCGATCGCGAATTGGGCGAAGGCGCGCAGGCCTTTCCGCGTCGCCTCCGATCGGGTGATCGGGTTCGTGTCGGTCGCGTCGCTGTCATAGTCCGAGTTTCCGTCGGAATAGAATCCCGAGAAGCCCAGCCGAAGGGTGTCGGTCAGATCGTAGGCGGCATTGAGCGAGACCGAATCCTCGTCGAAGCCGTCCGCTTCGTTATTGCCCGACAGGGTCGAGAAGCCGTCGGTTTCGACATGCGAGATCGTGGCCGACACTTCGCCGCGTTCGGTCTTCTGGCCAAGGCTCAGACCGGCAGAGTAGCTGCCATAGGTGCCGGTTTCGACCGTCGCCCTCCCCGAAAAGCCCAGTTTCTCCGGTCTCCAGGTGGTGATGTCGACAACGCCCGCGATGGCATTTGCCCCGAAAAGCGCGGATTGCGAGCCCTTCAGCACTTCGATCCTGGAGGGCAGGCCGGCGGTCAGGGTGCCGAAGTCGAGCGCGGCAGGGGTGCCCGACGGGTCGGCAAAGTCCATTCCGTCGATCCGGGTCGCGATATAGCCGTTTCCAAGCCCGCGAATCCGAAGCGTGGCGGTCTGCCCGAGCCCGCCATTCTGGGTGATCGACACGCCCGGCAGGGTGGCAAGCGTCTGGCCCAGATTCTGTCCGCCCGCTGCAATCTCGCCGCTCTCGAGGGTCTCGACCGTCGCACCGGTCCGGTTGGTGGCGATGGGCGTGAGGCTGGCGCTGGCAGTGATCTCGTCCAGCATCAGGCTGGACTGCACCTCCTGCGCCAGGGCGGGCAGGGGGCTCAGCGCGGCGAGGCCGAGCCCGAGGCAAAGGGTGGGTCTTGTCATGTCGGTTCCGTTCCGGTCTCGGGAACCGCCGCGGCGGGCGGTCCGTCCTGTCATGGGGTCCTTGGAAAGACATGCCTTCCGCAGACGGTGATGCGTCACCACTGCGGATGGTCCGCCGCCTGCGCCGCGCCCCGCGGTCAGGCTAGGTGATCGCCCTGGCAGGTCTCCTGGCTTGCGGGTCCTCGCTTGGCTGGCCTTCCCGGGGAGGACCCCCAGTGGCACGATCAGCCGCGCTCGCCGCTTACAGTTGCGGGGGCAGCCGCGGAATTGACCCCATGAAGGCCGCACCGCGTTCCCTTTTCATCGCCCGTTTCCGGGCGAACCAAGACAAGTTTCGGTTAATCCGGGCTCCCGGCCCTGTCAAGCGGCGCGCTCCTTGCGGCCGGTCCGGTCGCGCGGCAGAGGGCGAGGATCGCGGGAAGCTCTTCGCTGGGGCTCAGAAAAAGCGCGGCGTCCCGGCCGTGGGCGACACGCACCAGCAGAAGGTTCGACGGCGCGGGCGCGCGCAGGATCGCGCAGGTGGTCCCGGGGCCGTCTCCGGCGGCTTTGGTCATCGCGCCGAGCCCGAGCCCGGTGAACCCGGTCAGCCGGTGGGCAAATTCGGCATCGCCCTGCATCGCGACAATCTGGCCCTCGCGCAGCCGCAGCCCGGCCGTCGCCCGGGCGAGACAGGTGCCGACCGGATCGGGCGGCGGCGTGGCGGTCTCTCCGGCCTGGTCCGGGAGGGGCTCGGGTGCGGGGGCGCTGGCCGCAGGCGCGGTCCAGCCGCGGTCTGCGGCCGCGCGCAGAGCCTCGACCGAACAGCCGGCTTCGGTCGGATCGACCCGGTAGGGAGGGCGGCTCGCGGCGACCGACAGCTCGGCCGCCTTGGCGACGAAGGGGCGGACCCGGCCGTGAAAGGCGGCGATCAGGGGCTCGGCGGGATCGCCGGTGGCCTCTGGCGGCTCGGCCGGGATCGGCGCCGCGTCCGCTGTGACCGGCCCCGTGCGGCCCACCCGCAACAGGCGGCGGCGGGCCGCCAGCAGCCGGATTTCCTGACCGGCCCCGTCGCCGATGGTCATTTCGCGCGGCAGGATCGTTTCCGAAATCTCGGTCAGCAGCACCTCGACGATCCCGTCCACGCCCCCGGGCACCGTGCGTTCGGCGGCGGCCTCGGCGCCCCTCAGCTTGGCCAGCGCGGCGTTGAGACGCTCGAGCCCGGCCATCTCAGCGGCCCCGGTCCTGCGACCCGCCGGCCGCAGCGGCCGGGGGCGCGGCATCGACGATCTCGACGATTTCGGCCATTGTGGCGCGCATGGCGGCAAGCGCGGCCGCGATATCGGCCTCGCCTCCGATCACCGCGCAAAGTGCCTCGTCCGGGTCGCGCGGCGCCCGCACGAAAAGCTCGAACCGGCCCTCGTGCAGCAGCACCGCCTCGGGGGGCGCCTGATCGGTCCCGAACACTTCGGTCGAGGCGGCGGCGGCCTGCCCGCCCAGAAGCAGCGCTCCGCGCAGACAAAGCGCATCGTAGAATTCCTGGGGCTGAGAATGCTCGGCCTCGGCCCGCAGCACCAGCCGCGCCGACAGGTCAACGAATGCGATCACCCGGCAATCGGGAATCGCCCGTCGGAGCGCCTGAATGGTGACCGTCAACGGCATCGTGCCCGAGTTTATCCGAATTTCCGGCGGCGGCCACTGGCAATAGCGCACGGGCCGGGGGCGTGGGCGACGGGGCGCAACGGAACTGGGCCGCGCGCCGCGCCAGGTGATGGACCGGGCGATGGACCGGGCCGTGCGCCGTCAGGCCGCAGGCGGGCTGGCGCCCGGTCTTTGCGCGCGCACCGGCCGCGGGCTTCGGCTGCGGCTTTCGTCGATCTGCACCCGCCGCGGACGCACGGGCATGCCCGCCCCGCCGACGCGCCAGTCGGGGTCCAGCACAACCGGCGCCTCGTGATCGTTTGCCGTCGCGCCCAGCCGCCGCAGCACCTGCAGCAGCGCGCGGCCAAACTCCCCGGCGCCGCTGGCAGCCCAGCGCGCCGGATCGTCCTGCGCGTCCAGCGCATCGGTCAGGGCGATCGGGCAGACATCGGCAAAAAGCCCCTCGGTTTCGCGCCGCACCCGGCGCAACACCCGGGTGCGGTCGCGGTCGGTCACCAGCTTGTCGAACCGGGTCAGCAGCAGCAGGCTTGTTTCGCCCAGCCGGTCGGCGAACATGTCCCAGACGGCGGCTTCGGACTGGCGCCAGGCCTGGGTCGCATGGCTGCACCAGATCACCCCGTCGGCAAGGCTGATGGCGCTTTCCCAGACCTCCGAGCCCATGTTCGGGTCCGAGATGCCGGGCATGTCGATCAGGTCGCAAAGCTTGAGGATCTCGGCTTCGGCATGGATCTGGATCAGCCGGGTCTCGGCGGGGGAAAGTCGGGGAAGGTCGGCCATCTCGACGGGTTCGATGCGGCCGAAGCGATCCTCGCGCCAGGCGGGGGCGGAACCGTAGGAGAGGCGTACCGGCGGCAGCTGGGTCGCGGTTACCTTCACCGGCAGCGGCGACTGGCCGATCAACAGATGGATCAGCGTGCTTTTGCCCGCGCTGAATTCGCCCATCAGCGCGAGGCAGGGCCGTGCCCCGGGGGGCAGATCTGCAAGTTCCGGGTGTGCGGCGATGGCGGGAAGGTGCGGGCGAACCTCGACCGGGGCGCGGGAGGGGCTTGGACCGGCGTCGGCCGCAAAGACGTCCTCTTCAGGTTCAAATTCAGCGTCGGCCTCGGGCGGTGCGGCCTCGGCCGGGGGGGCAGAGGCGTCCGTCTGAGGCGGTTCCGTGCTCCCGTGCGGGATCTGCTCCGCACCTGTCTCGACCGCGTTGTCCGGATCTGCCGCGGGACGGTCAGAGCTGGCGTCGGCGTCGGGCGTGGCTTCCAGGGCGTCGGACCGGTCCCGGCCACCGAATTGCGCGCGCACCGCCTCTTCGGGGGGCAGCGCCGGACGGCTCGCGCCGCCTTCGGCCGGGCGCGGCCGGGCCGGTGCCGCGTCCATCGCCCGGGCCCGTTCCAGCATCGCCCGGATATCAAGGTCGTAGGGGTCGCTCATCTTACAGTCTCTTCCGCAGGTCCCGGGCGTCGGCGGATCTCAGGCCGCCTCTTTCAGCATCGTCGTCATCGCGCTTTCGATGGCCTGCAGGCGATCCTGCCGGGCCTTCCTCCGCAGCGCCACGTCAAGAGCGTCGGGCGCGACCTCATCCTTGCAGGTCAGCGCCTCGACGATTTCGCGCTGGTCTTCGACAAAACCGGCCAATGTCGCCATCAGGTCGGCGCGGACCCGTTCGGCATGGTCGTGGCGCAGGGCGTCGAGGATCGGCAGGGTGTCGTCCCGGATCATCGCGTGGAAATCGGCGGCGAAGGCCCCATGGCCGCGGCGGCGGGTCCACCAGCGGCGCCACCAGCTGCCCTTGACGTCCAGCGCGATGGTGCAAGCGATGTCGACCGGCGGCCCGATCCGCGGCGGGTCGGGGGCCTCGACCGTGAACGCGCCGTCAAGCCCAAGCGCATTGCGGTAGACAGCGGCGACATCGCGCGCGAGCTCGTCCAGAACGCTCCGCGCCGCGGCCTGCATCCGTGTGCCGAAAAGCTGGCAGGCGGTGCGCAGCAGCATTCGCAGACCGGTCGGTTCGTAGGTCCAGACGGTGTCCTCGCCCTCGGTTTCCAGATGGGCGATCAGGGCCGCGGTGGCGCGGTCGAGAAAACTGCGATGCGACCGTTCCAGCCGGGTCCGGAACTCTGTCTGTTCGCGGTCGATGACGCGGACCAGGGCCTCTTCGGCGCGATGCGAAAGGGTCATGATCCGGGCCTCGAGTTCGGCCCGGCCGACCGTCGGCCGCGCGCCTGCGGGCAGGGCCGTGCCCTGCGCGGCGCCGATGCTGCGGGCAAGATTGGCGGTGCTGCGGGCGATGCGGTCGAGCGCCTCGCGGCCCGCGCCTTCGTTGAGACGCTCGGCAAGCGTGCGGTACAGCGCGGGCAGGCCGGACATGTCCCAGACCCCGCGCAGCTGGGTCTGCGGGTCCTCGCCGCCCGCAAAACGTTCGCGGGCCAGGCGCTGCAGCGCGCGGCGGCTGTCTTCGGGCAGGGCGGGCAGGGTTCCGCCCAGCGCATGGGCGGCCCAGATTGCGCTTCCGAACAGGATCGGCGCGTCCACCGGGCCGTTCTGAGCCTGCAGCGTGGCCCGGATCGCGGCGCGGATTTCGGCCACTTGCGGGACCGGATCGGAAAGCTCGTCGATGCGGTTGACGAAGATCACAACGTCGCGCGCCTTGACCGTGGCGATCAGCCGGATCAGCGCCATGTCGACGCTGGACAGCGCCTGATGCGCCGACAGCACCAGCACGCAGAGCCGGCTGTCGCGGATCGCACCGATGGTGATCTGTTCGCGCATCAGGAAGGTGTCGTTGACGCCGGGCGTGTCGCGCAGGCACAGCCGCAACGGCATCGCCGCATGATCGACCTGCAGATCGGCCGATTTTGTGATGTCGGCGAAACGGCCCGCAGCCTCGAACCGGGCATCGGCGCCGTGCTCGTCGTCGGCGAAATCGTCGCCGAGACAGACATAGCGTTCGACGAGCCCCAGATCGAAGGCGGAATAGCGGTGCTCCTGGCCCAGCAGCAGCTCGAACCGCCGACCGAGGCGGCCTTGGGATTTCTCGCGCATCCGCTCGACCTGGCGGCGGACCTTGTCGAGCTCGTCCTCGGCCCCGGCCCGGCTGGCCAGTTCGCCGAGACGTCCGCCCTTTTCGACCAGCCGGGCCCATTCCTCGCGGTCGAAGAAGCGAAACCTTGCCTCGCCCGCGAGGGTCTGAGGGGCGGGCGCCAGATGGAGCGAGGTCACGACCGAGGTCCAGGGGTTCACATCTTCGGGCAGCAGGCCGGGCCAGCCGACCATGGCGTTGATCAGCGAGGTCTTGCCCGCCTTGACCTGGCCGATGAAGGTCACGCAGGGTTCGAGCGCGTCAAGCTGTGCCGTCAGCCGAAGCGCGCCGCGCGCGGCGGTCGCGTCGCCGACCCGGCCGAGATCGGCCAGCGCCGCGCGCAGGGTGGCCCGACGCTCCGTGATCGGCGCAAACCCGTCAAGCCCCTCTCCCAGCAGATCCGGGTGACGGGCAGCGGGCCGGGCGGCCTCGGGGCGCGCGGAGGCAGATGCATCCTGCATCACGGGTCCAACCCCCATTTGCTTGTCTGCAACCCGCCCGGGACTGCGCCAGCCCGGCGGAAGCAGGTGTTTTGTTGTGGCATCTGAAACAATTATGCGCCCGAAAATGGCCATTGCATGGCGTCGTCGCGGCGTTCCTCAGGCGCTAAGCCGGGTTTCGAACCCGCGCCGCAATTGCAGCAAAAGCGTGACGGCATCGGCGGCTGCGGCCGGATCGTCCTCGACCGCCAGAAGCTGCAGCATCTCGGAGGCATCGAGGATGTCCTCGTCAAGATCGGGGCAGACATCCCGCACCTCGCCCAGCAGGTCGGTGAGGCCAAGCGCGGTGTCGGCGCAGATCGCCAGCACCCCGGCGATGCCATCGCGACGCTCGACCCGTTCGGGAAGCGCGGCGGCCGCCCGGGCAAGAACCGCAAGCCCGCGTTCGCAGAGGGTCCGGTCGTCCGCGCCGGCAGAGCGGCGTGTGGGCGCAGCATCGGACGGCGTGGGGCCGGGGGGCGATGGCGGTTCGGGCCTGGGGCTGGGCGACGGGGTGCCGGTGGCGGGTTGTCCGCGACGCGGACCCGGGCCTGCGAACCGGCCATGGCTGCCATAGCGGTGCAGGAAGGTCTCGGCCAGGTCGCGGTCGGCATCCAAGCCCTGCCGCAGCATCCGTTCAAGCGCGGCGAACAGGGCCTTGGCGCCGCTTGGCCCGTGTTCGGCGGGCATGCAGGGCACGGGGCCACGATCGGCGGCCAGCGCCTCGGTGGTGGCCAGAGGGAAAAGCGCGTGGAACTCGACCCCCACAAGCGGGCGCAGCCGGTCCAGCCGGTCGTGCAGCACAGCCTCGCGGATCAGCAAATCGGCCTTGGTCAGCACCAGAAAGGAATGGTCCTTCAGGCTCTCGGGCACCCGCGCCCAGGCGGCGCTTTCGGGAGCCTCGAAACTCTGGCTGGTCCAGAGCACGATATCGGGAATCCCCGCGCCACAGGGCAGCGTCTCGTCGGGCGCCAGAGGGCATTCCAGCAGCAGCATCCGGTCGAAAAGATCCGAGGGAATGCCTGCGGGGGGCGCGTCCGCGACCGGGCCGGCATCGGCATCCCATCCGGCCAGCAGCGCGATCAGCGACGACTTGCCGGTCCGGGCGGGCCCCGCGACTGCCACCCGCACCGGCTGCGACAGGCGCTGGCGCAGCCGCATGCCCTGGCGCCGCCCGGGATCGGGCAGGGTTCCCGCCGCCAGAACCGCGTCGATCCGGGCGATCAGGTCGTCTTCGGGGGCGTCGCTCACGACAGGCCCCCCCGATGGCCCGGAAGCCAGCGGGCCGCCAGCGCGCCGAACCGCGAACGCGGGGCTGTGGCACAGGGGCAGTCGGGGCGCGGCCCGGTCTTCGCGGGGGCGCCGAGCAGGCGCAGCGGCGGATGCGCCTGTACCGTCGGCTGCCCGGCCGCGCAAAGCACGCGGATCACGCTGAAGCAGACATTGTCCTGTTCGGGATCGGCGACGTCCTCGATCGCCCGGAACAGCGCGTCGGCGATCTCGGCGCTGGACCGGGTCCGGTTCTCTTCAAGGATGGCGCGGATCCGGTCGAGGCCGATATAGGCCAGCCCGTCGCTGGCGGCGACCAGGATGTCGCCCTTGGCAAGCTCCAGCGGAGTTTCGGGGCAGTCGATCTGGGTGATCTCGGTGCCGCAGATCGCCGAGGTCAGACAGTTGCGGTCGGGATGGCGGCGCGCCTCTTCCGGGGTCAGCAGGCCGATCCGGGCCATGCCGTCGATCTGCGGTGCCAGCGAATGGTCCTTGTTGATCCGCTGCAAGGCACCGTCGCGCAACAGCAGCAGAGGCGAGTCGCCGACCGACAGCCAGAACAGCCGGTCCCCGGCGACGATGGCCGCGATCAGCGTGGTGCCCATGCCGCAGGTTTCGGCATGGCGCCGGATGTGGACCGCGATCGAGGTGTTGGCGGTATCCGCCGCGCGCCGCAGAAGCCGGGGCGCGTGGGCCAGCACCCGGTCGGGGTCGCCCGCGCCGCATTTCAGCGCGCGGAACACTTCGGTCACGGCGATCTGACTGGCGACATCGCCCGCCGCGTGCCCGCCCATGCCGTCGGCCAGCACCACCAGCCCGACGCGTCCGCCGATGGGGAAGTCGGACACGATGGTGTCTTCCTGATGCGCGCGCCGGCCCTGCGCGATGCCCGAGGCGGTGTCGAGCCTGAGATCAGCGTGTGCGGGCATCGGCGTCGGGTCCGGTCTGAGGGGCGGTCCAGGCGAAACCCGGCCCGCAAAGGGCGATGAATCGCAGGCGCGTCTCGCCGAGCCGGATCTCGTCCTCATGGGAAAGTTCTTCGGTTGACAGCAGCGGACGGCCGTTCAGGCGGACGATGTTCGCCTTGCCGCCGCTGCCGAGGTAAAAGAGGCCCTGTTCGTCGTCATAGGCCAGCAGCGCATGGCCCGAACGCGAGATGGCGGTATCGCCGAAATCGAGCCGCACCGCCTGATCGGGGCCGCGCCCGATCTGCGAGACGCCGGAAAAAAGCGTGAAATGGGCGCCGCGCCCCGGCCCGGCGGTCACCACCAGCCAGCCGACCGGAAACCGCCGGAGATCGGGACGGTCGGCGGGCGTCTCGGCCTTGGTCGGCGCAAGGCGATGCCCAGCGAAGGGATCGGCGGTCTCGGCCTCCGGCGCGCCGAAGCCCAGAAACCGGGTGCGGACCCGAGGACCCTGCGGCGCGGCGGGGGCCGCCATGGCCAGCGCAGAGAGATCGGCCGGGTCCGCTGTGCGGTCGGCCGGTCCGGTCGGCGGCAGGGACCGGGGCTGCGGATCGTGCGGAACTGGGGGCTCGACCATGCTGTGCAGGCGGGTCATCGGCCGGTCGCTGCCTCGCGGCGGGATGCCTGCGGGCGGTGCTGCACGATCGGTCAGGCCACTTTCGAGCCGGCTCTCGGGAATGACGGTGCCGAAAATCGGCGCGTCGGTGTCAAGATCGCTCCCCCAGGGGTCGGGAGCGCCGAGCAGCCCGGCCTCGCGCCGGATGGCAGGGCCGTCCTCGGCCTCGGGCTTGGGTCTCAGGAAGTCCATCGCGTGCCTTCTCCGTGCGGCGGTGTGCAGGCCCATCGCGGGCCGGTTACGGGCGGGTCCTGGTGCGGCGGGTCAGGGCGCCGGACGCGAACCGTCCTAGCAATCCGCTGCCGGGCGGAGGGGCCGCACCCTCCGGGGCGGGGTCGGGCTCGGCCGACGCGTCGGCCCGGGCGGTCTGGGGCGCGGCTTGCGGTGCCGAGGCCGCAAGGCGCCTGACCGGCCGGGCCGCCGGGGCGCTGCCGGGGCTGGCGTTCGGCTCGGCGGGCAGGGGATCGGGCGCCCGGTCGGGGGTGGGCGTGGCCGGGCCGGGGTCTTTGGCGGTTGCCTCGTCCTCGTCGTCGAGGGTGCGCCAGGCAAAGGGACGGCGGCGTGCGGGCGGGCGCGGCGGCTCGGCCGGACCGCGGGACCGGGCCTCTTCCTCGGCGAGGCGGCGCGCTTCGGCGACGGCGCGGTTGGTTTCGTCGACCAGCCGCGAGATAACGCTGCGCGTCGCGCTGTCGAGCACGCTGTCGGAGGCCTCGGCGGGTGCGGGACCGGCGGCGGGCTGCGGCGGGGCGGCATCCAGCAGGGCCAGCCAGTCCCGCGCCGATTGCGGGCGGTCGCGCGGGATCACGTTCAGCGCCAGGTCGATCGAGGCCAGCAGGGCCAACGGCAGATCGTCGATCCGGCCCGCGAGCGGCTGATAGGGGTCGGGATCGCCCGCCGCCAGCGCGGCGGTCCGGATCTGGCTGTTGGGCGGGGCCGTGCCTGCGATCAGATGATGAAAGCTCGCCGCGAGGCCGTAAAGATCCGAGGCGGGCCCCTGACGGATCCCGGCCACGTAGAATTCCTGCGGCGAGTAGCCGTCCTTGACCACCTGCATGCGCGACAGCACGCGGCTGGTACGGGTCGCGCGTTCGCGGGCGGCGCCGAAATCGATCAGCACCGGATTGCCGTCGCGTTGAATCAGGATGTTGTCGGGCGAGATGTCCCGATGCAGCAGGCTGCGGTCGTGGACGAAGGCGACCGCGTCGAGCAGCTTGCGCAGCATGTCCTCGATCTGCGCCGGGCTCGGTCGTTCGCGCGCATCCTCGATGATCTCGAGCAGGGTCTTCCCGTCGACGAAGTCGAGCGCCATGTAGGCGGTCGAATTGTCGGTGAAGACCTGATGCACGCCGACGATGTTGGGGTGATCGAGCCAGGCCAGACGGTGCGCCTCGTCGATGAAAAGTTCGACGATGGCCTCGAATTCAGGGCCGTGGGCGCGGCTGCGGGCCTGCACGTCGAGCCCCGACCGGGTACAGAGCGTATCGGGAAAGCACTCCTTGATGACCACCCGGCGACCCAGGCTGTCGCGCGCCAGATAGGTCAGCCCGAACCCGCCGGAATTCAGGAACCGGTCGATGCGGTACTGGCCGCGCAGCAGGTCTGTGCCCGGACGCAGCTCTTCCATCTGGCCCTCGGGGGGCGTCGGGCTGTGCATGTCGAGAGCAGCGGTCATGCGGTCGGTCCGTGGCTTCCGGAGGCGGTTGCGGTCTGCGGTTTCTGGTTGCGGTCTCGTGCGGCGGTCGGCCGCCCTTCGGGCCGGACCTGCGGCAGGCAGCCCATGCGGCCAGCCGAGGCCCTGCGGATTGCGGGGCGGCTCGGGCTGAACTGTCACGGAAAACTTGGACCAAAACATGGATGTTGACCGCCGCATTCTGGCAAATTCGAGGCAATGTGCCGGTCGCTTCCCAGATCGTCCGCCGGTCTTTTCCCGTGAACGCAAGGTCAAACCCCGCGGAACGCATGGACCGGTGCCGATGCCGAAACATCCGCGCGACCGCGGCCGTCGGCCGGTCTTGAATCTGCCCGGCGGTGGCTTTTCGGCTGCCATGCTCGGGGCTGCCGCGCGCGTTTGCGACGGGGGTTTCGACATGTTCCGCAGGCCGGTCTATAGAAGGAGGACCCGCCAGTTGGGCGGAGCAAGACAGGGGCAGGGGATGGCGCGCGTCCTGATCGTTTCAAGCTATGTGGCCTCGGGCCATGTCGGCCTTTCGGCCTCGGGCGCGGTGCTGCAGGCGCTGGGCCATGACGTCACCGGGCTGCCGACGGTGGTTCTGTCGAACCACCTGGGCTGGGCGCATGTGGCGGGCGGGCCCTTGCCGGTGTCGCAGTTGCGCGACATGGCCGGGGCGCTGCGCGCGAACGGGCTTCTGGAAGACCATGACGCGGTGCTGGTCGGCTATCTGCCCAGCCCCGATCACGTTGCCTTTGCGGCCGATCTGGTGGCCGAGATGCGCGGCATGGACCCCGCGCCCCGGATCGTGGTCGATCCGATCCTCGGCGATGCGCCGGGCGGGCTTTACGTGCCCGAGGCGGTGGCCAGGGCGGTGCGCGAGCGGCTCGTGCCGCTGGCCGACACGCTGACACCCAACCATTTCGAACTGGGCTGGCTGACCGGCCGGGCGCTGCCCGATCTGGCCGCCACCCTTGAGGCGGCGAGGCCGCTCGCGCCCGAGGTGCTGGTCACGTCGCCGCCGCTGGGGGCCGAGGTCACCGGACTTCTGGCGGTGCGCGGCCGGCGAAGCGCGCTGTTTCGCACCCTGCGGCGGGGCGGCGTGCCGCATGGGGTAGGCGATTCCTTCGCCGCGATGATCGCGGCCGGGATGGCGCCGGGCGAGGCGCTGGGGCGGCTCGACGCGCTGGTGCTGTGCAGCATTGGTGCCCCGCATCTGGCGATTGCCACCTCTGCACCGCGCTGGGTCGCGGCCCCGGCGATCGGCCCTGAATCGCAGGTCTGACAGGCGACGCCATGGCCTTCGACTTCATCCTGATGCTGACCGAGAACGACCGGACCATCCCCGACGCCCGCGCCCGGCTTGACGAGGCGCTGGAGGGCGGGGTCCGGCATATCGGCTTCAAGGATGTGGGCCTGCCGGTGGCCGATCTCTGCGGCCTCGCGGCCGCGATCCGCGCGGCGGGCGCGCGGTCCTATCTGGAGGTGGTCAGCCTCGACCGCGACAGCGAACTGGCCTCGGCCCGGGCGGCGGCCGCGCTTGATGTCGACTGCCTGCTGGGCGGCACCCGGGCGGCCGAGGTGACCGCGGTCACCCGCGACCATCCGCTGCGTTACTATCCCTTTCCGGGCGTGGTCACCGGCCATCCGAGCGTGCTGCAAGGCCCGGCGGCGGCCATTGTCGACTCGGCCCGGGCAATCGCCGATCTCGAACATGTGCACGGGCTCGACCTGCTGGCCTATCGCTTCGCGGGCGATGTGCCCGGGCTGATGGCGGCGGTCTGCGCGGCGGTCGCCAAGCCGGTGATCGTCGCGGGCAGCATCGATCGCGCGGCCCGGATCGAGGCGGCGGCCGAGGCCGGGACGGCGGGCTTTACCGTGGGCACGGCGGCTCTGGCGGGGGCCTTTCCGGCCGAGGCGGCGGGCTTTGCCGGTCAGGTCCGCGCGATCCTGGCGCTGGCGGCACGGGCGCGGGCGCAATCGACCGCGCCGCGGCGGCTGGCGCTGGTCGCCCATGACGCGCGCAAGGCCCAGCTTCGGGCCTGGATCGGGCGCCATGCCCGTGCCCTGGCGGGCCACCGGCTGATCTGCACCGGGGGGACCGGAGCGATGGTCGCCGCGTCGTTGCCGGGCCTTTCGGTGCAGCGGCTGCAGCGCGGCGCGCGGGGCGGCGACCAGCAACTGGGCGCCCTGATCGCGACGGGAGAACTCGACGCGGTGATCTTTTTCGCCGATCCGCTGAGCCATCCGGGCGATGTCGATCTGCAGGCGCTGACCCGGCTGGCGATCCTGCACGACACCCCGCTTGCCCTGAGCCCCAGCGCCGCCGATGCACTGGTCGCGGCGCTCTTGCCGGGCCAGGCGCCTAGCTGAGACGCGCGCACAGCCGCGCCAGCGTGGCCTCGAGCGTGCCGTTGACGTCGATCCGGGGCCAGCCGATCCGGCCCGGCCCGTGCGACAACTGGGTTTCCAGCACGTCGAGCGTCGCGTCCGAGGCGCTTGCGCCCCGGGTTGCGATCCGGTCGCGCAGCCGGTCGGGCGCGGCCTCCAGCCAGACCGCATCGACCCGGAGGCCCGCCAGCCGACGGTCCAGCTCGGCCCGGTGCGCGGCGCTGTCGAAGACCGCGCCCACAACGACCGTGGCGCCGCCCTCGGCCAGCGCCCGGGCGCGTGCGGCAATCCGGGCATAGACGTCATCCGAGACGCCGGGGGCATAGGCCTCTTGCGGCAGATGTTCGGTCGCCTCGACGCCGAACATGGCCTTGCGGGTGCGGTCGCTTTCGACGATCCGGGCGCCCGGCGCGGGCCCCAGATGCGGCGCGATCCGTTCGGCGAGCGTGGTCTTGCCGCTGCCCGACAGCCCGCCCAGAACCACCACCCGGCCGGGCTCGGGCGCCAGCAGGTCGCAGGCCAGGTCGAAATAGCCCTGTGCCATGGCGGCGCGGTCCGGGTCGTCCGTCGCGGCGGTGGCGGTCACATGGGCGCGGACCTCGGCCCGGACCGCCATCAGGAAGGGCAGAAGCCCCTGCGCGTCCTCGGCGCCCGCCGTGTCGAAATAGCGGTTCGCCACCCGGTTCGCGAGGTCGGGCAGCCCGCGATGCCAGAGGTCCATCAGCAGGAAGGCAAGATCGTAGGCGACATCGACGGTGGCCAGCCCGTCGTTGAAATCGATGGCGTCGAACACCTCGGGGCGGCCCTCGTGCAGCACGATATTGGCCAGATGCAGATCGCCATGGCAAAGCCGCACAAGCCCCCGCGCGCCGCGCCGATCAAGCTGCCCGCGATGGCGCCGGAAGGCGCGGCGGAAGGCTTCGTCCAGCGCCGCGACCTTCTCGGGCGCGAAGACCCGGCTGGTGGCGAAGCCCGCGCGGTTGATGTCGAGCACGCCCTCCATCAGCGCGCCGCCGCCGGGGCGGCGCACGACGGGCGCGCGGGCATGCATGGCGGCGACCGTGCGCGCCAGGCTTTCGGCATGGGCCTCGGTCAGCGCGCCCGCCGCGGCCACCCGGTCGAGAATGTCGTCCTGGGCAAAGCGCGTCATCTCGACCACCGCATCGACCAGCGGCCCGTCGCCGTCGAAGGCAAGCCCCCCGGCCTGCCGGGTGATCCGCCGCACGCCCAGATAGATGCCGGGCGCGGTCGGGCGGTTCAGAGCGAATTCCTTTTCGCAGGTCTCAAGCCGGATCTGGGGCGTCGAGAAATCGGCATAAGGCAGGCGCACCGCGCGCTTGAGCTTGAAGGCGCGGTCTCCGGCCAGGAAAATGCGCGAGATATGGGTCTCGATCTCGCGCACGGTTTCGCCCTCCCGCCCGGGCCCGCAGGGCTGGCTGCGCAGAAAGTCTGTGACCTCGCTCTGGTCGTCCAGGATCATGGGCGCTCTCCTCCGGGCCAAGCCTAGCCCCCGGTTCTAGGTCCGAACAGGGGACAGATGCGCCCGGGCGGCGGCGCCCTTGGCCCGGCCCGTCCGGCGGCTAGATCAAGGATGTGGGGCCGCTCCGGCCCAAAGGACAGGAGAGCCGATGGCCGCGACCACGCAGAAGAAATACGAAGACCGCATTCCGGAACACCAGCGCGAGGCCATCGAGTCCAAGGCGCCGATCCGGGCCTTGGCGCTGTTTGAATCGATCCGCCGCGAGGGCGCGCACGAACTGAACCGCCCGGCCTCGGCGCTGGCCCTGTCGGGGCTGACCGCGGGTCTGGCGATCGGGTTCTCGGTGTTGTCCGAGGCGCTGCTGCGCACCCATCTGCCCGACGCGCCCTGGCGCCCGCTGGTCGAGAATCTGGGCTATTCCGTGGGCTTCGTGCTGGTGATCCTGGGCCAGCTTCAGCTGTTCACCGAGAATACCATCACCGCCGTCTGCCCGGTTCTGGACGATCCCCGGCCACGGGTCTTTGCCAGCCTTGCACGGCTCTGGTCGCTGGTGCTGGCGACCAACCTGATCGGCGCGGCCACCTTTGGCTGGGTGCTGCATGCGGGGACGATTTACGAGCCCGAGTTGCGCAATGCGGTCGTTACCCTGTCCGACCACGCGACCTCTTACGGCTGGTGGGAGACGGCGGTGCGGGGCATCGGCGCGGGCTGGCTGATCGCGGCGCTGGTCTGGGTCAAGCCGAACGCGCGCAATTCCGAGCTGTTCCTGATCGTGCTGGTGACCTACCTGATCGCGCTTGCGGATTTCTCGCATGTGGTCGCGGGCACCACCGAGGCCGCCGTGATGGTCTATTCCGGCGGCATGAGTGTCGCGGCCGCGCTGGGCGGCTTCGTTCTGCCCGCGCTGGTGGGCAACATCCTCGGCGGCACCGTCTTCTTCACGCTGCTGACCTATGCCCAGATCCGCAGCGAACTGGTCGGCGACACAGCGCCCGAGCGGGCGCGGCGCCGCTAGGCTCCGGCGCGCGGGCTTTGCCCGCTTGCTGGTCGGACTGGTCCCCGCGGACAGGCGGGCCCTGTGTCGCGACAGTTAACGCTTGCCTCCCCGGCGCCCGGACGGTTCCATGGCGGGACAAGACAAGGCCCGTCCCGCGCGGGCCGCAAAACGGGGAGTGACAATCCATGAAGATGCTGACGACCGCCCTGGCCGCGGCCACGCTTTGCGCCATGTCGACCGCAACGACGGCCGAGACCTGGGACATGCCAATGGCCTATGCGGCCTCGAACTTCCATTCCGAGGTCGGCGCGGACTTCGCCCGATGCGTGGGCAAGGCCACGGGCGGCGCGCTGGAGATCGTCACCCATCCCTCGGGCGCGCTCTTCGGCGGGGCCGAGATCAAGCGCGCGGTGCAGACCGGGCAGGCCAATATCGGCGAACGGTTGCTGTCGGCGCATGAGAACGAGAACCCGCTGTTCGGGGTGGATTCGATCCCCTTCCTGGTGTCGTCCTTCGACGAGCATGAACGGCTCTGGGCCATCGCCGAGCCCAAGGTCGCCGCCGCGCTGGCAGAGGACAACCTGCACTACCTCTATTCGGTGCCCTGGCCGCCGCAGGGGCTTTATCTCAACAAGCCGGTCGAGACGGTCGACGATCTGAAGGGCGTCAAGTTCCGGTCCTATTCGGCGGCGACGGCGCGGATGGCCGAACTGACCGGCATGATCCCGGTGCAGGTCGAGGCGGCCGAGCTGAGCCAGGCGCTGGCCACCGGCGTTGCCGAAAGCTTCGTCTCGTCGGGCGCGACCGGCTATGACCGCAAGGTCTGGGAACATCTGAGCCATTTCTACGAGGTCGATGCCTGGCTGCCGCGCAACGCGGTCTTTGCCAATCTCGACGCCTGGACCGGGCTTGACGAGGCGACCCGGTCGGCGGTCAGCGACTGTGCCGCCAAGGCGCAGGCCGAGGGGCTGGACCGGTCGAAAGCCTATACCGCCGTCACCGTCGAGGGGCTGAAGGAGGGCGGCATGACCGTCGGCCGCGCGCCCGAGGGGCTGGTCGAGGGGCTGAAGGCCATCGGCGAGACGATGACCGCCGAATGGCTCGACCGGGCGGGCGACGAGGGCCGCGCCATCGTCGAGGCCTATCGTCAGGACATGTGAGGCAGGTCGGGCCCGCGCCTCGCACGCGGGTCCGGCACGAACCGGCGGGGGCTTCGGATGGCAAGGGCAGCGGCAGGGCTTAGGGCGCTTCGGCGCCTCCTCGATGCCATCTATATGGCGGGTGGGGTGATCGCGGCGGGTTTCCTGCTGGCGATCCTCGGACTGATCGTGGCGCAGATGGTGGCGCGCTGGACCGGGCATGTGGTGCCGGGGGCGTCGGACTATGCGGGCTATTGCATGGCGTCGGCCTCGTTCTTCGCCTTTGCCCATGCGCTGGACCGGGGCGCGCATATCCGGGTGGGGCTGTTGCTGACGGTGCTCGGTCGACACCGGCGCTGGGCCGAGATCTGGGCGATGGCGGTCGGCGCCGTGACCGCCACCTTCTTCGCGCGCTATGCGGTCAAGGGCACCTACTGGTCCTGGAAACTGGGCGATGTCAGCCAGGGGCTCGACCGCACGCCGCTGTGGATCCCGCAATTGTCGATGGCGGCGGGCACGGTGCTTCTGGCGATCTGCTTCTGGGACCATCTGATCCGGCTGATCGCGACAGGCCATGACGGCATCCGGGCCGAGCGGGCCGGGGACAGCCCGGCGGGGCCGCGCTGATGGAGCAGCTGGCCCCGATCGCGATCTTCCTGTTCGTCCTTTTCCTGCTGCTCGGGTCCGGCGTCTGGGTCGGGCTGGCGCTGATGGGCGTGGCCTATGTCGGCATGGAGCTGTTCACCGCGCGCCCGGCGGGCGATGCGATGATCACCCGGATCTGGGCGGCCTCGTCCTCCTGGACGCTGACCGCGCTGCCGCTGTTCATCTGGATGGGCGAGATCCTGTACCGGACGCGGCTGTCCGAAGACATGTTCCGCGGCCTCGCGCCCTGGATGGCGCGGCTGCCGGGCGGGCTCATTCACACCAATATCGTGGGCTGCACCGTCTTCGCGGCGGTCTCGGGCTCGTCGGCGGCAACGCTGACCACGGTCGGGCGGATGTCGATCCCCGAACTGCGCCGCCGCGGCTATCCCGAGCCGATGGTGATCGGCACGCTGGCCGGGGCGGCGACGCTGGGGCTGATGATCCCGCCCTCGCTGACGCTGATCGTCTATGGCGTCACCATCAACGAGTCGATCACCCGGCTTTTCATGGCCGGTGTGGTGCCGGGGCTGGTGCTGGCGCTGATGTTCATGGCCTATGTCGCGCTGGCTTCGCGGCTGTCGAAGGATTTTGCCCCCACGCCCGAGCCAACCCTGTCGCTGCTCGGGCGGCTGAAGGTTTCGCGCCATCTGCTGCCGGTGCTGTGCCTGATCGTGGTGGTGATCGGGTCGATGTATCTGGGCTATGCCACCGCGACCGAGGCCGCGGCCTTCGGGGTGCTGGGCGCGCTGGCGCTGGCGGCTGCTCAGGGCTCGCTGTCGGCGGCAAGCTTCGGCGCGAGCCTGATGGGCGCGGTCCGGACCTCGGCGATGATCGCGCTGATCCTTGCGGGGGCGGCCTTCCTGTCGCTGTCGATGGGGTTCACCGGCATCCCGCGCGGGCTGGCCGACCTGATCGCGGGGTTCGATCTGTCGCGGGTTCAGCTGATCCTGGCGCTGCTGGTCTTCTACATCGTGCTTGGCTGTTTTCTCGACGGGATCTCTTCGGTGGTGCTGACCATGGCGGTGGTCGAGCCGATGATCCGCGCGGCCGGGATCGACCTGATCTGGTTCGGCATCTTCATCGTCGTGGTGGTCGAGATGGCGCAGATCACGCCGCCCATCGGCTTCAACCTCTTCGTGCTGCAGGGCATGACCGGGCATGGCATGGGGTTCATCGCGCGCGCGGCGCTGCCGATGTTCCTGATCATGGTGGTCATGGTCTTCGTGCTGATCGCGGTGCCCGGGCTGGCGACCTGGCTGCCCGACAGCCTGCGCCAGCGGCCGGGGGGCTGAGGCGGGCATGAGCTTCACACGTCGTCGGGGGACGGCATGATCCGGTTTCTGGGCGCGCTGGCCGCGCGGGGGCGCTATCTGCTGGTCGCGGGGCTTGCGACCGGGGTGCTGCTGCCGCCGCTGGCGCAGGCGATGCGGCCCTGGCTGCCCGAGATGGTGGCGGGGCTGATGTTTCTGGCGGCGCTCAGGATCGGGCCACGCCAGGCGCTGGGCGCGGTGCGCGACCTGCCCCGGGTGCTGGCACTGGCGCTGCTGTTGCAACTGGCGCTGCCGCTGGCGGTGGCGGGCGGGGCGGCGGCGCTGGGTCTGGGCGGCACCGCCGTTGCGACCGCGCTGATCCTGATGGCGGCGGCCTCGCCCATTGCCGGCGCGCCCAGCCTGACGGTCCTGAGCGGCGGCGACCCCGCCCCGGCGCTGCGGCTGCTGATCGTGGCGACTGCGCTTCTGCCCGTCACGGTGCTGCCGGTCTTCCTGCTTGCCGGGGGGCTGGGCAGTCCGGCGGCGGTTCTGGCCGCGGCGGGGCGGCTTCTGGCGGTGATCCTGCTGGCGGCGGGGGCGGCCTTCCTGCTGCGCGCGACCTGGCTGAGGGCGCCGCGGCCCGAGACGATCTCGGCGCTCGACGGGCTTTCGGCGCTGGCGATGGCCATCGTCGTGATCGGGCTGATGGCCGAGGCCGGGCCGACCCTTCTGTCCCGTCCGACCGAGCTTGCGGGCTGGCTGGCGGTGGCGCTGGCGGCCAATCTGGGGGTGCAGATCGTGGCCGACCGGCTGCTGGCGCGGGGGCCGCTGAGGGACCAGCGCCTTCCGCTGTCGGTTGCTGCGGGGAACCGCAACATCGCGCTTTTTCTGGTGGCACTGCCGCCCGAGACGACCGACCCGCTGCTGCTGTTCATCGCCTGCTACCAGGTGCCGATGTACCTGACCCCGCTTCTGCGGCGACGGCGCGGCGGCTAGGCCGGGCCGTCGGGGGACGGACCGCGGCGCGGCGGTCTCGACACGGGCGGGCGCGCGGCTAGGTATCGGGGGCGAACAACAAGGAGACAGCCGAAATGGCCGATGGAAGCAGGACCGGCGGCGCGTGCCGCAGCCTCGTCGTGAACGGGTTCACCAACAGCGTGCTCGACCCCGACGCGCCGATGTTGGGGCCGGTCGAGAATGGCGGGACGGTGATCGCCAATACAGCGCCCGGATGCTGGGGGCCGATGATCACGCCCAGCCTGCGCGGCGGCCACGAGGTCACCCGCCCGGTCGCGGTCGAGGGCGCCGAGCCGGGCGATGCCATCGCCATCCGCATCCGCGACATCACCGTCACGTCGGTCGCGACCGCCTCGGGCCATGACAGGTCGCCCGAGGGCTTCTGCCTCGGCGATCCCTATGTCGCGGCGCGCTGCCCCACTTGCGACGCGCTCTGGCCCGAGACCCATGTCGAGGGGATCGGCCAGGAGGCCGTGCGCTGCAATGTCTGCGGCAATGCGGTGACGCCCTTCGCCATCGTCCATGGCTATACCGTCACCTTCGACGATACCCGCAGCGTGGGCCTGACCCTGCCCAAGGCCGCGGCCGAGACCATCGCCCGTGACGCGGATCATTACGCGGCGCTCCCCGATGCCAGCCGCCAGCACTCGATCCTGGTCTATGCGCCCTCGGACATGCCGGGCGCGCTGGTCCGGATGCGGCCCTTCCTCGGCCAGCTTGGCACCTGCCCCTCGAAGGCCATGCCCGACAGCCACAATGCGGGCGATTTCGGCGCCTTCCTGGTCGGTGCGCCGCACCCCTATGCGCTGAGCCCCGAGGAGCTCGCAGAGCACAAGACCGACGGTCATATGGATATCGACGCGGTCCGTCCCGGCGCCATTCTGGTCTGCCCGGTCAAGGTGAAGGGCGCGGGGCTTTACATGGGCGACATGCATGCCGGTCAGGGCGATGGCGAGATCGCAGGCCACACTATGGACGTGGCGGGCAGCGTGACGCTGCAGGTCGAGGTGGTGAAGGACTATCCCATCGACGGGCCGGTGCTGTTCCCGCTGGCCGAGGATCTGCCGCCGATGGCGCGGCCCTTCACCGCCGAGGAAAAGGCGCGCGGCGAGCGGCTGGCGCGGCGCTGGGACGTGGCGGCGCTGGAAGAGGTGGCGCCGGTGTCGGTCATCGGCACCGGGGCCAACCTGAACATCGCCATCGAGAACGGGCTGGAGCGGGCGGCGAAACTTCTGGACCTGCCGGTCGCCGAGATCCGCAACCGCGCCACGATCAACGGCGCCATCGAGATCGGCCGGGCGCCGGGGGTGATCCAGGTCACCTTCCTCGCGCCGCTCGACCGGCTGGATGCGGCCGGGCTTGGCGATTACGCGCGCGAGCAATACGGTCTGTGAGGATCGGCTCCGGGGGGCGGGAGTGCCGCCCCCCGGGTTTGGTTCGGCCTCCTCAGGCCGATTTTTTCGCGGTCCGGCGGCGCAGCCCGGCCACCCCGGCCAGGCCCGACAGCAGCATCAGTGCCGAGGCCGGCAGCGGCACCGGCGCGGGCGCGATCGGGTCGGCGAAGGCGAAATAGGCGTTGTCGATATAGCCGTCATTGTTCGTGCCGCCGCTGATCCGGGTCGAGCTGAGCACGAAGGTCAGGTAGGCGGTGCCGACGGGCACCGCACCCGAGGTTTCCTGATAGTACTTGCCGCCCGCGGTGATCCGGGTGTCCCAGGACCCGCTGTAAAGCGTGCTCGACAGCAGGGCGTCGCTGCCCAGCTGGGTGTCGTCGGCGCCGAAGAAGAAGACCGACATGACGCCCCGGTCTTCCTGGGTGTGCCAGCCGAAGAGATCGGCGGACATGGTGTAGTCGAGCCCGGTCGTGCCGAGCCGCGAGAGGTCGTCGCCGGTCAGGCTATAGGTCTGCGAGATCGCGCTGAAGGTGCCGGGCCCGGCAAAGAAATAGGACCCGGTGTCGATCCAGGGATCGGTCGAGCGCAGCCGGTAGGTGCCTTCCCAGCCGTCGGTCGTGTTGTCGAAGGTGCCGTTGACGATCAGGCTGGCGGCGGCGACCGGCGAGGCCAGGGCACCCAGAAGAACGGCGGGCAGAACGGCGGGCAGCGCGCGGCGCAGGACGGGCGCGAAGAGAGAGCGGAACAGGGCGGTGAACATGGGGGTCCTCATGGAACGGGGAAGGGGCGGCCGGGGATGCCGGCCGCAAAAGACAGCGGCTCAGGCCGCGAGGGCCGGGCGACGGCGGCGCGCGAGGCCGCCAAGCGCGGCCATGCCCGCCAGCAGCATCGGCAGCGCGGCCGGAAGCGGCACCGGAGCGGGCGCCACGTCATAGCCGCTGTTGGCCAGGGCGGCGTTCACATAATCGGCGTTGTCGGTGATGAAGCCGTCGACACCCCAGGCCAGAAAATCGGCCAGAAGCGCTGCGGCCGAGGCCTCGTCGGTCGGGCGCAGGGTCCAGGCATAGATTTCAAGCCCGGCCGCATGCACCGCCGCGACGAAGTCTTCGGTGATGTAGCTGTAGCTGCTGGCCACCGCATCGGCGTAACCGGCCAGTTCGCTCAGCAACTCGTAGCTGGTGCCCGACCCGTTCAGGCCCAGCGCCCAGCCCTCGGCGGTCTGCACGCCACCATAGCCCAGGAGATCGACATAGACATCGGCCCCGGCGGCATCGAACAGCGCCGACATCTCGCGCACGTTGGCCACGCTGAAGGATTGCACCGCGCCGTTCGAGCCGGTTTCGCCGAAGCCCTTGTCCAGCATCTCGGTCACGACCTTGGCGTTGACCTCGGGGGTGTAGCTCGATTTCAGCTCGGTCAGCACGCCCAGATCGGTGCCGTGAGTGGCATTGTAGGCATTCACGGTGTCGAGGAACTCGCCCAGCGTCGGCACGCTGAAATCGGTGGTGGGGGTGAAGCCCGGATGGCTGTAGGAGGCCGAGCCGGTCGGCAGCAGCGTCAGCTGCTTGATCTCGGCCAGGGTGAAATCGGCGACCCTGTAGCCGCCGTTCCGGGGCGGGAACCTGGCGGCGATGTCGGTGGTGCGTTCGAGCGTGCCGTCATGCATGACGATCAGCTCGCCGTCCTTGCTGACCTGAACGTCGGTCTCAACCATGTCGGCGCCAAGATCGCCCGCCAGTTCGTAGCCGGGCAGGCTGTTTTCGGCCAGATAGTTGGGCGCACCGCGATGGCCGATCACCTTCGGGGCCTGACCGGACAGGGTCTGCCAGTCGAGCGTGGCGGCCTGGGCGACCGGGGGCGCCAGCAGCGGGCAAAGCGCAGTCAGCAGCGCACCGACAAGGGCGCCGTTCGAAACGAGCTTCATGATGTCCTTCCTGATTGCGAAGTGGGCGCAGATCGTGCCCGCGGGGGTGCGGGCCCCGTGTCGGTTAAGCTGCCCGGATCACAGGATCATGACATTTTTAATCAATGGCATGGCATCCGCCGTTGCGGCGCGTGGGCTGCCAGTGCGGCTCTCGGTGATCTTGCTTCGGGTCCGGCCTAGCGGAACCGGCGTCGGTATTCCGAAGGCGACAGGCCGACCTCTTTCTTGAACGCCTTGCAGAAATAGTTGGCGTCCTGGAAGGAGAGGTCGAGCGAGACGTTGGTGATCGGCAGATCGCTGTCCTGCAACAGTTCCTTGGCGCGCTCGATCCGCTGGGTCTTGAGGTAGGAGATGAAGGTCACGTCCATCTCCTTGCGGAACAGCCGGCTGAGATAGCAGGGGCTGATCTGGGCGAAATCCGCAGCATCTTCCAGCGTGACGCCCTTGTGCAGGTTCCGTTCGATGTAGTTCAGAACGTCCTGAATGCGGCCCGAGGCATGGGCCCCGCCGGATTCGCTGGCCTCGAACAGCACGTCGGTGAGCTGGCACAGCACTTCCTGCACCTGGAAATGGCTGTGCAGGTCGAGCCGCTGGGATTCGAGCGTCTCGACCTGGCGGGCCAGCGTCGGGGGCAGGGCAAGACCGCGCGCCTCGACCACCTGCAGCATGATGCGCAGGAATTCCAGCACCGCGCGGCGCGGCGAGGCCTCGCGCTGGGCATAGATGGCTTCGAGATGACGGCGAACCAGAGCCAGGCATTCGCGATAGGCGCTGTGATCCACGAGGCCTGCGATGCGGTCGCCGACCGGCGGTTCGGGGACGCGGATCGCATCGGGGGCAGGGGCGGTCACGGTCCAGGACCCCGCAGCCCGGGCCGCCATCGGCTCGTGCGTGGCAAGGCATTCGTGAACCGCCTTCAGCAGATCGTCGGTGCGAATGGGCTTCAGCAGGAAATTGTCCGCCTTGAGATGGATCGCGGTTTGCATGATCTCGAAATAATCGTAGGCGGTCAGGATGATGACCTTGGTCGCCAGGCCGCGGTCGCGCACCGACTGGATGATCTCGAGCCCGTTGGGGCGCGGGATCTTGATGTCGATCAGCATCAGGTCGATATGCTGGCCGTCGATCAGGGCCATGGCCTCGGTGCCGTTGCGGGCCTCGCCGACGATCCGCGCGCCGTCGAGGTTCTTTTCCAGAATGCTGCGCAGGGCGCGGCGTTCCAGCTCTTCGTCTTCGATGATCGCGATGTCGAACATCTTTCCGCTTCCTTGTCGCTCGCGGGCCTAGACCGCGGCCTCGTCGAAATCGGTGGGCAGGCGCAGCCGCACCAGCGTGCCGCGGCCGCCGCGGAACGGGCTGACGATTTCCAGCCCGTGGCCATCGCCGAAATAATGCCGCATCCGGCTGTCGACATTGTGCAGCCCGATGCTCTTGCGACCGCTGCGGTCGGCAACGCCCGCCAGAACCTGGATCCGCCGTTCGGTCGGGATGCCGTCGCCATTGTCGACGATGTCCACGATCACGTCATGGCCGTCGCGATAGGCGGTGATATCGATCAGACCGCCGCTTTCGCGCGGTTCGATCGCGTAGTTCATGCAGTTTTCCACGATCGGCTGCAGGACCATGAAGGGGCAGGTCACCTCGGCCAGATCGGCGGGCAGGTCGATCGAGAAGGTGAAGCGGTCGCCCAGCCGCAGCCGCAACAGGAACAGGTAGTTCTTGACGTGATCGACCTCGGTCGCGAGCGGCACGAACTGGGTGCCGCTTTTCTTGAGGATATACCGCATCATGTCGGCAAAGGCATGGACCGTGTTTTCGGTCTGCGCCGCGTCCTCGATCAGCGCGAGCCGACCGATGGTGTTGAGCACGTTGAACAGGAAATGCGGGTTCACCTGATAGGACAGGGCCTGCAGTTCCGCCTCGCGGAGCGAACGTTCCAGTTCGGCCCGGCGCTTGGATTCCTCCATCAGCCGCAGGTTCTTGGCGTAAAGCTCCTGGGTGACGCTGCTGGAATAGCTTTCCTCGACGATATGCGAGGCGATGTAGAACAGCGAATAGGCCGCCGAGCGGAGCCGCCCGTAGGAAATCTCGCCGATGTCATGGTAAAGCGCCATCAGGCGCGGGTCCTCGCGCCAGGACGCCTCGACCGGGAAGAGGCCCGACAGGTCCACCAGGTCGGGCGCCATCTCGCCGGGCCGCATCTTGACCTGGCCGCAGATCACCGCGCCCAGATATTCGCCCCGCATGATGATCGGCGCGGCGAAGTCGACGAGGCCCGCATGGCATTTGTAGATCGAGGGATCGCCGGTCGACAGCGCCGTGCGCCCGCCCACCGCGTCGCAGTGATAGCACCGCTCGCGCCATTTCGGATGGTGCCGGATCGTGTCGCAGAAGGAACTGAACCCGCTTGGCCTTGTGACCGGCTCGCCTTCGGGGTCGACGATCACCATCGCCACCCCCACCGCCGCGCTGAAGTTGTCCTGTACCTTCTGCAGCATGTCGACGCTCATGAGGTCGGCAAGGCGCTGGCGGCGGGCGGCTTTTGCTTCGAGGGTCTCGCCGCCGCCGCGGGGAGAAGGTGTATTATTTATGCATGAATTCGGACGGGGCTCGGATGTCAGTTGCAAGCCTTCTGCAAGGCGACCGCCCGATCCGTCCGCTCCCATGGGAACCCCTCTGTGTCCCGCCCAAAATGCCCGTAGGCCGCCGTTCTTTCGAAGATCGGCCGACGAAGCTCCAAGGTTTCGATCATTCCCGCCACCGAAAGCGGGAAGACCGACCGGACCGCTTTTTCAAGCTTGTCCGGATCTGTCTCGCAGCCAGAAGGTAAGGTAATCCCTACCATCTCGGGAAGTAACTGACCTATCGCAAATGCGAGCGATACTTCACAACTTTGTGCGATCCGTGCTGCGACGATATTTTTCGCGATATAGCGGCACATGTAGGCCGCCGTGCGGTCGACCTTGGTCGAATCCTTGCCGGAAAACGCCCCGCCGCCGTGGCGCCCGATGCCGCCATAGGTGTCGACCATCAGCTTGCGGCCGGTCAGCCCGGTATCGGCGGCGGGCCCGCCCAGCACGAACCGGCCGGTGGGGTTGATCAGCACCCGCGTATCGGCCCGCAGCCAGTGCCCCATCACCGGCGCGACCACCTCTTCGATCAGGCCGCGCAGCATGTCCTCGCGGGTGACGCAGGGGTCGTGCTGGGCCGACAGGACCAGGCTGCGCAGGATCGCGGGGCGTCCGTCGGCGTCGTTTTCGAAGGTGACCTGGGCCTTGCCGTCGGGACGCAGCCAGGGCAGGCGGCCGGAATGGCGCACCTCGGCCAGGGTCTCGGTCAGCCGGTGGGCATAATGGATCGCGGCGGGCATCAGCGTCGGGGTTTCGTCGCAGGCGAAGCCGTAGAAGATGCCCTGATCGCCCGCGCCCAGTTCGGCGTCGCGCGACACGCCCATGGCGATGTCGGGCGATTGTTCGTGCAGGTCGGTCAGGATGAAGCAGCCCTCGGCATCGAAACCGAGGTCGGGATCGTCATAGCCGATCCGGCGCAGCACGCCGCGGGCCACGGCGGCCACGTCCACATGGGCGGTCGAGGTGATCTCGCCCGCGATATGCAGGGTATTGCCCGACGCCAGGACCTCGGCGGCGACGCGCGCCATCGGGTCCCGGGTCAGGTAGGCATCGAGGATCGCGTCGGAGACCTGGTCGCAGACCTTGTCCGGGTGGCCTTCGGTGACTGATTCAGAGCTTGTGTACGACATGTCCGACGCCTTCTTCGCTGTAGCGCGCGGCCGGGGTCAGCCCCCGATCACGCATTTCAGGCCGTGGCTTTCGATCTTTTCGACCAGCGGGGCCACTTCCTCGGGTTTCATGTTCGGCGTGTTGCCCATCGGATAGGACCGGCCGAGCAGGGCGTATTTGTTCTCGCCGAACGAGTGGTATGGCAGCAGGTGCACGGTATCGACGCCGGGCATCAGCTTGGCGAAGCAGGCCACGGCCTCGGCCGCCTCGACGGTGTCATTGACGCCCGGAACCACCGGGATGCGCACCACGGTGTGGGTCAGCGACGAGATGCAAAGCGCGTTTTCCAGGATGATCCGGTTTTCCACACCGGTCTGGGCGACGTGCACCTGGGGGTCGATGGCCTTCATGTCGAGCAGCACGTGATCGACATGGGGGATCACATCGCGCACGATCTCGCGCGTCGTGTAGCCCGTCGTTTCCATCGCGGTATTCCAGCCCTGCTCGTGGCAGGCCATCAGCAGATGCTTGGCGAACTGGTGCTGAAAGAGCGGCTCGCCGCCCGACAGCGTCACGCCGCCGCCCGAGCGGCGATAGTGGATCGCGTCCTTGCGAAGTTCCTGCATGACCTGGGCCACGGTCATCTTCTTGCCCGAGATGGTCAGCGCCTGGGTCGGGCAGACCCCGGCGCAGGTGCCGCATTTGACGCATTTGTCCCGGTCGACGAAGCCCGGATTCGTGGGCGCCAGCGCCTGGGTCGGGCAGACCGGCACGCATTGGCCGCATTTGATGCAGCTCGACGCACGGAAGAACAGTTCCGGCTCGGGGCTCTGGCTTTCGGGGTTCGAGCACCAGCGGCAGCGCAGCGGGCAGCCCTTGAGAAAGACGATGGTGCGCAGGCCCGGGCCGTCATGGATCGAATAGCGCTGGATGTCGAAGACCGTGCCTTCTTTGTCGAAATCGATGTCGGACATCTTTTTGTCCCTTCCGTTTGTCTTGCCGCCGCTGCGTTGGGCGGCTGGTCAGAAGGCGGGGCCTTGCGCCGCCTCGATTGCCGCCATCGCCGCCCGCACGGCCGAGGTCTCGCCCAGGATCGCCAGCGTCGTGGTGGTCTGGGGGCAGGACCCGAAAAGCTCGACCGTGTAGACGTTGGCCGCCTTTCCGGCCACGTCAGCGAAGTAGAAGAGATCAGGGACGCTGGTCTGGACGAGCCCCATCGCAGAGATCGGATTCGCCTCGATCCATTTCCGGGTATGCGGGGCGATGCGCCGGGTGAGCATATCCATGATATTCTCTTGCGGCGCGTTGATGATCCTCGTGTTCATGGTCCCGTTTCCCCTGATCTCTTCCCTGAAGTTTCTGCCGACGCCCGCCTCAGCGGACGTTCAGCGCCTCGACCATCACGCATTTGCGCTTGCGGGCGAACGACTTGGGCGAGGTCAGCCCTTCGCCGGTCGGACCCGCGATCGTGAAGGTCGCGTAGCCTTCGCCGCCGACACCGAGCCCGGCATAGGACGGCCCGTTCTTGACGAAGATCGTGGTCTGGATGAGCTTCGCCATCTTGGTCAGCTTGCGCACGTTGTTCGAGTGCATCATCGCGGTGTGGCGGTTGCCGTGTTCCAGCTCGACCGCCAGGTCGATGGCATCGTCGACGCTGGGCGCGCGGACCACCGGCAGGATCGGCATCATCAGCTCTTCCTGCACGAAGACATGGTCCTTGTCGGCTTCGGTCAGGATCACCTTGACGTCCTCGCCGACGGTGATGCCGATCAGGCCCAGCAGATGCGCGGCACTCTTGCCGACGCAGGAGGTTTGCGGCCCGCCCTTCTGGTTGATGACCACGCCCTCAAGCTGCTTGATGACCGCCGGGTCCTTGATCAGGTAGGCGCCGCATTTCTGCATTTCCGAAATCAGGTAGTCGGCGATCTGGTTGACCGCGATCACTTCCTTCTCGGCGATGCAGGGCAGGTTGTTGTCGAAGCTGCAGCCGTTGACGATGTCGCGCGCCGCCTTCTCGATGTCGGCGGTCTCGTCGACCACCACCGGCGGGTTGCCCGCACCGGCGCCGATGGCTTTCTTGCCGGTCGACATGACGGTCTTGACGATGCCCGGGCCGCCGGTCGCGACCAGCATCCGCACCTTCGGATGGGCCATCATCGCGTTGGTGTTGTCGATCGAGGGGTCCTGCACCGTCACCACGAGGTTCGCGGGTGCCCCGAGCGTGGCCAGCTTGCGGTTGATCAGCTTGACCACCAGAAGCGAGACCTTCTTGGCGCGCGGGTGGGGGCTGAAGACGGCCGCGTTGCCCGCGGCCAGCATGCCGATCGCGTTGCAGATGATGGTCTCGGTCGGGTTGGTGGTCGGGCAGATCGCGCCGATCACGCCGAAGGGCGAATATTCGACGAGCGTCAGGCCCTCGTCGCCGCTGAGCGCCTCGGTCGTCAGATCCTCGATCCCCGGGGTCTTTTCGCAGGCCAGCCGGTTCTTGATGATCTTGTGGGCGGCATTGCCCATTCCGGTGTCGTTGGCCGCCATGTGCGAGATCCGCTCGAGCGTGCCGTTCGACAGGATCACCTCGCGGATGCCGTCGGTAAAGCGTTTGCGGGCGGCCATGGTGCAGAAGAGGTACTGCCGCTGGGCCAGTTCGGCCGCCGCGACGGCTTCGTCCATGCTCGCGAAGACGCCGTCGCCGAGCGTAGTCGCCTCCTCGTCCGAAACGGCGACCGCCTCGGACCCGGCCGAATGCGGACAGACCGTGCATGGCTGCTTGTCGCCGAGCGCGCGGGCGACGAGGCCGTTGACGATATCGTCGAGCGGATCGTCCGAGGGATGCGCCTTGGACCAGCAGCAGCGTTTCGAGCCGGGCACGTAGTCCGGTTGCGCCGCCTCTGCCGCCGCCGGGGCAGAGCCCGTTTCGGCCAAGATCTGCGCCACGAGGTCGGACATGGGCTTGCCGCTTTTCGGCTGGGCCGGGGGCGTGCCCGCCCCGATATTGGCCGCCGCGCTGCCATAGCCGTTCAGCACCTGGGCCACGGCGTCGCTGATATCCTTGTCGTTCATCTTTCCGCTCCTTCTTCGGGGCCGAGCCCCAATCCGTTCAAATTCCGTTCAGGGCCTGGCGCGCGATGGCCATGTCCTCGTCGACGGTGCCGCCGCTGATCCCGACGGCGCCGATCACGGTGCCGTCGCGGCGGACCGGAAGCCCGCCGCCGAACAGGACGACGCGGCCGTCGAGCGTCGCCTCGACCCCGAAAAGCATCCCGCCCGGCTGGGCCTGGCGGCCCAGCTCGTCGGTGCCCATGCGAAACGCGGCGGCGGTCCAGGCCTTGCCGGGGGCCAGCGCCGCGCTGGCGGGCAGGCTGCCCTCCATCCTGTGGAAGAGGATCTGGGCGCCGGTCGCGTCGGCCACCGCGATCACCATCGGCACGCCCATCGCCGCCGAGGCGGCCTGCGCGCGGGCCGCGATGGCCTCGGCCTCGGCCAGGGTCAGCGAGCGTTCCGGGGCGGCGGGCAGGGCGCGCCGTTCCAGCGCGGCCGTGACCAGGCGTTCGATCAGTTGGGCGTCGATATCGCAGTGCATGTCCGGGCCTCCCTCAATGGGTCTCGACGGTGTCGACGATGCCGACGATCGAGGCATCCGAGACCGACTTGCCCAGCGTGCCCGCCATGCGCGCGCCGCTGCCCTTCGAAACGATCACCGTCTCGCCATAGCCCGCGCCGACCGTGTCGACGGCAATTTCGGTGAACCCGGTCGGGTCCAGCTGCGGGGTCAGCCGCGCCACGATCAGCAGTTTGGAGCCCACAAGGCTGGGGTCCTTGCTGGTCGAGACGACGGTTCCGATCACACGTCCCAGATGCATCGCCCTTCTCCTCACACTCGCACGACCCGGACATGCCGGGCCCGCAATTCTTCCGCCGCCAGCGGCGTGATCAGCACGTCCGACCCGATCCGCAACTCGGTCGAGTCCAGCGTCTGGGCCGCGCTCCGGCCGAAGACCCGCGACCCGGGCACGGAGGGTGTCGCAGTCCTCCGGCCCGGGCCCGGCCCCCGGTCGCCCGGCCGCGGGGACGCGATGGCATCGCCCAGCTTCGCGGCCCAGGCCAGCTCGACCCCATAGCTTTCCAGTCGGACCAGATGTCCGGCCAGCATCTCGCGGAAGGCCGCGTTTCCGGTCAGCCCGCGTGCGTTGCGCTCGCGGCTTGCGGGGCAGACGCCGTCGCGCGCCACCACCACCCGGCGGCCGCGTTCGAGCGCGCCGGTCAGCAGCGACGAGACCTCGTCCTCGGCCATGCCGAGCGAGGCGCGCGCGGCCAGTGCCACGCTGAGCGCGGGCACCACCACCAGGCCGTTGCGGCCCAGCGCGCCGTCGATATCGGTTTCCCCGGGCGCCGCCATCGGCGGGATCGCCCGCGCGCCGCCCAGCAGCCGCAGCCGTTCCGGGGTCAGAAGCCCGGCGGCGTCGGGGGTGCGGCGGATCTCGAAGCTCCAGCCCGCATCGGTCAGTTTCGACAGCGATTTCAGCGCCGGGTCGAGCCCCAGATCGGTGCCCGAAAAGAGCAGCAGCGCCGAGCGTTCGCGCGCCTTCAGCCGGGCGACGATGCGGTCCGACAGCAGGTCCAGCAGGGCCCGGTTCAGAAGCGTGTCGAGCGCGGAGCGGTCCATCACTTGTCTCCTGTCGCCAGCGGGAACATGGCAATGCCAAGCGGCGTCACCAGCAGAGGCTCGGCCGGTTTGACGATCCGGCGGCCGGTCTGCTTGGCAAAGACGCTTTCGAACTCGCTGAAGGTGCAGGCGCCGCCCACCACATGGACCGTGTCCACATCGGGATGGGCCCGCAGGAAACGTTCGACGATGCTGGCCATCTTCTCGACCACCGGGCGGACGACCGCGAAAACCATGCGTTCATTCGCGGGAACGAGCTTTTCGGCCTCGGCCTCGTCGAAGGGCAGGCCGCGCGCACCGGCCAGGACCAGGGTCATGTGGGTGCCGCCGGTGGCCTCGTCGAAGGAGGCGAGAACCTTGCCGTCCTTCAGCACGCTGATGCCGGTGGTGCCGCCGCCGACATCGACGACCGCCCCGTCCGAGACGCCCAGGAAGCGGGCGGCGGCGGCGGGTTCGTCGACGATCTCGGCCAGTTCGAAATCGGCGGCCTCGACGACATTGCCGATGGCCTTGGTACTGCCGGGATGCACCCCGGGCGGGATCGCGGCGGCGGCTTTCAGCAGCGGCCGGCCGATCCGCTTTTCAAGCTCGGCCTTCATCGCGGTGACCGCGCGGACCGCGCCGATATAGTCGACGACGATGCCGTCGCGGACCACCGTCGAATGGTGGGTGATGCCCGCGACCGGGCGGTTCGACGCATCGAGCACGGCCAGCACCAGGTTCGCGGTGCCGAGGTCGACGCCGACCTTCAGCGGACCCTTGGCCCAGGCCTCGGCGGGCACCACAGACCCCGAGCGGATCAGCTCGGCGAAGTCGCGCAATGTCCTGTCGGTGCTCATCGTTCCGTCTCCGTCTCGCTCGTCGTCCGGATCAGTCCCTGAGGATCCGCACGAGGTCGTCGTTCCTCAGCCCGAAGGCGTTTGCCTCCTCGACGTCGATATGCATTTCGGTGGCCGAGGCTTCGGCCGCGCGGATCACGACGTGATGCATGATCCCGCCGCGCGGACCGCCGACCAGCACGCTGACCTCGTCGCCATTGGCCAGACCCAGCCGGGCCGCGGTTTCGGGCAGCATGTGGATGTGGCGCATCGCGGCGATGACGCCCGAGTCCTTGCGGACCGTGCCCTGCGGCCCGACGATCTCGATGCCGGGCGTGTCGCCCAGCTTGCCGGACATCCGAAGCGGCGGCTTGACGCCCAGCACGAAGCCGTCGGCGATGGAAATCTCGACCTGGGTGTCCTTGCGCAGCGGCCCGAGCACGCGGACCTTGCCGATCTCGCCCTTGGCGCCGCGAATGATGACGGTTTCCTCGGCGGCGTACTGGCCGGGCTGTTTCATCGCTTTCTTGCGGGTCAGCATGGCGCCCGGGCCGAAGAGGGCGTCCATGTCCTGGCGCGACAGGTGGATATGCCGGTTCGACACGCCGATCGGCACCAGAGCGGGATCGGCCTCGGGGCCGGCAGCCGCCGTCGGGGCCGCGGCCTCCTTGGCCGCGGCGCGGCCTTGGGCCAGCACCTCGGCTACGATCCGATCAATCATGTTCCCAGTCACCTGCATCGTCCTGTCCTGTTCTTCTCGGCCCGCCCCGCCCCGCCGTTCCGGCGCCGGTGGGATCCCGGTCCCGGGCGCGCGTCGCGCCCGGGCTCCGGCCGTTTCCCGTCCTTGCCCCGCCGGTTCGGCGGGGGCTGTTCGTTTCAGCGCCCTTTACCGCCGGGCTTTCCGGCCGGGCCGGGCCGCCGGCGATTTCGCCGTCCTGCGCCAGACGCCCCGGCTCCGGTCGCTGCCGTCTCACCGGAGGGTCCGGCGGCAGCCTCCGAAGGCGCGGGAGCCGCCGCCGCCTCGGAGGGTGTTTCTGTGCTTTGTGTCTCGTCGTCGGCGTCGGGCTTGGCTGCGGGCATGTCGGCCGCGGCGCTTTCCGGGTCCGCCGGTTCAGCCGGGGCGGGGGTTTCGTCGGACGCCGGTGTCCCAGCGG